>NZ_JAJNRE010000058.1:0-3339 GCF_022228025.1 Halorhodospira sp. 9622 | reverse complement strand
ACCAAAGGTCTCCGCGTCCTCAAACCCGCGCACCGGGCGGATGGGTTCATTCCTGCGACTCACCACTCGACTCCTTCGCGTTGCGCTGCTCGATCACCTCGGCGCGGTGGATCGCCACGGCCTCCGGCGCCTCGATCCCGAGCCGGATCCGCCCCCGCTTGAGATCGATCACCTCCAGTTCAATCTCCTCGCCGATCAAAAGCCGCTCGCCCACGCGTCGATCCAGTACCAGCATCGCCTGCCTCCTTCCCCCTGGATCCCTGGCCCTATGAAGCGCGCTCGACGACCTGCAGCCGCCGTACCTTCGCCGGCGACTCGCCTTGGCTCGGCCGGTACTCAGGCACCAAATCACCGAGTACCGCCCGCGCACGCGGCCCGTCTCGTTCGGCCACCGCCTGCTCCAGCGCCTGCACCCCGTCGGCGAGCACCGCCTGCGATTGCGACGGCTCCCAGGCGCGCAGGATGCGCCGATACCCCGTCCCGCTGACCTGCTCGCCAAGGAGAAGCTGCTCGGAGAGCTTCTCCCCCTCGCGAAGGCCCGTGTAGACAATGGGGATCTCGCCCTGCGGGTGCTTGGCATCGCGCACCCGAAGACCGGAGAGCGCAATCAGTCGCCGGGCCAGGTCCTCGATGCGCACCGCCTCATCCGGCTCCAGGACGAAGACCTCCCCGCCCTCGGCCAGCGCACCGGCCTGTAAGAGCAGCGCCGCCGCCTGCGGGATCGTCATGAAATACCGCCGCGCCTCGGGGTGGGTGACCGTCACCGGCCCGCCGTGGCGGATCTGCTCGCGAAAAAGCGGCAGCACCGAGCCCGAGGAGTCGAGCACATTGGCAAAGCGCACCGTCGCCAGGCGCATCGCACCCGCGCCCTGCGCCCGGGACTGAATCAGCTGCTCGGCCGCACGCTTGCTCGCGCCCATAACACTCGTCGGGCGCACCGCCTTGTCCGTGGAGACCAGCACAAAGCGCCCCACACCGGCACGCTCGGCCGCCTCCAGGCAATGCGCCGTGGTGAGCACATTGTTCGCCGCCGCCTCCAGCGGATTGGCCTCCAGCAGCGGAACATGCTTGTACGCCGCGGCGTGATACACCACCGAAACCCCGGCCTCGGCGAGGATGCGCTCCATGCGCTTGGCATCGCCGGCATCGGCCAGGTGCGCTTCCATCGAAAGCGCTCGGCCCTCACGCGCCGCCTCCCAGCGCAGCAGCTGCGTGACTTCATAGAGGTTGTGCTCATTGCGCTCAATCAGCACCAGCCGCCCAGGGGCCAGGCGGGCGATCTGGCGCGAAAGCTCCCGCCCGATCGACCCCCCGGCCCCGGTGAGGGCCACGTGCGCACCCGATAGATCCGCATGCAGCCGCTCGGGGCAGGCGATCGCCTCCACACCGGATCGGGCATCCGCCGGCTCCAGATCGCTCAAGGCCCGGCGCCCGGCCAAAAGCTCATCAATGGGTGGGACCGTCTCCACCCGCACCCCCAGGGCCTGGAGCTGATCGACAATCCGCCTGCGGTGAACATCCGCCGCCGAGGGCAGCGAGACGATCACCCGACTGACCCGGTGGCGGTACAAGGCCCGCTCCAGGTGCTGAACCGGGTAAACCGGACGACGCTCGATCCGCGCAAGGGTCCGACCCGGATCCTCGTCGATGAACGCCACCGGCCGATACCGCCAACTGCCCCGAAGCGCACGGGCAAGCAGCGCCCCCGTGCTGCCCGCCCCGTAGATCAACACCGGCTCGCCGCTGAAACGGGCGATCATCGCACACCCCCCGCCTCAGCGCTCCATCGGCCGTTTTGCTCCATAGGCTCGATCCTTTCTCTTGTTCTTATCGATCGGATCCGAAGGCGTAGCCGCAAAAACGCGCCCACCACGAGCGCCGCGGCAGCGGTGATGCGGCCACCGACTCGAGCGTGGCCACCCAGGCCTGCTGCGGCGTGCGCCCAAAGGCCGGGTTGAGCCGCAGCTCGTTGAGCGCTTCAATCTCAGCCAGCGCCTGCTCAGGGCCCGGGCTGTAGCCGACCCCATCAAGTGCGCGCTCAATGCGCCGGCGCACCGGCTCGGGCAGCAGCAATCCCTGCCGGTCAAAGCACACCGTCTCCCTATCGATCCGATCCACCGCCTCCGCCGCCTGGGCTGAGGACCGGGCACCTGCGCGCGTGCAGGCAGCCAGCCGCCGCGGAATCTCCACCCGCGGCGAGCCCCAGGCGTGGGGGACGGCGGTCAAAAACCCCGAGCGCACGTGGATGAGCACATACACCGCACCCGCCCCCGTGCCAGCGCTACCGAGCACCCAGCGAAGCACCCCGGCCGGCTGCGGGGCATGCGCATCAGCCCCCTCGTTGAGCAGCCCGATCAGCGCATCCGCAGCGCTGACCGCATGCATCCAATCACGCATCGCCGGCTCATCCTTGCCCACGCTCTCGCCGCGGCCTGAGCCAGCGCAGCCACGAAACCGACCGCGCCAGCCCCCAGCCCGCCTGCTCGGCCTGCTCGGTGAGCATGCGAAGGAGCTCATGCGCCTGAGTGCGCGAGAGCGAGAGCGCTCCAACCGGCCGCGGCGTGAGAGCAAGCCCCGGGGCGCTGGGTAGATCGTGACCGAGCAGCCCCGCCACGACCTGGCCCTGCTGGATGTCGATCCGCTCCTGCGTGATCAGATACGACCCGTCCTCAACCGGCTGCGCACCATCGCCATCCTCACCCCCGCGCGGCTGCTCCGCCGCACCCTCGTCGGTGCTCTGGCGTTGCCCGGCCAGCTCCGAGCGCGCGGCGACATGCTCCATGGCCATCACCGCATCCGCCGCCGGCTGCCCCTCGCCGGCCGGGTGACTGCGCTTGAGCGCATCATTGAGCCGCCCGAGCACACGGCCGAGCACACGGCGCGGAATCCACGCCGAGCGCTGCTCGCCGGTGACCATCTCCAGACGCAGCAGCACCCGGTCCTCGAGCGGCGAGTAGCCGATCTGAAGCCGCCGCACCCGCGGGAAACTCTGCCCGGCGCCGTCACTCATCGGCGCAGCGGATGATCATCGCCCGGTCCAGATCCGACAGCAGACCCGTCACCCCGGTCCGCGCCTGCCACTGCTCGGCGGTGCTCGCCAGCACCTGATACTCGCCATCACAGCGCTCGTTCGCCGCCTCAATGCAATCACTCACCCCCAACCGCCAGCCCGAGCAGTCAATGAGCGTGCCCTCGGCGCCGTCGCCCAAAGGCACCGGCGTCGTCTCGGTGCCCGCACAGCCGCCGAGCATCCAACCGGCGGCGAGTACAAGTGCGCCCGTACGCATCTTCTGCTGCATGGATCACTCCTGCGTTGATCAGCGTCGCTGCGATCGGCAC
>NZ_JAJNRE010000057.1:0-3467 GCF_022228025.1 Halorhodospira sp. 9622 | reverse complement strand
CACCCCTTCCTGGCTGGGACCGTGCAGAAACAGGGTGAGCAGAAACCGTATCACCAGGGCATCCACCGGGGTCACCGGCTCCGTCTCCAGCCACTGAACCAGACGGCGGACCGCTTGCGCTCGTTTCCGCTGCGCCTGGGCTTAACCCGTTGCAGTGGATACCTGACCGTTTGATTAGAGAGGTATCCACTGCAACGGGTCAGACCAGTCCCAAGGTCGTGGCAAGCGACAGTTTGCAGCCCTACGCCCCCGAGCACGGGATCACCACGCTGACCTACGGCGCCCCTCTGCCGGGGGCTGCTGACCGGCAAGATGCGCGCCGATACCCGCTTCGAGGGCGACGACCTGCGGCAGATGGATCCCAAGTTCCAGGAGCCGCGCTACAGCCAGTACCTGCGCGCCGTGGAGCGACTCGACGCCCTCGCCCAAGAGCGCTTCGGCCGCCGCGCCATCCACCTGGCCCTGGCGTGGCGCTGAGGGGTGCGCGGCGGCCTGAGCGGCTCGAGCCCCTCGACGGCTTGGCGGAGCTCGAGCTGGACGATGCCGCGCTGCGCGAGATCGACCGCATCCTCGAGGAGAGCGTCACCGGCCCGGTGGGCCCGGAGTTCATGGCGCCGCCGAGCCGCGAGGGGAAGCCCGCCTGAGGCCACCAAGGGCGCCGGCGCAGCCGGATCAGGCGCCGGCGCTCACCACCACGAAGCTCCCCGTCTCGGCCCCCGGCCTCAGCGGCTCGATCCCGGCCCGGGGGCTGTGCTCGCCGGCGGGATCAATAATCGGCCAAATCCAGAAGAGGTCGAATCTTGGCGACCATATCCGCCCAGACGTTTTCGGGTAGGCGGGCTATCGGCTCGCCAGCCCGTGCGCGCCAGTCCAGGGAGCAGACTTGATCGGCCAGGATGACCCCTGAGAGCGTCGGGACGGCTTCCAGGGAGACCTCGAAGGGGTACCCTTTGGCTTGATTCGTAACCGGGCAGATCAGCGCCAGACCCGTTTTCCGGTTGAAGGCTTGGGGGCTGACGATCACGCCGGGCCGCCAGCCTCGCTGCTCACGCCCGTCTTGCGGATGGAACCGAAACCATAGGACATCCCCCTGTCGGGGCGCTGACAACGGCGGGGCCATTACAGCTCGCCACCTTCCGTCTCGCCCCAATCCGTCTCCCCATGGCGGTTCTCTTCGGTAATCCCTGCCAAAAGCGCATCTAGCGAATAGGATGGCTGGGCCCGGGCCGGGCGGATGATCATAGTCTGGTCTTCCACCTCGATCTCGACCTCGTCTTTCAGGCGCAAGCCCGATTGCTCCAAGAGGTGCTGAGGAATCCGGACTGCTGCGCTATTGCCCCATTTGCTGATTGAAGACCGCATAGAGCCTACCCCGCGGTTTGGTATCTACAGTGTAGATACTAGCAGCTCGGCGAAGCTCCGCCAACGCTTTAATTGAGCCACCTTCGGGTGGCCCCTTGGCCACGAGTGGCCGTACCGACGGCCGCCGGACCAAGCGGCGGAGCCGGGAACCTTGAAGGAGTGGGCCATGATTCATCGGATCATGGCGCTTCACGACGAGGGCCGCGGGCTCTCGGTGCGTACCATCAGCCGCGAGCTAGGGATCTCGCGCAACACCGTGCGCAAGCATCTCGCCCAGTCGGCGGAGGAGATCGCCCTCGAGCGGGCGCGGCCGCGCCGCACCCGGCGCCTGGATGAGCACCGGCCGTTCATCGAGTACCTGCTGCGCCGCTACCCGAAGCTCAGCGCCGTCAAGGTCGGACGCAAGCTGCGGGAGAAGATCGGCGAGCTCGATGTCTTGGACCGGACGCTGCGGCGCTGCCTGCAGAAGGTAGCGGTATCGCTCATCCTGGGCCCTTCCATCTCGATCCATGCAGGCCCAATGACCGGGATCCTCCGCGCCGTGGTGCACCTACCCCACCCTTCCCTGTCCGCACTTGCCCCTCGGCACTCGCGCTCCCGTAGACCGAGGAGGAGCACCAGATCGAGCATCAGGCGATAGACCCCGGTGGGATCGCGGGGACAGCCACGCATGGAACGCTCCCCAGGCCGGCATGCCGATATCAGCCCCGCCGATCTTGACCATATAACCGAGATACGGCACCGTACACCAACATTCGCCCTAAGCGAGTACGCCCGCTCACCCATCCCGAGCGTGTGCCGAAAGCTTGGGGCTATCTTGTTTTTTGGAAGTGGGCATGAGGGTACGCCGCATCGCCATCCTCATCGATGGTGCCTTCTTCCTCAAGCGGCTGCCCAAGCTCGTGGAGCCGCGCTTCTGCGACACGCCGGCCGCCACCGCCGATAGTGCCCGCCACCTTTGCAAGCGCCATGTCCAGCGCCTTACGAACCTGGAGGGCGGCAGCGCCGACGGCGTCTGGCTCGATCACGTCTATCGGCTCTTCTACTACGACGCCCGCCCCTTCCAGGGCGTCTCCCATCATCCTGTCCTCAATTATCGCGTTGAATTCGCCAAGAGCGAGGTAGCCGCCTTCCGCAGCGAGCTGTTCGCCGAATTGCGCCGCAAGCGCAAATTCGCCCTGCGCCTTGGGCACACCCACAAAGAAGGCGAGTGGCAAATCGCTGCCAACCTGACCAAGAGGCTGCTCAAGACGCGGAACTGGCTGGACCGCATGGAGCAGGTCTTTCTCCATGGTCAGGCGCCGCCTAACCTGACCGCTAAAGAAGAGCAGGAACTAGTCAAATTGATCAGCGCTTGGCGGGAGCTGCGGCACGGCGACGTCCGCCTTGGTCTGCGCCAGAAGGGCGTGGATATGCGCATCGGCCTGGATATCGCCAGCATCACCCTCAAAGAGCAGGCAGATACCATCGTCTTAGTGACCGGCGACAGTGATTTCGTGCCCGCCGCCAAGCTCGCCCGGCGGGAAGGTATCGAGCTTCTCCTTGATCCTCTTCGGCAGGAGGTCAGCGATGACCTTCATGAGCACGTGGACGGGATCGTTGGCGTCTTTCCCGACCCGAGTACCTATTCCAACCCGAACGCCCCCGAAACCTGAAACTCGCCAGAACCCCCAAGTAGCTTCCGCAGCAGATGCTCTCGATCATCGCCACGCTCTGCCGCTGGCTCGATCAGCCCGAGCAGCGGCGGCTGCGTCGCGAGTTCGCCCTCTGGGTGCAGCGCGTGCTGCTGCGCCGCAAACCGTTCGCCGAGCGATCCATACTGCAAGGCGAAGAGATCCAGGATCTGGAGGAGGTACAGCAAATGCTCGCCGAGCGCATGAACGAGTGGAAGAAGGAGTGGGAGCAGAGAGGCCTGAAGAAAGGTCGGCAAGAGGGCCGGCAGGAGGGTCGGCTGGAAGGCGAAGCTCACATGCTCGCCCGGATGCTCGAGAAACGCTTTGGCCCGCTGACCGAGGAGCAGCTCGAGCGCATCCGCTCTGCCGACGAGGACACCCTGTGGGCCTGGTCCGACCACGTCTTCCAGGCCGACAGCGCCGATCAGGTCT
>NZ_JAJNRE010000056.1:0-3822 GCF_022228025.1 Halorhodospira sp. 9622 | reverse complement strand
AACTCTATGATGCGGCAGCGGAGGCCTACGAGGAAGCGGCGGACCGCAATCGAGTCAGCATCGCCGCTGCACGCACCTGGCTGGATGCCGACGAGCGCGACGCCGCCACCACGGCGCTGGCCCGGGTCGAGCCGGATCATCTCGACGACCGGGGACGGGCGCATTTCACCTTGGCCCGCGCCCAGCTCGCCTTGGCCCGCGAGCGGCCGGACCGGGCCGCATCGCTGCTCGATAACCTGGCCGAGCCACCGGCCGGCGAGGAGGCGGATTACCACCGTCTACGCGCCACCGCAGCCGCCGGCCTGGACAACCACCTGATGGTGGTGGAGCAACGCGTGGCCCTCGAGGACCACTTGGAGACGCCGTCGCAGCGCGACGAGAACCGCAACCTCATCTGGCAGGCCCTGGGGCGGGCCCCGGCGCAACAACTCCAGGCCATCGAGCCGGACGCCGACACCTACGGCGGCTGGATCCGCCTGGCGCAGATCGCCCGCAGCCACCGCCTCGACCCGGAGCGCCTCGAGGAGGCGGTGTCCGCCTGGGAGGAGGCCTATCCAGACCACCCGGCGCGCGACCGCCAGGCCACCGAACTCATCACGCGCTTTCATGAGCGCATCCGCCGGCCAGAACACGTCGCCCTGCTGCTGCCACTCAGCGGAGACTTCCGCGATGCCGGCCGCGCCGTCCGTGACGGCATCCTCGCCGCCTACTTCAACGACGCCAACCGTCGCCCGGAGGTCACCGTCCACGACACCGGTGGCGAGGCGGAGCGGGCCCGCGCGGCCCTGGCCGAGGCCCGGGAGGCCGGCAGCGACGCCGTCATCGGGCCCCTGACCCGCGACGCTGTCCGCGCCGTCGCCGACATCGATGACGCGCCCCCGATCCTGGCTCTCAACACCCTGGAGGACGGCGACAGCCATGACCACCTGTTCCTCTTCCCCCTCAGCCCGGAGGCAGAGGCCCAGCAGGCCGCCCGGCACGCGCACCGCCGCGGCTGGACCAGCGTGGTGGTTCTCGCGCCGCGGACCGACTGGGGTGAGCGGGTCCAGCAGGCTTTCCAGGAGGCCTTCGAGGCGGGCGACGGCACGGTCCTGCAGAGCGAAGCCTACGACGCCGATGAAACGGACTTCTCAGGCCCCATCCGCGAGGTGCTCAACCTGCGCATCAGCAGCCGCCGCCACCAGGAATTGACCCGAACCTTCGGCCAGACCCTGGAATACCAGCCGCGCCGCCGCCAGGACGTCGACGCCGTCTTCCTCGCCGCGTTCCCCGAAGCGGGCCGACTGCTGCGCCCGCAGCTCGAATACCACCACGCCCAGGACGTGCCGGTCCTGTCGACGTCGCATATCTACGGTGGCACCCCACGCCCCGAGGACGACCGCGACCTGGACGGCCTGCACTTTGTCGACGGCCCCTGGCTGGTGGGCCAGTCGCCTGGGATCCCTGCGGAGCTCAAGCACGAGCGGCTGACCGAGAAGCTCGGTGATGTCATGGCCCGCCAGGCCCGGCTGGTGGCCCTGGGCATCGATGCCTACCGCATCTTCCCGTACCTAGAAGTGCTCGAGGAGCACCCGGAAGAACGCCTGGACGGGCTGACCGGGGGGCTACACCTGAACAGCGAACGGATCGTCGAACGCGAGCTGGTGACCGCGCAATTCGTGCGCGGGCGCCCGGTATTCCGCCAGCCGGCCACGGAGGGCAGGCACCATGACACCGAGAAGGCGGGGGAATGACCCCCGCGACCGGGGCCACGAGGCCGAGGAGCGGGCACGCGCCTACCTGGAGCGGCGGGGGCTGCGAACACTGGCACGGAACTTCCGGACACGCCGGGGCGAGATCGACCTGGTCATGGCCGATGGCGGCGTCACCGTGTTCGTCGAGGTCCGCCGACGCAGCCACCCGGGGTACGGCGGCGCAGCCGCGTCCGTGGACCGCCGCAAGCGCCAGCGCCTGAGCCGCGCTGCCAACGTCTGGCTGGCCCGAAACCCCGGGTGGGCCCGATTCGATGTAGTCGCCACGGACGGAAACGAAGTGCACTGGGTGCGCGATGCGTTCCAGGAAGAACGCTGACCGGCCCGGCAAGACGACAGCGAGGATTCATGGATTCCCACGAACGCGTGGCACAGCTCTTCCACGACAGCATCCGCGCCAAGCAGGATGCCCTGGATCGCATCGCGCCGGACATCGTCCGGGCCGGGCGTGCCATGGCCCGGGCCCTAGGCGCCGAGCGCAAGATCCTGATCTGCGGCAACGGCGGCTCCGCCGCGGACGCCCAGCACTTCTCCTCGGAGCTGCTCAATCGCTTTGAGATGGAGCGACCGGGCCTGCCGGCCATCGCGCTGACCACCGACTCCTCCACACTGACCTCGGTGGCCAACGATTACCACTACGACGAGGTCTTCGGCCGGCAGATCCGCGCCCTAGGCCACGAAGGGGACATCCTCCTGGCCATCTCCACGAGCGGCGGCTCGGGGAACATCCTCGCAGCCCAGCAGGCCGCCACCGAACGGGGCATGGTCACCGTCGCCCTCAGCGGCCGGGACGGCGGGCCACTTGCCGCCAACCTCTCCAGCGACGACATCGAGATCCGCGTGCCCAGCGAGACCACGGCAAGGATCCAGGAGGTCCACCTGCTGGCGATCCACTGCCTGTGCGATCTGATCGATCGCACGCTGTTCGGCGGGCCGGGCGGCTAGTCCGCGAAGCCGGGTCGACCACGGCCCCCGGCCGGCCCCGCCCGCCCCGCCTCGCCTACTTCACCACGCGCAGGTTGGGCCGCTTGCCGCCGCCGGAGCCATCGGGGCCATCCGGCGGGCCGTCATCGCCCTCGTCCCCGCCGGCGTCGATGGCCTCGTAGCCCTCGGCCTCGGCATCTTCGCCATCCCCGAAGAGCATCCCCTGCCCGTTCTCCCGGGCGTAGATGGCCATGACGGCGTTGACCGGCAGCTGCACGCCGCGCGGCACGCCACCGAAACGCGCCCGGAAGGCGATTTCGTCGTTGCCCATGCTCAATTCCTGGACCGCCCGCGGCGCCACGTTGAGCACGAGGCGACCATCCTCGGCGTACTCCAGCGGGGCATCCACGTCGTCGCGGGTGGCGTCCACCAGCAGATAAGGCGTGTAACCGTTGTCGGCGATCCACTCGTAGATCGCCCGGATGAGATAGGGACGGCTCGGGGTCATTGGGTGCGCCTCCTGCCTTCAGGCACGCAGGCCCAGCTCCTCGCGGGTCAGGCTGGTGCGGAAGGCATCGGTTGCAAACTGCTGTTCGGCGTACTGAGTGATCGCCGCTGCATGCTCCGGCAACTCGACGCCGGCGGCGGAGAGTCGCCACAGCAGCGGCAGGATCGTCAGATCCATGATGGTCAGCTCATCGCTGAGGAAGTACGGCTGGCCCTCAAAGAGCTCGGCAGCCGCCACCAGGCTTTCGCGCAGGGCGCGCCGCGCCTGTTGGGCCTGCGCCGCCGTACCGTTCTCGATTTGTTCGCAGAGCGCGTACCAGTCACGCTGCATGCGGTGCACCACCAGTCGCGCCTTGGCCCGGCTGACCGGGTCCACCGGCAGCAGCGGCGGGTGGGGATACCGCTCATCCAGGTAATCGATGATGATCTCGGGGTGATAGAGCGCGATATCGCGATCCACCAGAGTCGGGACATCCCCGTAGGGATTCTGCTCCAGCAGCGACGCAGGCGGACGCTCCGGGTCGACCGGGACACGCTCGGCCTCCACCCCTTTCAGGGCCAGGGCCAGCCGGGCCCGGTGGCTGTGGATGCATGACGCTCCGGTGTAGAGGCGGATCACGGGCCCTCCGGCAACCCCGCG
>NZ_JAJNRE010000055.1:0-3962 GCF_022228025.1 Halorhodospira sp. 9622 | reverse complement strand
CGACCTTTTTTCAGAAAAGGCCGCCGATGACGAGTGAGACCGCTGCCCTCTTGCCACAGCCCCGGGCTGCGAGAACAATCCCAAGCAGCCCGGGAGTTCATCGAAGGGGCCGCAGGAAGTTGCCCCAGGCAAGCCCCCAGTTCTCGGCACGCCCGCCTGTGCCTCGCCTCCCTTCGGCGCCGTGCACTCCCCGCAGGCTCTTCGCGTTACTGCGCCAACCTTCCCCTTCGTGCGATATGGGCGCATCCGCCGCATCCCGTTGATTCCGAACCAGTCGCCTGACTCATTAAGGGAATTGCTACGTTCAAAAGCGTTGGCTTCCTCCATAAGACCGGGACGAGGTGCTCCAATAGCAGCGGACACACCTCAGCTAATGCCACAGGAGAGGCCCTCTATGACTCCACAAAGACACCTCTATCCGTTTTGCATCGCGTTAGTCGGCGCGGTCGGCATGACCTCCCTTTCCGCCACCGAGGGATTCGTGGGCAACCATATCGGGGTCGAAGGCGACCGCGGCTACTCCGTTACGTTTGAAACGAAGGGCGAAGACGTGTAGCGGGGCAAGTAGTGGGAAGGCAGGACAGGATGTCGGTCTGTGCGGAAAGGTCTGTGTGCATTGCTCTGCTGGTTGCTGTGATGCTTGCCATGCCGATGGCGGCCTGGGCCGGTCCAGGGGGCGGATTCGTGAGCTTGGTGCTTGCGGATTTCGACTACGAGGAGCCGGATGTGATGGAGGAAAGCGGCGAGCTCTACGGCGTGCGGGGTGAGGGGCAGCTGCCCGTGGACCGGGCCCGGTTGCGTTTCGATGGCGAGCTGCTGGTTGGTGGGACGGACTACGAGGGGCAGACCTGGGGCGGTACGCCGGTTGAGACCGAGACCGGGGATCGGGTGATCAACTTTGGCATGCGCGTGGTTGGCCGCCAGGAGCCGGTAGCCCCGGTGATCGGCATCGGTTACCGGTACTGGGAGCAGGATCTGCGCGGCCCGGGTGGTTACCGGCGGGCGCATCAGTATGTGTATCTGCCGATCGGCATGGAAATTGGGCGCGAGGATACGAGCCAGTTCTGGCCGCCGCAGGTCCGCCTCGAGCTGCGGCATCTTCTCAACGGGCATGTCGAGTCGGATCTTAGCGACGTGGAACGCAGCTTTGAGGATGCCAAGAACGACCTCGACGGCGGGTTTGGGCTGAAGGCGGAGCTGGTATCGTCGTTCGATGGCGCTGGACGACCGTGGCAACTTGGGATGTTTGTGCGTTACTGAGAGATTGATGAGTCGGACCCGGAGGTGGTTGATCTTGATGGCCAGCTGACCGAGGTCTATGAGCCCGAGAACGAGACCCGTGTCGTTGGACTGCGTTTTGGAATAGGCCTCTGAGGCCTTGCAGTACCCGGGTAACCTGGTGACAGTGAAGACACAGTCGCGCTCTCCTAATCATTTATGGCAGTGAGCGAGGCCTTGATAGACTGAATTAGTGGTCAGGAGGCATAAATCCATGAGAGCGGCAGGCAGTCTGATCGCAATGCTCTGTGGTGTTTTGGGTACCGTAGGAATGGGTGCGTTGCTGCTATTCGAAGGAGCGGAAACCTATAAGGCAGGTGCGTTCCTCGTCTTCGAGGACGTCCAGTCCGCGCTTTACGCTGCAATAGCAGGTGCACTCTTGTCGCTTGCGGTTGCGGTGACCGGATTTGCTTGCCTCAAAATCGGTCACCGGGGGCTAGGAGTTGTATTGCTAATGCTCGCACTCGGGGCCGCGGTGCTCGGTGGCCCTCTGATCGCCTTGGCCATGCTGCCCGTCTGTATCGCAGGCGGCTTCGTGATGACAGATCGAGGCAAGCCGGACCATCGTTACCGTGGCCTCTCCATGGAGCAGATAAGCGGCATTGCTCGCCCGCGACGACTCCGTGACACCTTCGCAGAGGTTATGACTGGCGAACACATCAGAACCCGAGGCCCGTAATCCCCCAAGGGCCATGCCGTCGGAGGGTTCAGGAAGTTGCAGCTCATTGAGCAGGAGCATAATCATGATATCGCACACGCGCTCAAGCCAGAAGAGTAGCACGACGACGAAGAGCCAAGGAGCTTGCGGGCAGCGCTACATCCCTAGCGTTCTCATAGGTCTGTTTGCAACAGTGCTATCGGCAGCAGTGAGCGCGCAGGGCGGAGGCTGGACATTCGAGGGAACTGATGTGACACGTCACAACGTGTATGCGGGCGCTTTTCTGTCTCGATGGACTTTTGAGCCAGAAAGTGGACTATTGGGGGCAGATTCTGGCACCAGCATGCAATCGGCCGGCGGGGGTGTCTTTATCGGAGCACAACTTAGTCGTCAGCTGACGCTGGAAACCCGCGCAATGACCGGTTTTTCAGAAGATTCTGACGACGACCTAGAAGCCGAACTAGAGCACTCTCTGTCCGCTTTGGCGCGATTGAACTTTGATCTTGGACTTCCAACGAGAAATGAGCTCTATATAATGGGCGGCCTTACAGCTTATACCGTAGAGATCTCTGAAACGAACAATGACAGCTCATTAACCCGATCGGAGATGGCGCCCGCTGCTGGAGTTGGCATCACTCACCGCGTAAGTCCGAGCATGTGGATATTTGCGGAATACTTCAATCAAGCGGTATTTCGCGAAGATGATCTTGACAGCATCGGCCTCGGCGGGATGGTCCGCTTCTAGGCATTGGACAGATTCTCGCCCAACCGCGGCGAGGTACTTGCCGGCGCATCGCCCACGCTGACCGCCCTTTACTGGCGACCGCCGCCACGCCGATGCCTTGCGCTTGCTCCCCCTCACGCCCAGCGGGAGACGGAGGGCGCCCCAAAACCGCACCCCCGCCAGGAACGCGGCGCGCCCGGAGACCGCGGACGCCCCACGTTCATGGGCAGGCAGCAGAGCCCTGACCCTTTTTCAGAAAAGGCCACCGATGGCGCAGTGAGACGCTACCATCCTTCCACAGCCCCGCGCTGCGAAGACAATTCCAAGCAGGCTGGGGATTCATCGAAAGTGTCGCAGCAAGTTGCCCCAGGCAAGCACCCAGTTCTCGGCACGCTCGCGAGCATCGGGCGTGGGAGCCATTAGGGCACGTTTCTTCGCCTCAAGCATTCGGTGCTGCGCGTACCATATGGCCCAGGCAGCCAGAACCACTGAGTCGCGCGAGGTGCCAGATCTGGCTCGGTTGCGCATCCGTTGCATGGCGCGGCCCTCCCTCGGTATCGCTCGTGCGGCTCTCCAGTGCACGGACCAAGTGGCCCTGTCACTTCATTCACCTTATTTTCACCTCAAGCCAGCACGCTCCAGGCGGCGGCGCCGAGCGCACCGACAGCACCCGCCAACGCGGTGTTCAGTGCACTCGCCAGAAACGCTGCGTAAGCCAAAGGCGACCGAGTGGGGGCGTGCTGCTTGCGCACCGAAGAGACAACAAGCACCAGTGCGCTGATCGCGAGCACGATAAGGGTCACAAGAAGCGCGAGGGACAGTTCGATCATGGCTTATTCCTCCCTGGCGGTGCCATGGTTGACTGACGCTGCTACCTCGCAGTGGAGGCAGTATCGACACTTTCGATGATGCATAGTCCATGCCTGATCATGTGCACCCGCTGACGGTGCTGTACCACGAACTGCATCCGGTCGGCCTCACCCCCCGCCACACGGAGCCTCCAGTATTCATAGATGGAGTTACTGAATCGTGGCCGACTCGGGTCAAAGCCGTTAAGAGCACCGCTCGGGCTGCGATATGCTCACCCGCAAAGGTGACTATGCACTCAGATGGGGCCGCCCAAGTGGGTTATTGCCGCTCTCTGGTGCGCTCACCCTAACGGCACCGGAGCCAACAGTTCCCGGGAACGGCATTGGCATACTCGAGCGGCAGAGCCCACCGACCTGCGGCTCAACGGGCCGAAGCATCGGCCACCCAGCCTCAGAGGCCCGATTTCCTCCTTCATGGCACCTCACAAAACCG
>NZ_JAJNRE010000054.1:0-4184 GCF_022228025.1 Halorhodospira sp. 9622 | reverse complement strand
GCAGCAAGCAGCAATGTGGCCGCAACGAGTTCTATGGATTCTTCGACGAGGCCATCCATGAAGACGAAAGAAGAGATGGCAGCGCACTCGTAGGTGGCGTCGCTCCAGGGAAAAGAGATTGTGCGGCCTTCTATGAGGCGTTCCTGGATCCATGAGCCAACCACCCTGTACCAGTCGCCAACGTTCCGTGTGGCCGATGCAAAGGCGATGAGGCCGTAGAGGGGATAGCCGATCAGGAAAAGCCGTTTGGCGAGTTTAGGCAGTGTTCCTGAGCGTAGAAGGAGGAATAGGGCGAGGACCATGACACTGGCCAAGAAGGCGTAGTAACTCAACTCTATGGAAGCTTGAAGTACCGGCGTTTCTCGGTCTACGTCAAGAAGGGTTCGGGTGATATAATGGCGGGTGTTGTGGGCATCTTCCAGATATAAAAAGAAAAAACCAGCAGTCAGAGCCCACCAGCCAGCCGTAGATTGTTTATTTTTAATTTGGTAGGCGAAGCAACCGGCACTAAAAACGAAGCCTAGGGCAAGACAGACGTGTTGTGCTTTTTCAACAGGTCCCGCCTCAATAAAGAAATAAGAAAAAATCCAGTCATGAAAGATATAATGAGAAGTCAGACCGCAAAAGTCACTTATGATGGCGCCGGCATAGCCTACCAAGAGTATTATTGTGGTAGATGAAAAAATAAGGCGCGGCAAGGATGGGAGGGGGCACATTTACATGACATTTCGCCGCGAGGCGAACCGCCCTCCATGGCGGCTCGCCTTGTCATTTATGTTATCGCCTCCGGTAGCGGCGTGCTGTCCGGAGCCTTAATCTTCATCTTCAGAGATTACGCAACGGAAGGCGGTGGTATCACCGTCCTCGTCATGCCCGGAGACCCGCTTTGGAATGGTGTAACGAGCAATATAGTCGTCGTCTGGGCTTGCTACATCCAAAAGTTCTAGCTCCGCAGAGTAGTCGTCACTTAGATCGGCGCTAATATCGGGAACGACCGCTCCTCCAGGCACGCCACTGAAATCGTGTCCCGTGAGGTCGCACTCCTCGACTAAATCAATGTCTGTGCGGCTCACTGCACCGACGCGGAGTTGCATATCCGCGTTGGACGCCTCATTGGCCATGCTTGAGGCGTAAGATGATAGTTCTGCCCGTTCCTGGATACCTAAGAACTGCGGCACCGCAATCGCGGCGAGGACGCCAAGAACAGCAAGCACTATGACCAGCTCAATCAACGAGAATGTGCCATTTCGGGATAATCCGCGTCATATCAGGGTTTAGACGGCAGCGTGCGTTTCGAGTGCGACATTACTTATCATATACATATTTTTTGAATCAGATAACAAGGTATATTCGGTTTTAATTCTGAATCGCGTCCATCCTAGAAAACCCTTAGATCGCGCCAATTCTTAACTAGCAAAATAAAATCAAAGTTAGGCGCGATCAACCTATCTTATGCTTAACAAAAAAATTCAAATTCTATTTTCCTTTAAAAATACCTCCTCTTGCAGTTATTGGCTCCCCTTTTTCGTACCGTTCTTTTAATTGTTCTAAAGCCGCAAGGTTTATTTTAATATAAAAACCTTCATTTTTGTTTAAAACCAACTCTATGCCGATATTGTTAAAATAGTTTTTTAATCTAACCACAGTTCGGTGCTGGGGAGAGGTTTCCAATCGCTCCAGACGGTTCAATGTAGGAACCGAGATACCGCTACCATTGCTTACGTCTTTTTGACTTAATCCCAGGAAAGCTCGGGCTGCACGAAGACCTGCTACGAGGGCCAAAACCTCTAAATCTATCTCAAACACCTTGCGTGATGTCTCAGACATCAGTAAAATATCCTCAGACTTATCTCGCGAACAGTGAGATAAGGGTATAACAGAGGTGCGAAAAATGGCAACAAAACTCACTGAGGCAAATATCCGCAAGGTATTCAAAAAAGCTAAAGAAAAGAACCAGACACAAAGGCTGTCAGACACGAAGGTTTCTGGACTTCTCCTGGAAGCTAGGGCGACAGGCACCGGAACATATTATTATCGATACAGGGATGAAGACAATAAAATCCGTCATCTGAAAGTCGGTAAGTACAACGAAGTTAAAATAAATGATGCTCGGAGTATCGCACAGGACATAGCGTCAAGAGTTCGTAAAGGAGAAGATCCGCAGCAAGAGCGATCAACACAAAGATCGAGCTACACGTTTGAGGAATATTTTTACGAGCAATATCTTTCGCATTCAAGAAAAAATAAGAAAAGCTGGGCAACAGACGAGCAATTACTAAAGGGACACGTTGTTCCGCGAATCGGGAGCAAAAAGATGGCGATTATTCGCAAAAATGATATTCAAGATATCATCGATAACATGAGGAGTGAAGAGTACCAGGAATCATCAATTAAAAGAACAATTGCAATTGTTTCTAACGTCTTTACAAAGGCCATAGAGGATCAGGTGCCTGGAGTTACCCAAAACCCGGTGCGCGATGTCAAAAAACCGAAAGATGATAACAAAAAAGAGAGACTTCTCTCAAAAGAGGAAATAGAAAAACTTTTAAGGGCTGCAAGAAATCATTGCCATCCGCACCTATACAATATTTTAAGGCTACTCATATTAACTGGTGCTAGACGCGGGGAGGTCTTGAAAGCCAGATTCAAAGATTTCGATCTTGAGCACAAAATATGGTATTTGCCAGATGGTAAGACAGGTGCGAGACAGATCGTGTTATCAGATAATGCGGCTTGCCTTGTGAGCAATTTACCAAGACACAGCGGAACAGATCTCCTTTTCCCGCAGCCAGGGACAAACAAACCATATAGCTGCATCAATAACCCTTTCAAACGGGTTCTTGGAAAAGCTGGGCTAGATAAAAGCATTCGTGTCCATGACTTGCGGCATAGTTTTGCTTCTCACGCGTTAAAAAACGGTGCCAAGCTTCCTGAGCTTCAGAGAATGTTGGGCCACACGCAAATTACAACAACTATGCGTTATATTCATCTTCAAGATGATGATGTAAGGGATAGGTGCAATGCTGTCGCGTCACATCTCGACGTCTAAGAGACCACAAAAAGAAAACCCCTCATCTTCAAATAAGGCAAGATGAGGGGTTTCATGTTTTTGGCGAACCGCTTACCACAATCTTTGCATTGAAGGCTCACACACAACTTAGCATCTCACCCTCATCATCTACTCAGAAGCTCTGTGCGGCTCTCTGTGGCTTCATTGTAGGGGAGGCAGTGCACCCCTACCTGCCCAGCTGTTAAACACAGCTCTTGTCTTCTCTATCCATTCCCTGGGTAAGCCTAGAAGTCGTCCCTGACTTCATCACACCCAGAAAGTCATATCAGTTTGTTATACCTCCCATCAAGATTCATCAAATCGAAGGCGAAAACTTCTGATCCAACAGAACCAAGTTGTTTCGTTAAGTACTGGTAAAGAGCCTCGTCATTGTATATATGCTGGAAGCTTGATTCAAAAGAGTGGAAGTCTGGTTTCCCTGTTCTTTGATCAACATTGTTCCAAGTCTTTTCTAATATATATTTGAACAACTCTTCATTCCCGCATCTCCTTATTTGGCTATCCGTAGATAATTTTTCAAGGAAATCCCCAATTATCAAATGAACATGGTAACCATGATATTGTGACTTCTCTATAAAAACCAACCATTGAAGACTTTTCTTAGATCTTTTGCCGAAGATTTCATTATTGAGGTTCTTCAGGAATTTGCTAACAACATTCTTGGACTCTTCGTAGGATGTTATCTCATTCCTGAAAGTTAATGTTACGAAGTATTCCCATTTTATTTTGTTGAGGTTAGAGACCGTAGTTAACCATTCTCTTACCTCTGATCTTGCAAATTGTTTCTTGTTAGCTTGAACAAGCTCCTGGTTAGGTAAGATCTCTGTGAAATCTTTTTTAATAACGATTTCATTGAATGCTTTATGTTGGCAGTGTTTTTTATTTTTTAGAAGGTTATATTGATGTGATTGCTGATGTATCATGTTTTATTCTCCTTTGTTCATTATTTCTTCATAGTTATCAATAATTTAGACACTATTAAACCAAGGAAAGCTTGCGGGCAGCTTTCGCGGTTTCATTCGTTGTTGAGGCCCAACTAACGTCAACAACCAATCGCCTATAGCGTTAGAGGTTGCTCAATTTGTTATTAACATCGTTCAAAATCAAACACAGG
>NZ_JAJNRE010000053.1:0-4328 GCF_022228025.1 Halorhodospira sp. 9622 | reverse complement strand
TACCTTGGGATGTGCACAAGGAGGCGGCAAGATGGAAGGTTCCCGGCTCGTTGGGGCACGCTACCGCCGAGACGGTCACGCCGCGTGCTGCGGCCCGTCCGACAGTACGTTCCTTTTGTGAGCGGTTATCCAATCACGAGGGTGGCGGTAGAGCAAGGTTTTGCGGCGAACACTTCGGCCTATCCGCAGCACCCCCCGCTGCAGCGTAAAGCCCGGCCCGTCAGGGGCCTGCGAAGGCCTGCGGCCCCGCTGGAGGCAACGCACCGCAACGCGAGACAAGGCGGCGGCGCCGCTGATCCGCGCCCGGGCGCTGAGCCGTGTCAGCACCGCTGATTCCGGCACCGTGACAGCGCAACCGTCCCGGGCGCCAGCGACCCGAGTGGGGCGGCTGCGTGGTGGCAGCGCCGCGTGCGCTCGGCCTGCTGAGGGCGTTCAGCGGTGGCCTCTGGGCGGGGTGTTGCGGTTGGCCGAACCATCGCAACGCCGGGCGCCCAGGGTGCGCGGGGGCCGGGTGCTGACTTTCTTGCGCACGAGATGTATACCTGTACACTATTGGTCAGGGTCCACCGACGATAGTGGGAAGGCTGCGCCATGGCGAGCTTCTGCATTCGGCCCAATGGCACGATTCAGTACGACCTGTGCATCTACGGCCGCCGGTTCCGGGAGAGCTCGGGGCTGCGGGATACCCCGGAGAATCGGCGGCGCGTGCGGCGGAATCTGCGCAAGATCAACGCCGAGTTGGAGATGGGCACCTTCGACTATGCGGCCTGGTTCCCGCAAAGCCGCAAGCTCGAGCGCGCGCAGCGCTGGATCCGGGAGCGGGGCTCGCGCGCTCCGGGGCGGCGCTTCGCGGACTATGCGCGGCAGTGGCTGGCGCTGCACGAGGGCGAGTGGAAGGAGAGCTACCGGCGACGCGTCGAGGGCGTGATCCATCAGTACCTGATCCCGCACTTCGGCGACTGGCCGCTCGATCAGATCACCGAGCGCTCGGTGCGCGCCTTTCGCCAGGGGCTCATCGATCAAACGGACGCCCGGGGTCAGCGGCGGCTGAGCAACGCACGGATCAATTTCATCCTCTCGCCGCTATCCGGCATCCTGCGCTTTGCCGAGCGGGAGCTGGGGATGCCCTCACCGATGGCCGGGCTGCCGCCGCTGCGCGATGACCGCAACGACCCGATGCCGCTGACCGCCGAGCAGGTCAACGCCTTTTTGGAGGTGGTCGACCCGCGCCTGCGGCTGTACTTCAAGCTGCGCTTCTACACGGGGCTGCGCTCGTGCGAGGTCAACGGCCTCAAGGTCAAGTACCTCGACCTGGAGCGTCGCCAGCTCCGGGTCCGCGAGGCGCGCGTCGATGGTCGGCAGACGACGCTCAAGCACCCGAAGACCCGGCGCGAGATTCCGCTCTCGCCGAAGCTGGCCGCGGAACTGGGTCAGCATGTGGCCACCAAGGCGGCCGAGGACTACGTCTTCGTGCGCGAGGACGGACGGGCGATCGAGTCGAGCTGGGTGGCGGAGCAGCACTGGAACCCGACGTTGCGCCGGCTCGGCCTCGCTGCTCGTCGCGTCTACCAGACCCGGCACACCGCCGCGGTCCTGCACCTGGCAGCGGGTGAGAATCCGCTGTTCGTCTCCCGACTGCTCGGCCACTCCTCGACCAAGATGCTCTTCGAGCGCTACGCGCCGTTCGTTGCCAATGCGCTCGCCGACGACGGTTCCGCTTTCGAGGCGATGATGGCGCGGTTGGGGACGACTGAAGCAGCTGGCCGAGTCGCATGACGGCTGGGTGCCGGCTGCCGCGGCTGGACAGGTTCAATCGGATTCCAGGACGAGAGGTCGATGACCCGCCACCCCACGAATCCCCACGACGCCTTGATCAAAGCACTCCTGGACGCCCCGGAGCGTGCAGCGGTGGTGTTGCGGGAGAATCTGCCGCCGCCGGTGCGGGAGCGGCTGAGCGATGCGCTGCCGAAGCCGCTGCCGGGCAGCTACGTGGATCCTCACCTGCAGGAGACCCATAGCGACCGGCTTTTCGAAGCGCAGATGCACGATGGTCGGCCGGTCTTCGTGTACGTCCTCATCGAGCATAAGTCGGAGCCGGATGCGGGCACGCCCGTGCAGTTGCTCGGTTACCTGCAGCGGGTCTGGCAGCGCCACGCGGAGCAAAAGCGCGACGGGCGCGCGGCGCGCTACCGGCGTCTGCCGCCGATCATCCCCCTGGTGATCTACAATGGTCAGCCGAGTTGGACGGTGCCGCTGTCGCTGCTTGAGTGCATCGATGCGGACGAGCCGCTTTTGGAGCTGCAGCGGGATTTCGGCTACCAAGTCCGGCATCTGCGGCCGGACGAGCCGTCCGCCTCCTATTCGCAGGATCCGGCGATCCGGGCTGTGTTTCGGGCGCTGGCCTGGGCGTTTGTTGAGGATCTGGGGCGGGAGGATCTGATTCGCCTTTTGCGGGATCTTCCGCCGGGGCATCCGCTGGAGAAGCCGCTTTTGGTGTACATTGCCAGGGTCTATGGCTCGGTCGAGGAGGCGGACGTACGGCAGGCGCTGGAGCAGACGCGGCCGGGGCGAGCGGAGGAGTTGGTGATGACGCTAGCAGAACAGTGGCTAAAGCGTGGAGAAGAGCGGGGCATTCAGAGAGGGCGTGAGGAGGGCCGGCAAGAGGGCCGGCAAGAGGGCCGTCGGCAGGCTGCGGCGCAGACGCTGCTCCGTTTGATCGAGCGCAAGTTCGGCCGGGAGGCGAGGGAAGCGTCGCGGGCCCGCGTCGAGCCTGCCACGGTCGGTGAACTGGAGATGTGGCTGGACCGGATTCTCGATGCCGAGTGCGTGGAGGATGTCTTCGGCACCGGGTAGGGGCGAACGGGCATTCTTGCTGGTCGGTGCGCGAATCGTGAGTCCGGGCGCCTAGAAACTCGGCCGCTGCCAGCAGTGGAGACTTGAGCCGGCACGAAGCGAGCGCCCAGCTGGTCTTTTTGCTGGAGGCGGTTTATCGGGAGGGCCGCCTCAGGAAGTCGCCGCGCCGCCCCAAGGGAGGCGGCGCGGGCATGCCACGACGGGGCAAGCTCGTAGCGCCGCCAGTTCGCTTTCCGCTTATGTTCCCGGTACGGGGGCGAATGTGGCTGCCCAGGTCACGAACAACGTCGCGCCCGCGAACGCCGCCGCATAGGACGCGCGAGCGAGGGTTTCGCTATTTTGGGCAAGCCGGGCGAGCTCATATAGAACTTCGCCGGTATCGGGTGTCTGGATGCGGCGCAGCACGCGCAGCTCAAGCGCGAACAGCACCACTGTGGCCCCAGCCGAAACCATGCAGAACGGGCAGATTTCGCCGATCGGGACGAGCTGGAGCCAGACGAAATAGGCCGAGGCCAGCACGCCGGAGGCCGTTACGGGCGTGAGCGCCTTGATGATCGCCGGGTGCCGGGTCTCAAACCACCATGCCGCCATCGCGATCGTCGCGAGATAATAAACGGCGCCGAGCGTTGCCAGCGGTATGCCGGCGACATACCCCCAGTCGCTCATGATCACCTCAAGGCTTCCGGCGAGGTCGGCGCCCTCGGGGATCTGCGGCAACGCCCAGAAGTGTATGACGCTCAGGAAAGCGCTGACCAACCAGCCGAGCACGGCGACGCCGACGAACCAACGCATCAGCGAGACGGCGCGGGCGTCCCCACGGTCCGGGGTGCTGCGTTCATCTCCAACCATGATCACCTCTTTCCCATGGCTTGTGTTCATGCATGATTCAATATATAAGCAGAGTCGCATGCAAATCAAGCCCAGCCGGCGCATACTCGGTGGGGGCGCTCGCCAGCGAACTCGCACCAGCGCTCTGGCGTGGAGCGCGTTACGGCTCATCTGCAGCAGCCCCGAAAAGGTCTCGTGGTGGATCGCCTCATCGAGCTGGTACGGGATGTCGCCGAAGCGCTGCATGATTAGGTTACTGTCTCTCAAGTGCTATCATGTGCTAGCACTTGAGGGGGTCGCGAAGAGACAGGCTATGAGCAGCATCAGCGTCCGCCGCTTGGATAAAGAGACGATCGAGCGCTTGCGCGCCCAAGCAGACCGGCATGGCATATCCATGGAGGAGGAGGTGCGGCGCATCCTGCGGTCGGCGGTCTCGGAGCCGGAGCGCCTGGGCGATCTCGCTCAGGCTACGTTCGGCCCGAAGCATGGCGTAGAACTTGAACTCCCAGGCCATGACCCGCACGAGCCATGTGCGCCGGAACGATGATCGTGCTTGACACGAATGTCGTCTCTGAGATGATGCGCCCGCGGCCGGATGCGGCGGTGATCGAGTGGCTGAATGGCACGGTATGGAATAGTCCTCAAGT
>NZ_JAJNRE010000052.1:0-4472 GCF_022228025.1 Halorhodospira sp. 9622 | reverse complement strand
CAGTTAGGAGCAGGTCAACAGTTTTTTCCCGCTTTCCTTCGGCACGGTCTCGCCGCCCGTCACGCTTCCGGCGATGACCCCACTGCAAAGTCCTGCGCCCGGACGGAGCGCTCCCGCGCAAAGGCCTCGCGGATGGTCTCCATGGGCTGCGGCGGGCAGATCCCGTACCCCTGAACGATATCGCACCCGGCGCTGCGCGCCATGGCCAGGGTGGCGCGATCCTCCACGCCCTCGGCAACCACCTCCATCCCCAGCCGACGCCCCAGTCCGGCCACCGACTCCACGATCCGGCAGTCGGCCGACGCTCCCGCCAGCTGCTGGATCAAGACACGGTCGATCTTGAGGCTGGTCGCCGGCAGACGGCGCAGGTAACCCAGCGATGTCTGCCCGGCGCCGAAATCGTCGATGGCCACCCCCATCCCCCAGTCCCGCAGCCGCCCGAGCACCCGGCGGGCCTGCTCCGGGTCGGCGAGCACCGCCGACTCGGTGACCTCCACCTCCAGCTGCTCCGGCGAGGTGCCGGTCTCCGCGAGGGCCCGCTCCAGATCGCCGATCAGTCCGTCGTCGTTGAGGTTGCGCGCGGAGAGGTTCAGCGCCACGTGCCAGGCGCGACCGTCGCGCTGGAGCTCGGCCAGATCCCGCAGCGCGGCGGAGACCACCCAGGGCGTCAGCTCGTGGATCAGATGGCTGCTCTCCAGCTGCGGGATGAAGCGCACCGGGGTCAACAGGCCGTGCTCCGGGTGCTGCCAGCGCAGCAGCGCCTCCGTGCCGACCACCTCCTCGCGCTCCAGGTGCCATTTGGGCTGGTGGTAGAGGCAGAGCTCATCGCGGGAGACCGCCCGCCGGAAGCCGCTGAGCAGGACCAGGTTCTCGCGGCTGGTCTGGTCACTGCCGACATCGTAGACGCGCTCGCGCTCGCCCCGCCGGCTGGCCAGATCGGCGGCGATGGTCGCGCGCTGGATCAACTCCTCGGCGCTGGCGCCGTGCTCCGGATGGTCCGCCCGCCCGAAGGTCAGGTTCACGTAGAGCGGCACCCCATCGGCGACCAGGGGCTCCATGGCGTGCGCACGGATGCGCGCGCGAACCTCGCCCAGCCGCTCCCCGTCGACGACCACCGCGAACCGCTCCCCGTGGAGGTGGTAGACCCCGGCATCGCCCTGGCACGAGGCCTGGAGCCGCTGCACCACGCCCCCAATCAGCCGAACGCCCACCTCGGGACCGAACGTATTCACCAGCTCAGTGTAGTTGTCGAAGATCGCCACCAGCACCGAGAAGCGCCGCGGGGCCTGCCCGGGCACCGGCGGCTCCAGCGTCCGCTCCAGCGCCTGGCGCAGCGGCTGCTGGCTCGGCGCCCCGCTAACCGGGTCCTCGCCGAGCAGGCGGGCCACCGCCTGACCGAGCATGCCCACCACGCCGCCGACAAACAGGAAGAACACCGCCCGGTAGGCCCAGTTGTAGAACGCCTGCATCTCGCCGGTGGCGGTGTCGATGGGCATCCCCGGCCCCAGGGCGAACCCGCCGGCCAGCCCGGCCACCACGCCGCCCCCGGGACCGAAGAGCGCAGCGGCCAGCAGGATCGGGACATACATGATGTGCGAGAAGGCGTACCGGATGCCGCCGGTCTGCCAGACCAGGAACGTGGTCGCGGCGATGAGGGTGACGATCCCCGCCACAGCCAGCCAGCGGCGCAGGCCAGTGGGGTGTTGCCAGCGCGTCAGCGCAAGCGCCAGCCAGCGGTCGATCCGTACCATGGGCGGCCCTTTCCGTAGCCTTCCTGGACGCCGCGAGCCGACCGACCCACGACCGGTTCAGCATAGACCACTGCGCACCCCGGCGGATAGCCACCCGGCGGCCCTTCCCGCGACGGTTTGACACGCTCCAACACGGTATTGGACGCTTACCACGCTTCACACCACCGGTTCCCACGTTTACTATAGGTTTACCTGCAGTCTCGTGCCCGCCTCCCCCACGGGCGCTCTGCAGTGACCGACCGGCCGTACGCGGCCGAACCAAAGCAGGAGAGTAGCCCGATGGAGGAAAGCATGGAGCGATCCAGCCACTCCCGCACGGTCAGCCTCGTCGACCTGGCCAAGCAGTACGTCCACCGCCTGAGCAGTGAGCCCCGTCGCCGCCGTCAGCGTGAAGAAGGTTTCACGTTGATTGAGCTGGTCATAGTGCTTGCTGTTCTTGGCGTCCTCGCCGCGATTGCGGTGCCGCAGTTTTTGGGTATCCAGGAGCGGGCTGAGGTCAACGCCTATCTCAACAGCATACAGGCCTCAATATCTGACGCGAACACTCAGGAACGCATTGGTAACGTTGACCTCAGCGACGAAGACGATGGTGCACTAAGTTGCACAGATTGGAACGAGGGAATCAACTGGGATACCGATATAAACGACGAAGGCGTGTCTGACGTTGATGAGTTTACCGGGGATGCGGATGATTACAATTCAGAGACCGATCGTGGCGAAATTACCACCGATAACCTGATCGGTCGTTATACAATTCCAGCAAGCGTCGCTGATGGAGCAGATGGGGGCGAAACGTGTTATATTGAGGAATCCGATGAATGACGATTAAAGAATAAACGCGTTGACAACTCAAAGTCAAGAACCTTTGAGGGCTATCACCTTGATAGCCCTTATTTTTTAAGAAGACGGTTAGCAAAATTAATAAGCCGTTGCTTTACATTTTTTCTTTTCGACTGCCTGGCTGATGATACGCCCCCCTTTGTCCCGACTTTTTCTGTTGTCCACTGCAGTAATACTTTTGGCAGGCTATCTTGGCGCCATCATTAGTGATTTTTGCGGCCTAACATCTCATTATGTCTTTCATGACTGGGTTTTTTCTTATTTTTTCATGGAAGCGGGTATAGTTGAAAGGGCTCAACACACCTATCTTGCCTTTGGAGTGGTTTTCAGTGCCGGTTGTCTCGCCTATCAGATCAAAAGTCGCCAACCTACCCCAGGCTGGTGGACTCTAGCCGCAGGTTTCTTCTTTTTATTCCTAGAAGACGCTCATAACACCCGTCATTACATCACCCGCACACTGCTCGATATTGACCGCAACACCCCGGTTCTTCAAGCATCCGTAGAACTGAGCTACTACGTCTTCCTCGCCAGTGTGATGCTCCTGGCTCTCTTCCTTCTTCTACGCTCAGGAACGCTGCCTAAGCTCGCCAGACGCCTTCTACTGATCGGCTATCCCCTCTACGGCCTCATCGCCTTCGCATCGGCCACACGAAACATCGGCGACTGGTACAGGGTAGTCGGTTCTTGGATCCAAGAACGTCTCATAGAAGGCCGCACAATCTCTTTTCCCTGGAGTGATGAGGTCTATACCTGCACCGCCATCTCTTCTTTCGTCTTCATAGATGGCCTCGTAGAAGAGTCCATCGAACTCATTGCGGCCACATTGCTTCTTGCTGCCGTTCTTTATTGCTTTCAGGAGTATCGTAAGCCTTTCGTTTCTTGATCTCCCAATCGTTCTTTTAAGATATCACCACCGCCACATTCGATCTTTTCTATTATCGTTCCTCTTTCCTCTTTACGATAAAACAATTATCCCACTCCCTCCTTTCTCGCCCTGCTCTGCTATCTCTCTTTCTTACAAATATCTTGGCGACAACCTGAACCCGACATTATTAATATAAACACCTTTTGCCATTAACCTAACACCAAGGGCCTATCATCAAATTCCAGCAAATAAGCGGTCAACAATAATATTAATATAAACCTTCTCCTTTCTCTTCAGCAAATTTTTATATAAAATTCCTTCCTGGCTAATTCCTCTTCCATCTCTTGACCGAGAATTTTAGCCGGTTATACTTAGAATCTCTAGAGCGGAAAAGGAGTGGAAAACACTAATATAAACATTCCGGAACCCGTACAACGAAAGGATGAACCAATGATCACACAAGAAGAAATTAACTACTGGGAAAACCTATACAACAAGATACTAAAAATGGTAAAAAGAAACATAATCCGAGGCGAGATCTTAATCGATATATCGGACTATTGTCGTCAAAACGGTATTGAGATCACTGTTCCACTCTTAACGGAACTGATCGACGCGGCATTCAAAGAGATACGTTTCCTTCAGGGCTGCTCGTGTCTTGAGCCTTCAGAGAACTCAACGATGTCTCGCACAAGGTAGCGAATACAGTTGTCTGAGTACTGGTAGTAAGGAAGGCGCCCTTCAAGACGAAGCCTCTGAAGTTGACGGACAGATAGCCCTGTTATCTTTGAGGCCATTTGACTGTTTACTAGTTCGTCTGCCCCGATCTCTTCGCCAGCGATGATGATGTAAAAATTTTCTTTGCTCATTTCGCATATTTTCTTTTTGCTATAAATATTTATGACAGATAGGCGCCTACTGTCTTTTAAGGCCATTTAGATACCACTTTCTTTTAGCGAGACAGATAATTTTATAGATGCTCCCTTCCTCTTTGCTGTCTTGCTTACCTTCCCTGT
>NZ_JAJNRE010000051.1:0-5082 GCF_022228025.1 Halorhodospira sp. 9622 | reverse complement strand
CGGCGCGTGGCTGCGTTTTGTCCTGGCCGTTTCCGGCCGCATAATCGGCCGGAAACCCGGGAGGAAAACCCATGTTCCAGGCGCCTGTATCCCGGCTGGCGACGGCATCCGTCCTGCTTGCAGCCTGCGGGGCCGCGGCGGCCGCGCTGGCCGGCCCCCTCTATCGCATCCAGCTCGTCGAACTCGACCTGGCCCTGGCGATGATCGCCGCCGGCTTCGCTGCCGGTGTGCTCGCCCTTGTCCCCGCCGGTGTCGGTTTCGCCTCCACCTTCGGTCTGCACGGCAAGCGCGGTCGCGGCCGGGCCCTGGCCGGCCTGGCCCTGGGGCTCGGGGTCGCGGTGGTCGCCGGGCCCAAGGTCTACGCCGCCGTCCTCGGTCCCAACCTTCACGATCTGGCCACCGACACCGATGACCCGCCCTCGTATCGGGCCCTCGCCCAGGCCCGAGAGCAGGCCGGCGGCGATCGAGCCTACCCTGGCGGAGAACTGGCCGAACGCCAGGCGGAGGCGCACCCGGATCTCGAGGCGCGCACTTACCCGCAGGATGTCTCGGCCATCCTCAGCGCCGCAGAGAGCGCGGCGCTGAGGATGGAGTGGACCGTGGCGCGAACCGACATGCAGGGCGGGCTGGAGGCCACCGCACGCAGCTACTGGATGGGTGTCATCCACGATATCGTCGTCCGCGTCGAGGATACCGGTGATCACCGTCGCGTCGACGTGCGCGCCGCCACCCGCGGCGGCGAGGCGGACGTCGGCGGCAACGCCCGGCTGGTCCGCGCGTTCTACGACGAGCTGGAGGCCGAGCTGCAGAACTGAACGGGGCGTCGGTGAGCGGGTGATCAGCCTCACTGGGATGCGTTACTATCGCGGCTTATCCGCGGATCGCGAAGCTGAATAGGGAGACTTCCATGAGCGAACGGGTTCAAGTCGGTGGCCTGCAGGTGGCGCGTGAGCTCTACGACCTGGTGGCCAACGAGATGGTGCCTGGGACCGGCATCGACGCCGACACCGTCTGGGACGAGCTCGGCGGCATCGTCCGCGATCTGAGTCCGCGCAACCGCGAGCTGCTGGAGAAGCGCGAGACCCTGCAGCGGCAGATCGACGAGTGGCACCGCGAGCACCGCGGCCAATTCTCCGTGGCCGATCACAAGGCCTTCCTCGAGCAGATCGGCTACCTGGAACCCGAGACGGAGGAGTTCGAGATCACCACCACCGGGGTCGACCCGGAGGTCGCCACGGTGGCCGGGCCGCAGCTGGTGGTGCCGGTGGATAACGCGCGATTCGCACTCAACGCGGCCAACGCACGCTGGGGCAGCCTGTTCGATGCCCTCTACGGCACCGACATGATCCCCGAGAGTGACGGCCTGGCCAAAGGGAAGACGTACAACCCGGCCCGTGGCAAGCGCGTCATGGAGCTGGCCGCCGAAACCCTCGATGAGGTGGCCCCGCTGGCCCACGGCCTGCACGCCGATGTCACCGCCTACCGCCTGAGCGAGGCGAGCCCGCGCCAGCTGCTGATCACCCTGGCCGACGGCAGCGAGACGGAGCTGGCCGATCCCACCCGCCTTGTCGGCTTCACCGGTGAGCCGCAGCGGCCGGCGACCATCCTGCTGCGTCACAACGGCCTGCATGCCGAGATCGTCATCGACCCCAACGATCCGGTGGGCAAGGATCACCCGGCCGGCGTCAAGGACGTGGTCATGGAGTCGGCGCTAACCGCCATTCAGGATTGCGAGGACTCCGTGGCCGCGGTGGATGCCGAGGACAAGGTCCGTGTCTACCGCAACTGGCTGGGCCTGATGAAGGGCGATCTCGAGACCTCGGTCAGCAAGGGCGGGGAGGCCTTCACCCGGCGGCTCAACGCCGACCGCACCTACACCACGCCGGACGGCGGCTCCCTGACCCTGCCGGGGCGCTCGCTGATGCTGGTGCGTAACGTCGGCCACTTGATGACCACGCCGGCGGTGCTCGACGGCGACGGCAACGAGATCCCCGAGGGCATGCTGGACGCCATGATGACCGTCCTCTGCGCGGTCCACGACCTCAAGGGCCTGGGCCAAGTGCGCAACTCGAAGACCGGCAGCGTCTACATCGTCAAGCCGAAGATGCACGGTCCCGAGGAAGTGGCCCTGACGGTGAACCTGTTCGAGCGCGTCGAGGACGCCCTGGGCCTGGAGCGTGCCACCCTCAAGGTCGGCATCATGGACGAGGAGCGGCGGACCACGGTCAACCTGCGCGCCTGCATCAAGCAGGCCCGGGACCGGGTGATCTTCATCAACACCGGCTTCCTCGACCGCACCGGCGACGAGATCCACACCGCCATGGAGGCCGGCGCCGTGATCCGCAAGGCGGACATGAAGGGGGCATCCTTCATGACCACCTATGAGGACTGGAACGTCGATGTCGGCCTGGCCGCCGGGTTCAAGGGCCGGGCGCAGATCGGCAAGGGCATGTGGCCCAAGCCGGATAAGATGCGCGAGATGTTCGACACCAAGGCGGGCCACCCCAAGGCGGGTGCCAACTGCGCCTGGGTGCCGTCGCCGACGGCGGCGACCCTGCACGCCGTGCACTACCACGAGGTGGACGTCGCCGGCGTCCAGGCCGAGATTGCCCGCGCCGGCTGGCGTTCGGACCTGAACCGGATCCTCACCGTGCCGCTGGCGCCGAGCACCGACTGGAGCGAGGAGGAGATCCAGCAGGAGGTGGATAACAACTGCCAGGGCATCCTCGGCTATGTGGTGCGCTGGATCGACCAGGGCATCGGGTGCTCCAAGGTGCCGGACATCAACAATGTCGGCCTGATGGAGGACCGCGCCACCCTGCGCATCTCCAGCCAGCACGTGGCCAACTGGCTCTACCACGGCGTGGTCAGCGAGGATCAGGTCATGGATAGCCTCCAGCGCATGGCCCGGGTCGTGGACGAGCAGAACGCCGGCGACCCGAACTACCGGCCCATGGCCGAGGACTTCGACGCCAGCGTCGCCTTCCAGGCGGCCTGCGACCTGGTCTTCAAGGGGCGGGAGCAGCCCTCCGGCTATACTGAGCCGGTGCTCCACCGCCGTCGGCAGGAGGCGAAGGCCAAGTACGCCTGATCCCGCCGCCTGAACGACATCCCGTGAACCGTGCCGGCGTCGGCAGCCTCCGGGCTGTCGGCGCCGTCTTGTCTCCGGAAGCATGACCGTGCGCGAACCGATCCGTATCCGCGGCGCCCGCCAGCACAACCTGCAGGGCCTCGATCTCGACCTCCCGGCCGGCGAGCTGATCGTCGTCACCGGGGTCTCCGGCTCCGGGAAGTCGTCGCTCGCCTTCGACACCGTCTACGCCGAGGGGCAGCGGCGCTACGTGGAGACCTTCTCGGCCTACGCCCGGCAATTCCTCGAGCGCATGGACCGGCCACAGGTCGAGCGTATCGACGGCGTCCCGCCGGCGATCGCCATCGATCAGGTCAATCCGGTGCGCACCTCGCGCTCCACCGTGGGCACGATGACGGAGCTCGCCGACCACCTGAAGCTGCTCTTCGCCCGCGCGGCGCAGCCCTACTGCAGCGGCTGCGGCCGCCCGGTGCGGCCGGATACGCCGCAGTCCATCGCCGACGAGCTCCTCGCCGGCGACGACACGGCGCCGTGGCCGGCAGGCACCCGAGTGGCGGTGACCTTCTTCGTGGCCGTGCCTGCCAAGCTCGATCGGGAAGAGCTGCGACAGATGCTCTCCAGCCAGGGATACACGCGCATCTATGAGCGTGAGGGTGGTGTCGAGGTGGTTCAGGACCGGTTGCGCCTCGACGGGGCGCGCCGGGGGCGGCTGATCGAGGCGGTGGAGACGGCCCTCGACAAAGGGCGGGGTCGCTGCCAGGTCCGGGCCCTGGGCGAGGACCGTGAGCCGGCGGGCGAGCCGCGGCGCTACTCCGCCACCTTCCACTGCGCCGGGTGCGACCGCGACTACCCGCGGCCGACCTCAGAGCTCTTCTCCTTCAACTCCCCGGTCGGCGCGTGTGACACCTGCCGTGGGTTCGGCCGCAACATGGAGATCGACCCCGACCTGGTCATCCCGGATCCGGGCCTGAGCCTGGCCGGGGGCGCGATCAAACCGTTCCGCGGCGGTGCCTCGGTGGAGTGCCAGCGGGACCTGCTGCGCGCCGCCCGCCGGCGCGGGGTCGCCGAGGATGTGCCTTGGCGGGAGTTGGATGCGGCGGACCGGCAGTGGGTCTGGGACGGCGAGGATCGCTGGGGCCGTTCCGGCAAGTGGTACGGCGTGCGCGGCTACTTCGACTACCTCGAGCGCAAGAGCTACAAGATGCACGTGCGCGTGCAGCTCTCGCGCTACCGCACCTACCGCACCTGTCCGGACTGCCGGGGTGCGCGCTTGGTCCCGGAGGCCCTGGACTTCCGGCTCGGCGGACAGGCCGACGCCGACGCCGTCCTCGCCCCGGAGGAGCGCTTCCGGCCCCGCCACCTGGCGATGGGTGATGCGCTGCTGGCCGGGCTGCCGGGGCTGACCCTGCACGATCTGGCGACCCTGCCCCTGGCCCGCCTGCAGCGCTTCTTCGAGGAGCTGGAGCTGCCGCCGCCGCTGGACGAGGCGGCGGCTACGGTCCTCGACGAGATCCGCAGCCGGGTCGGCTACCTCAACGAGGTGGGCCTCGGTTACCTGACCCTGGACCGGCAGTCGCGCACCCTCTCCGGCGGCGAGGTGCAGCGGATCAACCTGACCACGGCGCTGGGCACTTCGCTGGTCAACACGCTCTTCGTCCTCGACGAGCCGTCCATCGGCCTGCATCCCCGGGATGTGGAGCGGCTGGTGGGGATCCTGCAGCGCCTGCGCGATGCGGGCAACTCGCTGCTGGTCGTCGAGCACGACCCGCAGGTGATGGCGGCCGCCGACCGGATCATCGATATGGGCCCGGGGCCCGGCGAGCGGGGCGGTCAGGTGGTCTTCAACGGTGCCCCGGCGGAGCTCTATGCGGCGGATTCGGCCACGGCGGACTACCTGACCGGCCGCCGGCGGGTCGGCCGGCCGTCCGGGGCGGCTGCGGGGGGGCCCGCCCCGGGGCGCCCGCGCCGCCCCCGCCAGCCCCCCCCCCCCC
>NZ_JAJNRE010000050.1:0-5307 GCF_022228025.1 Halorhodospira sp. 9622 | reverse complement strand
AGGCCAAGGGGCTGAGCTGGCCGCTGCCCGAGGGCACGGATCAGGGGCGGCTTGAGGCGCTGCTCTACCCCGCTCAGCGACCGCCGGAGCGTTTCGCCGAGCCGGACTACTTCCAGATCCATCAGCAGCTCAAGCGCAAGGGGGTTACGCTCCAGCTGCTCTGGGGCGAGTACGCTGCCGTCCACGGCGAACGCGCCTACCGTTACAGCCAGTACTGCCATCGCTACCGACAGTGGCGGGCTCGGCAACGGCGCAGCATGCACCAGCTCCACCGCGCCGGGGAGAAGGCGTTCATCGACTACTGCGGCACGACGGTGGAGGTCATCGACCCCGATACCGGTGAGCTGCACCGTGCGCAGATCTTCGTCGGTGTGCTCGGCGCCTCGAGCTACACCTTTGCCGAAGCCACCTGGAGCCAGTCCCTGGCGGACTGGGTCGGCTCGAATCAGCGCATGCTGCGCTTTTTCGGCGGGGTGCCGGCGCTGCTGGTGCCGGACAATCTAAAGGCGGCGGTGACCCGGGCCAACCGGTACACCCCGCAGGTCAACGACACCTACGCGGAGATGGCCGCGCATTACCACAGCGCCGTGTTACCGGCGCGGCCGTACAAGCCGAAGGACAAGGCCAAGGCCGAGGCCGCTGTGCAGCTGGTCGAGCGCTGGATCCTGGCGCGACTGCGCCATCAGCGCTTCTTCTCCCTCGCGCAGCTCAACCAGGCGATCTCGGCGCTGCTGGTCGATCTCAACGAGCGGCCCTTCCAGGGGCGCACGGAGAGCCGCCGCGACCTGTTCGAGGCCATCGACCGGCCCGCGCTCAAGCCGCTGCCGGCAGATGCCTACGAGTTCGCCGAGTGGCACAAGGCCAAACCGGGGATCGACTACCACGTCGCTTTCGAAGGGCGGCTCTACAGCGTCCCCCATGCCCTGGTCGGCCAGACCCTGGAGCTACGGGTGACCGCCACGGCCGTCGAGATCCTGCACAAGGGCCAGCGGGTCGCCGTCCACGCCCGTCGCGGCAAGGGGCGGTACGCCACCATCACGGAGCACATGCCCAAGTCCCACCAGGCCCACCGCGAGTGGTCACCGGGGCGTTTCCAGCGCTGGGCCGCGGCGATCGGCCCGGCCACCGCCGCACTGGTCCGCTTCCAACTCCAGGACCGGCCTCACCCGGAGCATGGCTACCGCGCCTGCCTGGGCCTGCTCAACCTGGCTCGCCGCTATAGCCAGCCGCGCCTGGAGGCGGCCTGCGCCCGAGCCCTGGCGCTCGGGGCGCCGCGCTACAAGAGCGTCGCCTCCATGCTCAAGCAGGGGCTCGATCAGCAGCCGCTGCCCGACGACAGCGAGGCGCAGGACGAACTGCCGGTCCACACCAATGTCCGCGGCGCCGGGTACTACCACTGAGAGGGGACGAAGCCATGCTCCATCAACAGACGATCGAACAACTGCGCACGCTCAAGCTCACCGGCATGCTCGAGGCCCTGGAGCAGCAGCAGGCGCAGCCCCAGACCCACGAGCTGTCCTTCGAGCAGCGCCTGGCCATGCTCGTCGAACGCGAGCGTCTGCACCGCGAGAACCGCCGCCTCGCCCGGCTACTCCAGCAGGCTCGGCTGCGCGTGCCGGCCTGTGTCGAGGACATCGACTACCGCCACCCCCGCGGCCTGGAGAAGCCTCGTATGGCCGCTCTGGCCCAATGTGACTGGATCCGCCAGGCGCAGAATCTGTGCCTGACCGGACCGACCGGGTGCGGCAAAACCTGGCTCGCCTGCGCGATCGGCAACCAGGCCTGCCGGCAGGGGCTGTCCGTGCGCTACCTGCGCCTGCCCAAGCTCTTTGAGCAGCTGCGCATCGCCCACGGCGATGGCTCCTACCCCCGGCTGATGGCCCGGCTGCTCAAGACCGAGCTGATCATCATCGATGACTGGGGTATTCAAAAGATCAGCGCCGCTCAGCGCCAGGACCTGATGGAGGTCATCGAAGATCGCCACGGCCGGCGCTCAACGCTGATTGCCAGCCAGATGCCCGTCGAGCACTGGCACGAGCTGATCGGCGAGGCGACGCTGGCCGACGCCATCCTCGACCGCCTGCTCCACGGCGCGCACCGACTGGAGCTGCGCGGTGAGTCGATGCGCAAACAGCCTCCGCCCGGCGGCCCAGAGCCCGCCGATGACCCCGCCACCCCTGACGACAGCGTTACTGCGTAACGGAAATCACCACCATGGCCCATACCAATGCACAGCGCCAAAGCGCCTTCCGGCAGCGCCACCTCAAAGGCATCGACGAGGACATCGAGATGCTCGAGCGCATCAACGCCCTGGTCCACTTTGCGGCCAAGCGGAACCTCGAGCGTCTGGCCTGCCATCACGGCATGACCCAGCGAGCCGTGCTCGAGTGGGTCCTTGACGAGGCCGTCGGGCGCGTCCTGAATACCCTCGATGGACCGGCGCAGGACGCCTTCCTCGACCTGGAACCCGTGTTACGCAGTAACGAAGAAGGTGAAGCCAAGCATTGACGGATCATGGCCGGTACACATAGAAAATCCATTCCAGTGCGGACGATGTGCAGAAGACCGGTCGCGATCAGCGGAATCAGCGGTCACGTTCGCCGGAATGCGCACATTTGGTCGCACCCGCAGTTTCCTCTCGCTCAAGAGCCAACGGGAGGCAGGGCTCGGGTTACGGGGTTGGGGGGATGCTTCTTTTGGCGTAGATCTTGGCAGGCTGGCTCGAGTACTCAGTCTCTTGGCAAGGGACGTGGCCTTAAATCTACGATGGCCTTATTCGAAAGGAGGTTCCTTTCTGTGATAGGCTATCGCATCATATATTATTTTCGGTGTTGCGCCTGTTTCTTCTATTTTATTTGTTCGAGGAGGTTGTGCTCCCAAGCCTCTAAAGCTCTGCGCTTTTCGTCCTCATAGCGGTGCTGATCATAAACGGCAACGATGCCTTTTCGCGTGTGGCCGATGGCAAGCTCCGCGACTGTTTCATCGACTCCGGCACGTGCCATTCCAGTCCGGGCCGTTCGCCTGAGATCATGTGGTGTCCAATGCCCCCAGGTCGGATGAACTTTGTTGCCTAACGCGTTGGTTGCGTTAAAAACGGCGCGAGAGGGTGTCTTGGGGTCAAGTGATCTCCCGTAAACAACTTCAAAGACATACCGGCCGCTGCGTTTTCCTGCAGCCCACTCTTCGATCTTGCCAAGCAAATCGAGCATCAATGGTGTTAGAGGAACAGTTTGATCGGTTTCGGTCTTTCTGCGGCGGGTTTCTGGGATCACCCAGTTTTTTTCCCGGAAGTTGATTTCAGACCATTCTGCAGCCGCGACTTCGCCCGGGCGTTGACCGGTGAGGAGTATCATCCACAGTGCCGATAGGGTGATCCATTGGATGCCACAAGAGGGGGTAGCATTCCACAGTGCCTTCAATTCGTCACGATCAAGAACACGTTGGCGCCTGCGTGGGGCTAGTTCCTTTCCGATTTTGCTTGCCTTGAGAGTGGCAATTGGATTAAGCTCAATTAACTCACGATCTTCAGCCCAGGCGAACATGCTTTTGGTGTACTGTAGAACCAAGCTTGCTTGTCGGCCGCGATCCGAGGCGATATGACTTACCAGGCCGATCACATCCGCGCGGCGAACATCTTTCAGTCGCAATGTTCCCAGCGCGGGTACGATATGCAGATTGAAAAGTCGCCGAACCTCTTTAGAGCTGCGCAGGCTGTCCACGTGGTCTTTGCAGAATTGCTCGGCAACCTCGGCCACGGTAGGTTCGCTGCGCTCCGTCCTGCGGCGATCAAGGGGATCTGCGCCGGTATCGATCTCTTTGCGCAGCTCGGCGGCACGTTTGCGCGCGGCGCTCAGGGTCCAAGTGCCATGCTCGCCGATGGTGACAAGGCGGTCCTTACCGAACGAGTTGGTGTAGCGCAGCACGAAGGCCACGCTGCCCTTGGGCGTGATCCGAACACCGAAGCCGCGGGGTGCATCGCGATGTTCATCGAACAGCAGTCGGCGGCCACGCTCGGGCGGGGTGAGGGCTTTGAGGTGGGACTCGGTCAGGGATGTGCTCACGGTCTGGTTCTCTCAATCGTGTCACAGGAAAGTCACAGTAGGGAGTGTACACCCCTGGGCGCAAGCGTCGGGTGTTGTCGTATTAGAAGTTCATAACAATCATGAACCTATATCCATCAAGGACGCGGAATGCAGGTGTGACAAGGGGATTTGGAGGAGCGGTTTGGCGCGGCGGACGCGACTTGAAATCGGGTGAGGGCATGCGCCCTCCGGGGGTTCGAATCCCTCCCTCTCCTCCAAAAACAAGGAGTTACATAGGCCCTTCTTCGCGCCAGAAAAGTCGGCCCAAAACTACGCACAGATTTCGCACATCGGCAGGTTGCACACAGTTGGAGGTGCGCTGAGCTGCAACCTTGCGGGCGGACGGCCTCTTTTGGTTGGAGAAAGCTGCGAGTGTTAGCGCCTGCGGGGCTGGCTGGCGTGATTAATGTGGCTCAGGACCGCAGACCGTCTGCTCCTGAGCGCCATAGCCCGGCGCGGCATTCCGGCGGGGCGTGCTGGAGTTCGGTGAGGGATGCGACTACTACCCGCGGATCCGGGGCGCGCTCTCCTTGGGATGCTTGTATCCGGGGCCTCGTTCAAGAAAAGAGGGATGAGAGCAAGCCCTCGGCGATGCTCTCATCCCTCGTCGTCTCGGGCGGTCACTCTACCTTTTTGCTCGTGCTCAGCACCTCCCCTTCGCGGGGCGGTACGACTCGCTTTGAGCACAGCCACGCCTCCAGGTCACATTCGCGGTACAGCACTCTCCCGCCGAAGCGAAGGTAAGGCGGGCCTTCGCCCATCTGTCTCATCCGGATCATGTGTCGTTCGCTGTAGCCGCAGAGTTCAGCCGCTTCCTTGGTCTTGAAGAGGCTCATGGCCGACTTCTTGGTCATATCTACTACTCCTATGATCGGTTTCGAAAAGCGCCGTGCCGACGGCTGTCGGTGGACCGCCGTAGGTGGCGACTCACCGCTGAAGGGGAGGGGCGATAACGCGATTGAGTCATCCCAGGTGCCCGGTTGGCAGTTAATGCCTGCTGCCAGCTGAATCCGAGGTGCCTGTGGGCTTGCTCGTCCAGGCCTTGTCACCAGGGTAGGCCGTTCCCTTGGCGCGGAACCGCTGGCCCACTCAGTTCACTGGGGCTTCCAACAGTCCGGTAGGCGCGCGATTTCGAGGGCCAAACGAGGCGTTCCGTGGCTCCGTCGACACGGGGAGCGGACTGTCGGAGGATCAAGCGAGGTTGTGGGAGGAGCGGTATGACCGT
>NZ_JAJNRE010000005.1:0-161457 GCF_022228025.1 Halorhodospira sp. 9622 | reverse complement strand
GGGGGGGGGGGCGCCGCCCCCCCACTGCAGCACCCGGAGGTAATCGCCGAGGCGCGGGAGACCGCCGAGCTACCCCGCGCGGTGGAGCTGAGCGACACGCCCTTCTTCCCGGACGAGACCTACTACTGCGGCCCGGCGGCACTGGCCACGGTCTTGGTCGCCAGCGATGTGGTGACTACCGACGATGAGCTGATCGACGCCGTCTACCTTCCCGAGCGCCAGGGCACGCTGCAGAACGAGCTGCTGGCCGCCGCCCGCCGCGCCGACCGCATCCCGTATGTCCTCGCACCGGATCTAGCCGACCTACTAGCGGAGGTAGCCGGCGGCCGCCCGGTTTTGGTCCTGCAGAACCTGGCCCTGGAGGCGTTGCCCCACTGGCATTACGCCGTGGTGGTGGGCTTTGACCTGGACGCTGGAACGGTCACCCTGCGCTCGGGGACCGAGCGACGCGAGACCCTCTCGCTGCGCCGGTTCGAGCGAACCTGGCAACGCGGCGACCATTGGGCGATGGTGATCCCGCGCCCCGGGCACCTGCCCCGCAGTGCCAACGCCGATGACTGGGTCGCCGCCGTCGCCGAGCTGGAGCGCCAGGAGCGCTGGGAGCCGGCCCTGGCCGGCTACCACGCCGCCACGACGCGCTGGCCCGCGCACGCAGACGCCTGGCTGGGCCTCGGCAACATCCGCTACGCCCGGGGGGAGTACGCCGCCGCTGTGGACGCCTATGGCCACGCTATCGAGGCGGAGGACGAGTCGGGGCCAGCGGCCCACCACAACCTGGCTTGGGCACTGCTGCGCCTGGACCGGGTCGCCGAGGCGCTGGAGGCGGCTCGCCGGAGCGAAGCGGCAGCACCCGATCATCCGCAGTACGGCGAGGCGGTCGAACGGATCCGCCTAGAGGCTGCGGGCGGCCGCGGGGAATAACCCACCGGCGCTGGGTCGCGAGACGGGCACGGGCTGACTATCCTTCGGGGCAGGGTCGGCGCGCCTCACCAGCCGACGGGCCGCGCTGGCCGGAAGCAAGAGGTAGCGGCACAACAGACAGGAGCCACCCATGCACCGGTATCGTCGGCCCAACCGCACGCCCGGCAGCAGGCACCTCGCCGGGTTACTCATCGTGGCCGCCACGCTGTGGCCGGTCCTCCAAGCGACGGCCGAAGACGCCGAGGCTCCGGCGCCCCACGGCAGCGCATCCGCTGATCCGGGCCTGCTCACCGAACACCAGCGCAGCATCCTCGATGACGCCCTGACCCGCATCGAGGAGGCGGCGCTGCGCGACGATGAGGCCTTCCTCGATGAGCTCGACGAACTGCTGTCGACCTATCCGCGACTGGCCGACCCGATTGCCCGCCACGCCATGGAGATGCGGCCGGCGTTGATGCCCGGGATCATGCGCATCCTCGAACAGGCCGACGGCCCCGAGCCACCCGATACAACGCGTGAGACACCGCCCACGGACCGACCGGCCTGGTGGCAGGGTGGAATCCCGGGGGCGACTCATGACGAGACCGAGGAGGAACGGGCAGAAGAAGCGGAGACGATACGCGTGGCCGAGCGGGCCGAAGAGCAGGCGCCGCCGCCCCGGCGCAACTGGAGTGTGGGGGTCGGCTACGGCTACCACCACCTGTCGGTTGAAGAGCGATACGGCGACGACTCAACGCGCCTGCGCGCCCACGGTCCCGTGCTGGACATCCAGTACGCCGTCAGCGAACACGCCTCGGTGGGCATCGCCCACCTGCACAGCGAGCAGCTGAGCACCAGCGGCAGCCTCTACGCCGACCCGGAACCGAAACGCTGGAGCGCCACAGACCTGACCCTGCGTTTCGGGCGCGAGTTCCGCGAGGCCGGGCCGCGCGCCTACATGGGGGCCGGCCTGCACTACGAGCGCCTTGAACGCGACAACGGCGATACGCTCTCCGGCACTGGCTTCCACCTGCTCGGCGGCGGCGGCTATGCCTGGGAGCGGATCGAGCTCCGGCTGGAGGCCTCGGCAAGAAGCGTTGACCGCGATCTGGTTCCGGATGACTTCCGCGGCAGCCGCTCGAGTTCGCTGCTCGCTACGGCCACGCTGCGCGGTCGCTTCTAGCCTCGCGGCGCCGACTCGCCCTGGCCGACAGCCAAGGCGATGATCAGGCCGAACAGGTCTTCGCCGAGGCGCTCGAATGCCTGCTCCAGGGCGCGACGCTCGGCCGTCGTGTAATCGGTGGCGGCACCGCGCACCGGCCAGCGCTGCTCGCCACGGACTTCACCGGCATCATCCAGCAAGCGCAGGGTCAGGCCGCCACGCTGCCAGTACCAGCCATCGCGCTGCCCGAGATCCTCGAGTTCAAGCACAGCCTCCAGCCGGTAGGCATCCTCCCGTTCATCGACCCGGAACCCGGCAGCGGCCACCGATGCCCGCAGTTTGCTTGCCACCCGTTCGGCATGATCACCCCGCGCGCCGATGCCGAAGGGGATGCTCCCGGCCTCGGCGGCCAGCCGCGCACGCAGCACCGCCAGCTCGTACCGCACCGTCATGCCGGCGCCGGTGAGCACCCGCAGGGCCTGCTGATACTCGGCACGCTGGCGCTGCGCCTCCAGCCCCCGGGCCAGCGCGGCGAGTGCGTGCAGCGGGTCGGCGGCAGCGTCTGCCTGGCGCAGATAGCGACTGGTCGCCGCGTCCAGGCCCGCGATGCCCTCGCGCAGCGCGCTGGCCGCCTGCTGCCGATCCATGACGGCGAGGACGTGATACCGGCCGCTCTGCGGCTCCCGCCAGGTCTCGCCGATCTCGACACCGCGCAGGGTGACCGCGGTGCGCGTCGCGACCTGCTGACCCAGCGTCGCCCGGTGCCGGGTCTCGCCGTCGCGGAACGCCAGCCGGTCCTCCTGCTGTGTCGCCGCCGTTACATGAACCTCGAAGGCGCGCGCCAGCTCGGCCCGGGCCCGATCGTGGGCCAGCTCACGGTGATCGGCCGTGCCCACCGCACTGAGATAGCTTTCACGGGGATAGGAGGCCGGCTCACCGCCGACCACCCAGGATGGCTGATCTCCCGATGGCGGAGCACTACCAGCACAGCCGGCCAGCAGGAACAGCGCCATCAGGACTACGAGAAGCGCTTTCACGGCTCCCCCCTGTGGGTCACGGAGCCGGCACGCGCCGAGACCCAGCGATCGAATACAAAGTGATAAGCCCCGGCCTCGAGTTCCAGCGCCCCGAGGTCCACCCGGGTCAGCGGGTGACCGGACCGGCCCTGATAGACCAGCTCAAGCCGGTGCTCGCCGGGTGGCAGACTGATGCGGGCCATGTAGTACTGCGCCGGCAGCATGCCCCAGGTGCGGGTGTCCGCCCGGTCCGCCACCAGGGTGAAGACGTTCATGGCCAGACCGGCTACCGGACTGGCCTCGCGGGCCTGATCGATCATCTCCTTCTGCACCAGCAGTCGCCCCAGCGCGCGGGCGGCGAGCACGCCCTGCTGCTCTTCGAGCAGGATCCGGGCGACGGCGTCCACGTCGTGCACCGGCTCTGCCGGCACCGAGGCCTCCCCAGCGCTGAACTGGACCCCGCCCAGCGGCCTGCGCCGCGGCTCGTAGTACGGCAGGGCCACGCTGTGGATGCGTCCCTGGCGATCCTGCACCGCGAACCCCTGCTCTCCCTTGCGCGGGGCCAGCCCCACCCCGGCAATCAACACCACGTGCGCCTGCTCGCGATGCTCGGCCGGATCCGGCCAGGCGTCCAGCCCAAAAGCCTGCTGCCACTCGGCCCGCTCTTCGTCGAGTCCCAGCTTATCGGCTAGGCGCAGCAGATCGCGCTGTAGCGAGCGGGGCACCGCAACCCCCAGCCGTCCGCCCTGCTCGCGGTAAGCCTGGTAGGCCTGGCGATAGGCCACCAGGGCCTGATCCGGCTCACCCAGACGCTCGAAGATCAACCCGCTGAGGTACCGGGCAAACGGATCCTGCCGGTAGACGGACCGCCCCTGCTCGGCGGCGAGACGCTGCAGGCGCAGATCCACGCGCAAAGCCTCGACCCGCGCCGCATCCGGATCCCCGAGATCCAGATAATTGAAGGCCATGAGCAGATGGAGCAGGACCCGTTCGTGGGGCTCGCCGGCGTAGGCGAAAGCGGTCTCACCCACCATCAGACTGCCCACGCTCTCCGAGACGCTCAGCGGATCGACCTCGGCGATGGCGTCGTAGGCCTCTTCCAGGGCACGGTTGCTGGCCTCGAACTCCCCGGCCATGCGCAGGAGCGCTCCGCGGTTGAGCAGGTCGACAACACGGTCCCCCGGCCCGCCGGAGTCCGCATCGAGCAGCTCCACCGCTCGACGCGGATCGCCGTCCTCCACGGCGGCCTCTACCGGTGCCATCCGATCGCCGTAGGTCGTGCACCCGGCCAGGGCAGCAGCCAGCATCAGTGCCAGCCAGGGCCTATACAGCCAATGCGTCACGCGGCCGCGCCGCTCAGGGCCGCGCCGAGGCCGAACGCACGAGCTTGCGGATCTCCTTGTTGCCAATCCAGACCTTGCGGTTATCGGCCAGGCTGATCAGCTCCATGTCGACCTGGTAGTAACGGACCTGACGTCGCCCCTCCTGATCGATGATGGAGTTCACCGAACCAAGCAGCATGTAGTCAGCGCCCAGCTCCTCCCCCATGGCCTTGCGGGTCTCCTCGCTGGCGTGCAGATCCTGGTCGCGGCGCTCCTCACGGATGCGCTCGCGCTGATCGGCGTCGGCGACGAAATCCACCTGTCCGGAATTGATCAGCTCCCGCTGGATATCGTTAACGAACGTGCGGGTATTGATGTGCTCGTGGCTGAGATTGCGGACACCCCCCACGATGACGGTGGGCCGCCCGCCCTCGTCGCGCCGAAACTCCCGCAACCAGGGGCGATCCAGCGCGTCGGCGATCATCTCCTCAGCAACCAGTCGCGAATCCTGGTCGTTCCACCGACCGGAGAGGTCGTGCTCCGCATCCCGATCGATCCGCTCCACCGAGTGACCGCAGCCCGCGACCGCCGCCATGGCCAACAGCACCAGGGCACCCCGAATCCACGCCTTCATAGCCCCCTCGCCTTATCCGGAAAAACTGGCTGCGGGATCAGTATAACCCGCCATGTCGCGACCGGGGGTCGACGCCGGCAGGCCACCTGTGCAGAATGCTGCACATGTCAAATTCTCTTCAAGAACAGCTTGTTAGAGCAGGTCTGGCGAGCCAGGAGGAAGCTCGCAGGCAGCAGTCGGGCAAGCGCCGAGGCCCCCGCGACCGGGCAACCCCGCGCGGGAGATCCCGCCCGGACAAGGCACGGGATCACCAACCGCTCGAGGCGCACATCCCACTACCCGACCTGATCCGCCATTACGCGCTACCGCGCTGGGGAGGCGACACCGCCTACCACTTCATCGAGGGACAGCGGATCCGCCACGCCTGGGTGACCCGGCAGCAACAGCGGCAGCTGGCGGACGGCTACGCCGGCTTGGTCATCAGTGGCGACGGCCTGGCCGTGGTGCCCAGGGCGGTTGCCGAGCAGGTGCGCCAGCGCCAGCCGGAGGCCCTGCTGGTGCTGCACCCGCTCAAGCGGCGGGAGGAGTCGCCGGCACGGCGCTCATGAGGCCGCCGGAGGCTGACCGAGCTCCCGCGGCAAACCAAAGGTGACCGTCTCCGCCTTGCCCGGCCGCTCCTCCGGCGCTTCGCAGCCCCACGCCTGGAGCTGCTCGACCACCTCCACCACGGTGCTCTCCGGCGCCGAGGCGCCGGCGGTCACGCCGATCGCCTGACGGCCATCCAGCCAGCCCCGGTCCAGATCGGCAGCACCATCGATCAGGTACGCCTCGGTACCGCAGCGCACGGCCAGTTCGCGCAGGCGGTTGGAGTTGGAGCTGTTGACCGAGCCGACCACCAACAGCAGGTCGACCTCGTCGGCAAGAGCACGCACCGCATCCTGGCGATTCTGCGTGGCGTAACAGATGTCGTCCTTGCGCGGCCCCTGGATAGACGGGAAGCGGCGCTGCAGCGCCTCGACAATGCCAGCGGCGTCGTCCACCGACAGCGTGGTCTGGGTGACAAAGGCCAGATCGTCCGGGGTCCGGACCTGTAGCGCCGCCGCCTCCTCCTGGCTCTGCACCAGGTAGATACCGCCCTGTCCCTCCGGGGCCAGATACTGCCCCATGGTGCCCTCGACCTCCGGATGACCGGCGTGGCCGATCAGGACCACTTCACGGCCCGCTCGCGCATGATCGCGCACCTCTTTGTGGACCTTGGTCACCAGCGGGCAGGTGGCATCAAAGACCTGCAGCCCCCGCCGCTCGGCCTCGTCGGCGACCCACTGCGGCACGCCGTGGGCGCTGAAGATCACGGTGGCCCCGTCGGGCACCTCGTGCAGTTCCTCGACAAAGACCGCGCCGCGCCCGCGCAGATCATCCACCACAAAACGGTTATGCACCACCTCATGACGGACGTAGACGGGCGACCCGTAAACCGCCAGCGCCCGATCGACGATGGCGATGGCCCGGTCCACGCCGGCGCAGAAACCGCGGGGATTGGCAAGGTGAATCTTGGGCACGGAAACCTCCGGTTCTGCCTGCAGCGGTTCAGTGTTCAGTGGCCGATTTTGAGAACACGAGCAGCGCGATCACCAGGCCGGCGCCCAGTGTGATGGCAATATCGGCGACGTTGAAGATCGGCCAGTGAAACCCAGCGTAATGGAGGTGGATGAAATCAACCACGTACCCCAGGTACAGGCGATCGACCAGGTTGCCCAGGGCCCCGGCCAGGATCAGAGCCACCCCCAAGGCGAGCCAGGGCTGCGACGCCCCGATACGGCGCAGCCAGTAGATCAGGTAGCCCCCCACGGCGGCAGCGATGCCCGCAAGCAGCCAGCGCTGCCAGCCGCCGGCGTCGCCGAGCAGGCTGAACGCCGCCCCGGGGTTGTAGCCGAGCGTGAGACTGAGCACGGGCAGCAATTCGACCGACTCGTAAGGTCGCAGCGCCGCTTGGGCCCACGCCTTGGAGGCCTGATCCAGGGCCGCGATGGCGACGGCGAGCAGAAGCCAGAGCCGGTAGCCCATCCCACCCCCATCAGGCCGTGGCCCGGCGCTCACCGGCCCCGGCCACGTTCTCGACGCAGCGCCCACACAGCTGCGGGTGCTCATCACTGGCGCCGATATCGGGACGACGATGCCAGCAACGCGGGCACTTGTCGTGGCCGGAGGCGGCCACCACGATGCGCACCTCGGTGCCATCCTCCAGGGCGGCGCTGGCGGCACCGGCCGGAGCCTCGGCGACGTCGTGGATGCGTGCCGCCGAAGTGATCAGCACGAAGCGCAGCTCATCGCCCAGCGGGGCGAGCTCCGCAGCGAGCGCCTCGGGGACGTAGAGGTCCACCTCGGCATCCAGATTGGCGCCGATCACCTTCTCGTTACGCAGCCGCTCCAGCTCGCGGCTGACCACCGTGCGCACTTCCATGACCCGCTCCCAGAACGAGGCCTCGCGCGACTCGTCGTCCAGCGGGAAGAGCCCATCGTACCACTCCGCCGTGAACACCGGCTCGCGGCGATCGCCGGGCAGATGCCCCCAGATTTCGTCGGCGGTGAAGGAGAGGATCGGCGCCAGCCAGCGCACCAAGGCCTCGGCGATGTGGTACATGGCCGTCTGGCCGGAGCGCCGGGCGCGGCTGTCCGCCGGCGTGGTGTACAGACGGTCCTTGAGCACATCGAGATAGAAGCCACCCATGTCCACCACGCAGAAGTTATGCAGCAGGTGGTAGATGCGGTGCAGCTCGTAGCGGTCATAGGCGGCGACGATCCGCTCCTGCAGTTCCCGGGCCCGCGCCACCGCCCAACGGTCCAGGGGCAGCATCTGCTCCGCGGCCAGAGCATCACGCCCGGGCTCGAAGCCGTGCAGATTGCCGAGCAGGAACCGGGCAGTGTTGCGCATGCGACGGTAGGCATCAGCGGTGCGCTGCAGGATATTGTCGGAGACAGCGATCTCGCCGCTGTAATCCGCCGAGGCCACCCACAGGCGCAGGATATCGGCGCCGAGGCGGTCCATCACGTCCTGCGGGGCCACCACGTTGCCGCGCGACTTGGACATCTTGTGCCCCTGCTCATCCACGGTGAATCCGTGGGTGAGCACGCCACGGTAGGGCGCCGAACGGCGGATTGCCGCCGAGGAGAGCAGCGAAGACTGGAACCAGCCGCGGTGCTGATCCGAGCCCTCCAGATAGAGATCCGCCGGCACCTGCAGGCCGTCGCGCTGATCCAGCACGGTGGCGTGGGTCACCCCGGAGTCGAACCAGACGTCCAGGATGTCGGTGACCTTCTCGTACTCGGCGGCCTCGTCACCGAGCAGCTCCGCGGGATCCAGGTCCCACCAGGCTTCCAGCCCCTCGCGCTCCATGCGCTCGGCGACCGCTTCCATGTGCTGAGGCGTCTGCGGATGCGGTTCGCCGCTGCGGCGATGGATGAACACGGCGATGGGCACGCCCCAGTGGCGCTGCCGGGAGATACACCAGTCCGGACGCCCGCGGACCATGGCGTCGATGCGCGCCTGGCCCCACTCCGGCATCCAGCGCACGCCCTGGATCCCGGCCAGAGCGCACTCGCGCATGCCGTGACGATCCAGATCGATGAACCACTGCGGCGTGGCCCGAAAGATCACCGGGGTCTTGTGCCGCCAGCAGTGGGGGTAGCTGTGCCGGTACTTCTCGTGGTGCAGCAGCGCCCCGCCGGCCTCGAGCACCTCGACGACCCGGGGATTGGCATCGAAGACATTCAGCCCGCCGAAGTGCTCGGTATCCTCGAAGAAGCAGCCGGCGCCGTCGACCGGATTGGTCACCTCCAGAGCGTAGCGCTGCCCGACTTCGAAGTCCTCCTGGCCGTGCCCCGGCGCCGTGTGCACGCAACCGGTACCCCCGTCGGTGGTCACATGCCCGCCGAGAACCACCGGGACTTCGCGCTCAAGGAAGGGGTGGCGCAGGGTCAGTCCCTCCAGATCCGCCCCGCGGCAGCGACCCACCACCTCGTGGCGGCCGATGCCGGCCCGCGCCAGGGTCGACTCGGCCAAATCGGCGGCCAGGATGAGCCGCTCGCTGTGATCCAGGGCGACCACCAGGTACTCCAGCTCGGGATGCACCGCCACCGCCCGGTTGGCCGGTAGCGTCCAGGGCGTGGTGGTCCAGATCACCACCGAGGCCGTTCCCGCCTGGGCACCCTCGCCCTCGAGCAGGACGCGCTGCTGCAGCGCCATCTCGTCCGCCACAGCGAAGCGCACATCCACCGCCGGCGAGGTGCGCTCCTCGTACTCCACCTCGGCCTCGGCCAGGGCCGAGCCGCAGTCGGCACACCAGTGCACCGGCTTGAACCCCTGGGTAACGTGCCCGCCCTCGAAGATCCGGGCCAGGGCCCGCAGGATGCCGGCCTCGGTGGCGTAATCCATGGTCAGATAGGGGCGCTCCCAGTCGCCGAGCACGCCCAGGCGCTTGAAGTCCTGGCGCTGTCCGTCCACCTGCTCGGCAGCGAACGCCCGGCAGCGCTCACGAAACTGCGCGTAACTCAGGTCTACGCCGGGCTTGCCAGCCTCCTCCTCGACCTTGTGCTCGATCGGCAGGCCGTGGCAGTCCCACCCGGGGATGTACGGCGCGTCATACCCGTCCAGGGTGCGCGCCTTGACGATGATATCCTTGAGGATCTTGTTGACCGCGTGGCCGATATGGATATCGCCGTTGGCGTAGGGCGGACCGTCGTGCAGGATAAACCGCTCGCGCCCCGACCGCGCACGCCGGATGGCGCCGTAGAGGTCCTCTTCCTCCCAGCGCTGCAGGCGCTGCGGCTCACGCTCGGCCAGACGCGCCCGCATCGGGAATTCGGTGTGGGGAAGGTTGAGGGTGTGCTTGTACTCGCTCACGTCGCCGCCTCGCCTAATGGTGTTCTTGACCGAGCACGCGCCGCGCCGCGCGTACATCCTCGCCGATTTGTCTCGCCAGCGCATCGAGCCCGTCGAAGTGCTCCTCGCCCCGGAGCCGGGCCACCGGCTCGACGCAGAGGTGGCGGCCGTAGAGGTCGCCGTCGAAATCGATCAGGTGAGCCTCGAAAACCAAGCGCCGCCCCCCCACCGTGGGGCGCACGCCGACACTGATTGCCGTCGGCCACGGGCGTTCGGCAGCCCCCCGGGCCCACCCGGCGTAGATACCGTCGAGCGGGATGCGCTCCGGTGACAGCCGTAGATTGGCCGTCGGCCAGCCGAGCTTCCGGCCCATGGCATCACCGTGGACCACACGCCCCTGCACGCAATAGGGATGTCCGAGCAGCTCGGCCGCATCGGCGAAGCGCCCCTGGGTAACGGCCTGACGGATGCGGGTGCTGCTCACCCGCTCCCCGGAGCGCACCACCGTGTCCATGGGTGCCACCTCGTAGCCCCGCTCGCGGCCAACGCGCCGAAGCATGTCCAGATCTCCCCGGCGCTGGCGACCGAACCGGAAATCGTCGCCGACTAGGACGTATCCGGCACCCAGGCGCTCACCGAGCAACTCGCCGGCAAAGGCCTCGGCCTCCACCGCCGCCAGATGCTGATCGAAGCGCAGGCAGAGCACCGCATCCACACCGGTCTCGGCGAGCCGGCGCACCTTCTCGCGCAGCCCGGTCAAACGCGCCGGCGCCCGCGCCGGGGCCAGGCGCTCCATGGGGTGCGGCTCAAAGGTGACCACGACGGCCGGCCGACCACGCCGCGCCGCCTCCCGGCGCAGGCGCTCGATCATGGCCCGGTGCCCGCGGTGGACCCCATCGAAGTTGCCGATGGTGATCGCCGCGCCGCGGTGACGGGCCCGGACGTTATGCAATCCCCGGATGAGTTCCATGGCCCCTGAGAAAAGGATCAAGTGTACTAGCCCGGCAACAGCCTCGGCTAGCCGCCCGGCTCACCGGCCGCCTCCGGTTCGCGGAACTGCCGCGGCCGGACACCCAGGGCGTAGAGCGCAGCGAAGTAGACGGCCCCGCCGGCAGCCACGACACCGGTCAGCGCCAGCACGCGCGCCACAACGCCGGCCTCCAGCCACGCCTCCAGGCGCAGCGCGGGGTAGAGCAGGACCGCCACCATCAGTGACGTGGCCACGGCCACCTGCACCGTCAGGCGCAGCCAGCCGCTGCCCCCCCGGTAGACCCGCCGGCGAACCAGGCCGATGAACAACAGCGCCGAATTGACGGTCGCCGAGGCCGCCGTGGCGGCGGCCAGAGCCACGTGGCCGAAGGGCGTCTCGTGCAGGGCCCAGACCGCGCTCACTGAGAGGACCAGGTTGACCGCCACGGCGGCCACCGCGCAGTAGACCGGGGTCTTCATGTCTTCCCGGGAAAAGTATCCCGGCGTCAGCACCTTGACCAGGACGAATCCGAAAAGACCCAGGCTGTAGGCGGCCAGAGACCAGGAAGCGGCGACCACATCGTCCGCGCCGAAGGCACCGTACTGAAACAGGGTGGCCAGAATCGGCCCGGCGAGCACGATCAGCCCGGCCGTGGCCGGCGCCACCACCAGCAGCACCAGACGCAGCCCCCAGTCCAGCGTGCGCGAGAAGCGCTCCGGCTCACTGCCGGCGTGCTCGGCCGAGAGCCGCGGCAGCAGCACGGTTCCCAGCGCGATGCCGAACACCCCCAGCGGGAACTCCACCAGGCGGTCCGAGAAGTAAAGCCAGCTGACACTGCCGGTGATCAGGAAGGAGGCGAGGATGGTATCCACCAGCAGGTTGACCTGCATCACCGAGGAGCCGATCACCGCCGGTCCCATCAGCCGGGCCACCCGCCGCACCCCGGGGTGGCGCAGCGACGGCCGAGGCCAGACCAGCAGCCCCTCCCGGTAGAGAAACGGCAGCTGCAGCAGCAGCTGCAGGACACCGGCCACCGCCACGGCCACCGCCAGGGCCATGATCGGCTCTTCGAACCACGGCGTGGCCCACAGCGCGGCCCCGATCATCGCAGCGTTCAGCAACACCGGCGCAAAGGCGAAGGAGGCGAACCGGTTGCAGGTATGCAGCACGGCCCCGGCGCACGCGACCAGGGATATGAATAGAATGTAGGGGAAGGTCACCCGCAGCAGGTCCACGGTCAGCGCGAAGCGCTCCGGATCGTCGCTGAAACCGGGGGCGAAGACACTGACCACCGCCGGCGCCGCCACCATGCCGAGGGCCGTGACCAACGCCAATGCCGCCCCGAGGGTGCCGGCGCTGTAGGCGATCAGGGCGCGGACTTCGCGGTGCGTGCTGTGCGTGCGATAGTCGGTGAGCACCGGGACAAACGCCTGCGAAAACGCCCCTTCGGCGGTAATCCGCCGCATGAAATTGGGGATTTTGAAGGCGACAATAAACGAGTCCGTCTGCGCCCCCGAGCCGAACACCCCGGCGATGATCACATCCCGGGCCAAACCGAGGATCCGCGAAACCAGGGTCAGGGAGCCGAACGTGAAGATGTGGCGAAACAGACCGGTAACCACGCAGGGAACGCCTCCTCGGCACACAGCAAACAGCGACGGCGCTGATGATACAGCGCCCGGTCAAGGGGATACGACCATCCGTGGCTGACCCGGGCTACCTGAGGTGCCGGCACGGGGCAGCGGGGCCCGAGGTGCTTGTCGGCGGCGACTGGACCCTGGCCCACTACCGCACCGTGCTCCGGCAAGTGGAGCAGACGCGGCTGGACGGCGAACCGCGGGTCGATCTCGGCGCACTGGAACGACTGGACACCGCCGGCGCGACCCTACTGGCCCGCCTGCTCGGGCCGGAACGTGTCGAAGCGCTGGCGCGCACGGCACCCGAGCTCTCCGCCGAGCGACGCAACCTGCTCCAGGCCGTGGCGGCAGCTAGCGAGCGTGCCCGCGCCACCCCGGAACCGACCCGTGAACCCTACTTCTTCGGGCGCCTGACGATCGGCCTGGGGGCACAAATCAGCCATGCGGGCCAACAATTGGCCCGGGCCATCGCCTTTACCGGTCTGGTCCTCGCCGCCTTCGCCGCCAGCGCCCTGCGCCCCTGGCGCTGGCGCCCGGCCGCGGTCTCGCGCCAGCTCCAGCATACGGCGCTGGAGGCGCTGCCCATCGTCGCCCTGCTGACCTTCGCCGTCGGGGCGGTGATTGCGGTTCTCGGAATCACCGTGCTGGGGCGCTTCGGTGCCGGCATCTTCACTGTGGACCTGGTGGCGTATGCGTTCTTGCGCGAGTTCGGCGTCGTGCTCACCGCGATCCTCCTCGCCGGACGCTCGGCCAGCGCCTTTACGGCCCAGATCGGCTCGATGAAGGCCAACGAGGAGATCGATGCCATGCGCGCCCAGGGGCTCAGCCCCATCGAGATGCTGGTCATCCCGCGGGTTGTCGCGCTGCTGATTGCCGTGCCGGTCCTCTCCTTCGTGGCGGTGGTCTGTGGCTTGGCTGGCGGTGGGCTGGTCACCCTGCTCAACGTCGACGTCCCCGCGGGGCGGATCATCTCGCTCTACAGCGACATCTCGCTGCGCCACTACCTTGCCGGACTGGCCAAGGCGCCGGTTTTCGCCTTCGTGATCGCCATCATCGGCTGCCTGGAAGGACTCAAGTGCAGTGCCAGCGCGCAGTCGGTGGGCACGCACACCACCTCGGCGGTGGTGCAGTCGATCTTCTGGGTCATCATCCTCAACGCCGTGGCCGCCCTCATCTATGTGGAGATAGGATGGTGAGCGCCAGCACCACCGATCCTCACCCGGCGATCCGGGTCCGCGGCCTGGTCACCCGACTCGGCGGGCAGACCATCCACGACGGGCTGGATCTGGACGTGCACCGGGGCGAGATCCTCGGCCTAGTCGGCGGCTCGGGCAGCGGCAAGTCGGTCCTGCTGCGCACGCTCATCGGACTGTTGCGCCCGGCCGCCGGCCAGATCCGGATCCACGACCAATCCGTCGACGCCCTCCGACAAGGGGGCGGGCTGGAGCGGCGCATCGGCGTACTGTTCCAGCACGGCGCCCTTTACTCGTCGCTGACCATCACCGAGAACGTCGCGCTGGCCCTGATCGAACACGCCGGGCTAACCCGCGCCGAGGCCGAAGACCTGGCCCGGGTCAAGCTGGCGCTCACCGGCCTCGACCCGGCGGCCGGCCCGCGCTACCCCGCCGAACTCTCCGGCGGGATGGTCAAGCGGGCTGCCCTTGCCCGCGCCCTGTCGCTCTGCCCGGACGTCCTGTTCCTGGACGAGCCCACCGCCGGCCTGGATCCGATCAGTGCCGGCGGCTTCGACCGATTGCTGGTCACCCTGCGCGACGCGCTGAACCTGACGGTCTTCCTGGTCACCCACGACCTGGATACGCTCTATGCCACCTGTGACCGCGTTGCGGTGCTCGCCCACCAGCGGGTTCTGGCCACGGGCACGCTTGAGCAAGTGAGCGCCATCGACGACGATTGGGTGCGGGCCTATTTCCATGGCGCGCGGGGGCGCGCCGCCCGCAGCACGCAGGAGAACCGCTGAATGGAGACCCGGGCGCGGCATTTCTGGATCGGGCTGGCCACCCTGGCCCTGATCGTGGGCGTCATCCTCTTCGGGGTCTGGCTCACCGACTCCGACCTCCACGGTGAACGGCAGCGCTTCGAGATCGTCTTCGAAGAGGATGTCAGCGGCCTGACCACGCGCAGCCCGGTGAAGTTCAACGGGATCAACGTCGGCGAGATCGACCACCTGACCCTCGACCCCGACGACCCGCGGCGGGTGATCGCCCGCATCACGGTGGGGGGCGACACCCCGGTCCGCAGCGACACCCGGGCCCAGATCGGCAGCTCGAGCCTGTTCGCCGGCGGTGCCCACATCCGGCTCAAGCCCGGCGATGCCGACGCTCCGCCGCTTGAACCACCGGATCGGGGAATGGCGCGGATCGAGACGGAGCCCTCGCCCATGGCCCGTCTGCGCCAGGACAGCGACCAACTGCTGGCCGGCATCAACGACCTGGTCGAGACCGCCAATCAGCTGCTCTCTCCGGAGAACATCGAGACCCTGAGCGCCACCCTCAAACACCTTGAGCGGACCAGCGGGACGGTGGCCTCGCGCAGCGACGACCTGGGCCGGGGCATCACCGCCCTGGCCGATGGCGGCGAGCAGCTTCAGGAGACCCTGAGCGAGGCGCAACAAATGCTTGAGGAGATCCGCGCGCTGCTTGACGGCCCGGGCCGCGAGATCCTACGCAGCACCGCGCGCGCGGCCGAGGCGCTCGAGGGAAGCAGCAGCGAGGCGCAGGAGCTGTTCCGCGACAACCGCGAGGCTGTCGAACGCGGCCTGCAGAGCCTGCAGGATCTGGAACCGTTGAGCGAAGAGCTGCAGCAAACCCTGGGCGCCCTGCGCGGCCTGCTCCGACGCCTGGGACAGGACCCCGGCGGGCAACTGCTGCGCCGTGAGCAGATGGAGGAGTACCAGCCGTGAAAACGCCCCGCCGCCCCGGCCTGCTGCTGACGCTGCTGGCAGCCGCGACGCTGAGCGCCTGCACCCTGCTGCCCGACCCCGAGACCTACACCGCCTATCGCCTGCCGCCGCCCGATGCGGACGCACCGTCGCCGGCTGGTCGCGAGGTGGACTGGACGCTGCGTGTGGCCGCTCCCGGCAGCAGTGACCTGCTGGCCGGTAACCGGATCGCCGTCGCTACCGGCGAACACCGCATGAGCGCCTTTAGCGGCGCGCGCTGGGTCTCGCCGCTGCCCCGGCTCTGGCAGGAGCACCTCATCGACACCTTCCGGAGCGACGGCCGTATCCGGCACCTGAGCGCCGACGGCGACCGCCTCGCCGCGGACCTGGAACTGCGCACCACCCTGCGCGACTTCCAGCTGGATGCCCGTGATGAGACACCACGAGCGCGGGTGGTGGTGGATGCCCGTCTGGTGGACGTCGGGCAACGGCGGATCATCGACGCCGAGCGATTTTCGGCCACTGAGGAGGCACCGGCCCGTGACGTCGATGCGGCTGTTGCCGCCCTGGGAGCCGCCAACCGAAGCGTCGGCAGCGAACTGTTGGCCTGGACGCTGGCCACCGCTGCCGGGGAGTAACCCGGCGCGCTTGACAGCGATCACGCCAGCAGGCATATTTACGCGCTTTGCAGGGTCCGCTATGACAGCTTAGGACCCCGTCTCCGAGGATCGCAAGCGAGCAGGAGTACAACCGTGGCGAATATCGCGAGCGCCAAGAAGCGTGCCCGTCAGGCCGAAGAACGCCGGCTGCGCAACAAGTCGCGCCGCAGCGAGATGCGCACCTCGATGAAGAAAGTTCTCAAGGCGGTCAAGACCGGGGACCACGATCAGGCTCAGCAGGCCTACCGCAGTGCCGTGCGAGTCATCGATCGTTCGGCGAATCGCGGGATCATCCACAAGAACAAGGCCGCGCGCCACAAGTCCCGGCTTAACGCCAAGGTGCGTAGCCTCGCCGGCTGAACCGGGCAACCGGAACGCGCAGCATCCCAAGCGGGCGCCCTCAAGGCGCCCGTTTTGCGTTGTGCCCCCCCCATCCGTGGCCGTCACCAGAACAGCCCGCCTGTGGCAGCTGGCAGATCGACATCGAAGATCTCGACCCAGTCCATGCCGCGGATGTGCGCCACCCGCCCCACGCTGATCTCGCTGACCGCCGTCCCGTCCGGTGGCCAAGCGCCGAACAGGTAATCCTCGAACAGCAGTCCGCGCAGGCCCGGCTCCTGGACCAGGAAGACCCCGTGGAGCCGGCCGTCCTCGGCTGCCTCGCGGGCCACCAGCTCCACCGTTGTCCCGGCCGGCAGCACGACCACGGGCGGCACCAGGCAACCGTGACCCCGGCAAGCCGTGGTGTAGGGCAGAAAACGGGCACTGTGACCGTCGTAGCCGGCACTGTCGAAGATGGCCACCGGGGCGTCGAGACGCATCAGGCGCTGGTGATCGCCGCCAACGGACAACCCCGGCGTCCCCTGGCGCGGCCCCACGGCCTTACCGCCCCCGGCTTCGCGCACGGCCGTTACCGCCTCTTCGGCCATACCACGCGACTCGGCCAACCGGGCATGGGTCAGCGCCGTAGCGCCGAGCGCATCCACGGCCCGCGGATCGGCCCCTCGCGCCAGCAGGGCGGCCAGGGTCGCCTCGTTGCCGGCCTGGGCGGCGAAGATTAGCGGTGTCCGGCCGTTGCGATCGGTCTGCTCCAGGCCGGCGCCGGCATCGAGGAGCGCCTCGACAGTCTTCGCCTCCGCCCGGGCCGCCGCTGCATGAATGGCGGCAAAATCGTGACGGTCGCCGCTGGACGGGGCAACGCCGGCCTCGAGCAGGGTCCGGACCACAGTGCCCCGATCCGCGTCGCGCTCCAGCCCGGCCTGCTCGTCCCCCGGCGAGACGTAGCCTACCGCGGCGTGCCAGAGCGCATCGGCGCCGTGCTCGTCGACGGCGCTGGCATCAGCCCCCGCAGCCAAGAGGTCTGCCACCACCTCGTCATACCCAAGGCGTGCCGCCTCCATCAGGAGCGTACGGCCCTCGGCATCGCCACCGCGGACCGTCACGTCGGGATCCACCCCTTCGCCGAGCAGCTCGGCGACCTGATCGGCATCCCCGTGGAGCGCCGCCGCCACCAGGGCCGCAGTCCCGTCCCCGTGCAGCTGCGCACCTCGGCGCAGCAGTAGAGCCGCAGCCCGCGGGCTGGATTCGGCGGCGATATCCGCCAGGGAGAGGAAGTCATCGCCATCCTGCCAAGCGAGATCCACTGGCAACCCGCGGTCGAGCATCCAGGCCAGGGTCTCGACATCGCCCGCGCGCACGACCCCGATCAGGGCCCAGGGGGCGGCCGGTCGCTCGCTGACCTCGCGCAGCTGCGCTGCGACCCGGGGGTAGCGGGCGGCCGATGCCATCGACAGCGCGGTCGCACCATCGGCATCCTGACGATCCGGTTCCGCCCCGGCAGCCAGCAACGCCTCCACTGTGCGCGGATCACCGCTGCGGGCGGCCAGCATCAACGGTGTCCGCCGATCCCCGTCAACGGGATCCACCGCTACCCCGGCTGACAGCAGCGCCGCCACCGCCTCGGTGTGCCCACCCGCGGCCGCCTCGTGCAGGGGCACCCGCCCGCCGTCGTCGCGGAGCTCGAGATCCGCCCCGTCCGAGCGTTCGATGAGCAGCTCCACCACCCCCGCCTCGCCGTTGAGGGCGGCGTAGTGCAAGAGTCCGCGCCCGGATCCGTCGGTTGCCTGCACATCGGCAGCACCGTCCAGGGCCCGCTCCAGGGTGGCGGCATCGCCGTCACGCGCCGCGTTGAAGGCCTCCTGCTGCGCCGGTGACAGCGGCCAGGCGCCACAAGCGGCGAGCAAGCCGCCGAGCAGACATCCGGTCGCCAACGGCACCAAGACGCGAAGGGCGGGCCCGAGCATGACCTACACCGTCACCACCATGTTGTCGCGGTGGATCAGCTCCGGCTCATCGACGTAGCCGAGCGCCGCCTCGATATCACGACTGGCACGTCCGCAGATCAGTCGCGCCTCGTCGGCGGCATAGTTGACCAGACCGCGCGCCACCTCGATCCCCGACGGATCCCGGCAGACGACCATCTCCCCGCGGGAGAAGTCACCCGCCACGGCCACCACGCCGACCGGCAGCAGGCTCTTGCCGGACGCGCGCAGGGCTCGCGCAGCGCCTTCGTCGAGGGTCAGCGCGCCACGGGTCTGCAGGTGGCTGGCCAGCCACTGCTTGCGCGCCGCCAGGGGCTCCTGATCGGGTACGAAGAGCGTCCCCAGCCCTCGCTCGGCTTCGACCAGACGCTGGATCACCCGTGGCTCATGCCCGCTGGCGACCACCGTGTAGGTACCGGAGCGGGCGGCCCGCTCAGCACCGCGGACCTTGGTCAGCATGCCGCCACGGCCCAGGACCCCGGCAGTGCTGCCGCACAACCGCTCGAGTTCCGGGTCGCCGGCACGGACTTCATCCAGCAGCGCGGCGTCGGGATGCGCACGCGGATCGCGGTCCATCAGGCCGGGCTGATCGGTCAGGACCACCAGCGCCTCGGCCTCCACCAGGTTGGCGACCAGCGCAGCCAGGGTGTCGTTATCACCGAAACGGATCTCATCGGTGACGACCGTATCGTTCTCGTTCACGACCGGCACCACGCCGAGGCGGAGCATCTCGCGCAGCGCGCTGCGGGCATTGAGGTAGCGGCGTCGATCAGAGAGGTCGTCGTGGGTCAGCAGGACCTGGGCGGTTTGCAGTCCGTGCCGCGCCAGGCCCTCGGCCCAGGCGTGGACCAGGCCACTCTGCCCGATGCCGGCCGCAGCCTGGAGCTGATAGACGGCTCGCGGCCGGTTGCGCCAGCCCAGCCGCTGCATCCCCTCGGCCACTGCCCCCGAGGAAACCAGGGTCACCTGGCGTCCGGCCTTGCGCAGTGCCGCCACCTGATCCGCCCAGGCGCTGATCTGCTTATGCGCCAACCCCCGCCCGTTGTCGGTGATCAAGGCACTGCCGACCTTGATCACCCAGCGCTGGGCCTGGCGCAGCGCCTCACGTCGCCCCACCTTCATCCTCCCTGCGTCGCGCCTCCAGGTCCCTCATGATATCCCCACAGAGCCGATCTACCCCTTCGCCGGTCAGCCCCGAGATGCCGTAAGCCGGGCCGTCCCACGCCAGGCCCCGGGCGATCTCCGCTACCCGCTCCTCGCGCACCTCCTCGGGCAGGGCGTCGAGGCGATTGACCACCAACCAGCGCGGCTTTTCAGCCAGCTCGGGGCTGAACGCCTGGAGCTCGGCGAGCAGGGTTTGCGCCTCGGCCACCGGGTCACCGCCACGCTCCTCCTCGGCCACCCCGTCGACCAGGTGCAAAAGCAAACCGGTCCGGCTCAGGTGCTTGAGAAACCGCACCCCGAGTCCGGCCCCCTCGGCCGCCCCCTCGATGATGCCGGGGATGTCGGCCACCACGAACGAGCGCTGCGCCTCGTAACGGACCACGCCCAACTGTGGATAGAGGGTGGTGAAGGGGTAATCGGCGACCTTCGGGCGAGCGGCGGAGATGGTGCGGATCAGGGTCGACTTGCCCACGTTGGGCATGCCGAGCAGCCCGACATCGGCCAGCAGCTGAAGCTCCAGACGCAGCTCCCGAGACTCCCCGGGGGTGCCGTCGGTGGATTGACGCGGGGCGCGGTTGGTCGAGCTCTTGAAATGGAGGTTGCCCAGCCCGCCACGTCCGCCGGCGGCCACCATCAGCCTCTCGCCGTGGCGGGTAATGTCGCCGATGACCTCGTCGGTGCCTTCGTCCATGACCAGGGTGCCGACCGGCACCGACAGGACGCGGTCGACACCCGAGCGCCCGGTGCACTGCCGGCCTGCGCCAGCCTCACCGCTCTCGGCACTGAAGAAGCGATCGTGACGGTAATCGACCAGGGTGTTCAGGCCTTCGTCGCCCTCGAGGTAGACACTGCCGCCGCGGCCGCCATCGCCGCCGTCAGGCCCCCCCCGGGGCACATATTTCTCGCGCCGGAAGTGGACACAGCCGTCGCCGCCGTCCCCGGCGCGGACGACAAAGGTGACTTCATCGACGAATCGCATGCTCGGCCTCTGCGCTGTAGCGCGTCCGTATACAAAAAAGCCCCGCTCCATGGCGGGGCTTTACGGGTCCGGAATGGGTCGCCGCCCTTAGACCGCTTCGATTCGCACCCGGCGGCGCTGGGCCGGCCCCTTGCGCTCGAAGACAACCCGACCGTCGCTCTTGGCGAACAGGGTGTAGTCCTTGCCCACCCCGACGTTCTCGCCGGCGTGGAAGTGGGTGCCGCGCTGGCGGACGATGATGCTGCCCGCAGAGACCGCCTCACCGCCGTAGCGCTTGACGCCCAGACGCTTTGACTGAGAGTCGCGACCGTTCTTGGTGCTGCCGCCCGCCTTCTTGTGTGCCATGCCTGATGCCCTCCGTCAGCCGGCGTTGATGCCGGTGATCTTGACCTGGGTGTACGGCTGCCGATGACCGTGGTGGCGACGATAGCCCTGCCGCCGCTTGAACTTGGTCACCTCGACCTTGCGATGCCGGTCCTGCTCAAGGACCTCGGCCTTCACGCTGCCGCCCTCGACCTGCGGCGTACCGATCTTGACCTCGCTCCCTTCGCCGACCATGAGGACATCGTCGAACTGCACGGTCTCGCCGACCTCGGCCGGGAGCTTCTCGACTCGCAGCACGTCTCCTTCCGAGACCCGGTACTGCTTTCCGCCGCTTCGGATCACCGCGTACATCGGCGTCTTGCTCCTGTCTACTCTGATGGCTACGGGCCGCCGCTCGATTCGACACGATCACCGCGCCTGACCCCGGGGCCGCTTCCGGGCCGTCGAACGATTGGGGAGAGGCGGGCGTGGTGGCTGCGGTCGATCCGCGGCGCCTTGGATTGTCTGGTCGGGGTGGCAGGATTTGAACCTGCGGCCCCTGCCTCCCGAAGGCAGTGCTCTACCAAACTGAGCTACACCCCGTGTGCAACCTGTTACGCTGTCCGGGATACCGAGTTGCGGGCCAAGTGTACCAGCGCATCCCGCCAGGGACTACCCGGAACCGCTGAGGTGAGCTGCTCGATGGCCTGCTCAACCTCAACCTCAGCGAGGCGCCTAGTATATTCAGCCGATCCGGTCTTTTCAATCGCCCGGCCGACGGCTTCCATCTGATCCAGCCCACCGGCCTCGATGGCCTCCCGGATCAGGTCACGGTCCGCGGGCTCACCCTCGCGCATGGCGTGGATCAGGGGCATGGTGGTCTTGCCCTCGGCCAGGTCGTCACCGATGTTCTTGCCGATCTCGGTGGCATCGCCGCTGTAATCCAGAGCATCGTCCACCAGCTGGTAGGCCGTCCCCAAGTGCCGCCCGTAGGCCGCCAGGGCCTCGCATCCGGCCTCGTCCAGTCCCGCGAGCACCGCTCCGTTCTGACAGCCGGCCTCGAACAGGGTCGCCGTCTTGCGGTAGATCACCTGCCGGTAATCGGCCTCAGTGAGATCCGGCTCGTGGACGTTCATCAGCTGCATCACCTCGCCCCGGGCGATGGTGTTGGTCGCCCGCGCCAGGATCCGCAGTACGGCCATGGAGTCGAGTTCGACCATCATCTCGAAGGCCCGGGTATAGAGGAAGTCGCCGACCAGCACGCTGGCCTCGTTCCCCCAGATGGTGTGCGCCGTCTGTTGGCCACGACGCATGTCCGAGCCGTCCACCACGTCGTCGTGGAGCAGCGTGGCGGTGTGGATGAACTCGATGATCGCCGCCAGCTGGACGTGATCCGTGCCCTGGTAGCCGCAGGCCCGCGCCGCCAGAAGCACGACCGTGGGGCGCAGACGCTTACCGCCACTGTTGACGATATGGTGGGCGAGCTGGTTGATCAGAACCACGTCCGACGACAGCCGCGCCTGGATCAAGCGGTTGACCTCCGCCATGTCGTCGGCGGCGAGCTCACGGATTGCATCAAGGTTCATGGGCAGGATCTGCGCTCCGGGTCAGCCCCGCGGATGCTAGGCAGGGGGGCCAGGGGTGTCAAGCACGGCCGCGGCGACCGCGCCGGCCGCTGCGCCAGATCGAGACCAGCACCAGCAAGGCCAGCACCGGGGCCGCATAGACCGCCACCAGGGCTACGGTCGCCCCCAACTGGGGCAGCGGCTCGGGAATCGGCGGGGCCCCCAACAGGCTGTAAGCGGTGACCCGATCAAGCCAGTGGCTGATCTCGTCTGCACCGAGCGCCTGCTCGCCCCATCCGGCCGTCGGCAGCCCGTAGCGACCACCGACGACGGCGTAGACCAGCGCCGGCATCGCCCAGAGTATCCAGGCCAGGAATGCCCGAACCGCCGTTACCCGGGCCAGCCAAGGCCGCTGCCGGGCGACGTGAACAGCCAGTACACCGATCAGGGCAAACCCGGACCATACCGGCCACCAGGCGGGCCAGGCGGCGGCGATCGGCGCCGAGACCATGGGCCCGAGTGCGACGGTCACCACGGCCAGGATGCCGACGACGGACAAAACGGGGAGCATCCCGCGATGCATGCACGCCTCCTTGGGCCCCGCGGCGCGGCCAACGCCGCAGGACGCGTCGGTGGTTGTTAGGCTAGGGCGCCCGTGCGCCAGCCCGTTAGCCTACCGCAAAGCAGGAGCCAGCAGCGATGTTCAACGTAGCGACCCGCGGTTTCTTCAAGGGCATGAGCCCCCGGGTGACCGCCGTGTCCACCTTCCTTGTGGCCGCCTTTGCCCTGGCCGGAGCCGTCTGGCCGAAGCAGCTGGAGACGGTGGTCACCGGCTGGCGCGAGGCCTTGACCCCCTTCCTGCAGTGGTACTACGTGCTGGTCGTGGCCGCCTTTCTGCTGCTGGTGATCTGGCTGGGCACCGGGCGCTTTAAGAACGTGCGCCTGGGCCAGGACCACGAGGTGCCCGAGTTCCGAACCTTCTCCTGGCTCACCATGCTCTTCGCCGCCGGAATGGGCGTCGGCCTGATCTTCTGGGCGGTCGCCGAGCCCATCTCCCACTTCGACCGAAACCCGTTCACGGTCAGCGACGACCCGAGCGAAGCCGCCGACACCGCGCTACGCCTGGCCTACTTTCACTGGGGCCTCAACGGCTGGGCGGTCTTCTCGCTGGTCGCCCTCATCCTCGCCTACTTCAGCTTCCGCCGCGGGCTGCCGCTGACCATGCGCTCGGCCTTCTACCCGCTCATCGGCAAGCACATCCACGGCCCCTGGGGGGATGCCATCGACGTCCTAGCCGTGTTCGCCACGGTCTTCGGCATCGCCACTACGCTGGGGCTGGGCATCCAGCAGCTGAACACCGGCATCGGCGAACTCACCGGGATCACGGCGGGCACCACCGGTCAGATCGCCATCGCTGTCACGGTGATGGGCGTCGCCACCGTATCGGTGCTTTACGGCGTGCAGTCCGGGGTGCGCATGATCAGCGAGGCCAACTTCTGGATGAGCGCCGCGGTGCTGCTCTTCTTCCTGCTCTGGGGGCCGACCCAGTACCTGCTGGCGCTGATCGTGCAGTCCACCGGCGACTACCTGCAGAACCTCTTCACCCTCTCCTTCCATACCCACGCCAACGCCGAGGGCGACTGGCAGGCCGAGTGGACCCTCTTCTACTGGGGGTGGTGGCTGGCCTGGGCGCCCTTCGTCGGGATCTTCATCGCGCGCATCTCGCGCGGCCGCAAGCTGCGCGAGTTCGTCATGGGCGTGCTGCTGGTGCCGACCGGTATCACCATCGTCTGGATCGGACTGTTTGGCGGCAACGCCATCCACCTTGAGCTCTTTGGCCCCGGCGGGGTCACCGAAGCCACCCGCGAGGAGGTCAGCACCGCCGTCTTCCGCACCATCGAGCTGATGGACGTGGGCCTCTGGGGAGCGGCAGCGTCGGTGCTGGTGACCGTGCTCATCGGCACCTACCTGATCACCTCCGCCAACGCCGGCATCCTGGTCACCCAGACCCTGCTCTCCAACGGCTCGACGGAGATCTCCCGGCTGCACACGGTGATCTGGGGCACGGTCATCACCCTGGTGACCATCGTGCTGCTCACCGCCGGCGGCCTGACCACCCTGCAGGGCGCGGTCATCGCCGCTGCAGTGCCGTTCTCGTTCATCATCCTCGGGATGGTCGTGGGCCTGCTCAAAGCGCTGGAGGAGGAGCGCTTCGCACCGCGGCCCGGCGAACGCAGCGAACCGCCCATGGAACCGTGGGCGCAGGTGGAGTCGGACTGGCACACCAGCGACACCAGCACCGGCACGGCCACCGACCGGGTGGAGGGCTGATCCGCGGCCGGCGCCGCGCCGGCCGGCGCGGCGCTAGGCCTCCTGGCGTTTGGCGATGCGGTAGCGGACCAGGCGCACCACCAGCCAGATGGTGAACACCACCACCGGCACCGCCAGCCCCTGGGTGACCTCCACCCGGATCGGGGCACCGGCGTCGCGCGCCGCCTCCAGGACGTAGCTGATCAGCCCCATCAGGTAGTAGCTGATGGCCGCCACCGACAGCCCCTCGACCGTCTCCTGCAGCCGGAACTGCAGCTTGGCGCGGCGATCCATGGAGTCGAGCAGATCGCGGTTCTGCGCCTCCAGGGCCACGTCGATGCGGGTGCGCAGCAGATCGCCGGTGCGCGATATACGCTCGGAGAGCGACTCGCGCCGTTCGGTGACCGTGGCACAGGTGCGCATGGCCGGCACCAGGCGCCGCTCCATGAACTCCTGGATGGTCTGTACGCCCTGGATGCGCTGCTCGCGCAGCTCCTGGATGCGCCGTTCGACCAGCTCGTGATAGGCACGCGCCGCATGGAAGCGGTAGTTGGTGTTGTTGCCGATACGCTCCACCTGGGCGGCCAACTCCATCAGCTGACCGAGCAGGTGCTGCTCGTCACGCTCCCGGCTCGAGCCGGTCATGCGCTCAGTGATCCCGGCCAGCTGCTCCTCGAGCTCGTTGAGCTGAGGGTTGAGGCGCCGCGCCACTGGGAAGGCGAGCAGCGCCATCATGCGGTAGGTCTCGATCTCGAGCAGACGCTGGATGGCACGCCCGGCCTGGCGCTCGCGCATGTTCACATCGCGCAGGAGGATGCGCGAAAAGCCGTCATCGTGGATACGGAAGTCCGTCCACACCCGCGCCGCTCCGCCGGCGATCTGGCTGCCAACGATCGTGTTGTCGTTGAACAGCGCCACGATTCCGCTGCTGGTCCGCGGCTGCGACCAGGACGGCTCCAGCGCGAGATGGATACCGACCAGGCGCGGTCCGGGCAAACTGGCCAGCCAGTCCTCGGGCAAGCGTTCGATGGGTGGCCCCTCGAACGGGTGCTCGAACTCGTCCTCGACGATGAAGGTGTAGGTCGAAACCTCGGTGCGCCGCTCCCACTTGAGCCGAAAGGCGCCGAAGTCACGGGACATGTGCTGGGCATCCGGCTCCGGCGGCTCCACGCCGAAGCGCTCGCACAGATCCGCTACGGCCGCCCGATCGGCATCCGCGGAGTGGCGCCCGGAGAACATCCCCAGGTGACTGACCCGGGCCGGGGCCCGCAGGCGCTCATAGGGTCGGGCGTGAATCTCGTCGTTGACTTCCTGGCGCAGGGGGTGGTCGACGTAGGCCCCGGGGACGGGGTCACTGGCCTGGTGCCTTTCCGTTACGTTAAGGGTCATGCTGGCTGGCTTTCTCTGCATCGGGCATGCGGTCCCGACCGGGACCGGCTAGTGCAAGGGTATGGTATCCTCCCTCACCCGTGCCAGGGGGAATACCATGCGGGAACTCATCCTCGGCGGCGTCCGTTCGGGCAAGAGCCGTCATGCCGAACAGCGCGCGCGCGAACTCAGCGACGATGTCGTCTACATCGCCACGGCCCGACCCCGCGGCGATGCCGGCATGGCCGAGCGCATCGCCGCGCACCGGGCGCGACGCCCCGCGCACTGGCAGACGATCGAGGCCCCGCTGGAGCTGGCCCGGGCCATCGAGGCGCACAGCGCCCCGGGCCGCGTACTCCTGGTCGACTGCCTGAGTCTATGGCTGACCAATCAGCTCGTCGCCGGGGACGGGGCCACCGAGGCAAACGTCACCAGCGAGAGCCTTGAGCAGGCACGAACCGGGCTGGTCGACGCGGTTGCCGCCGCAGGCGGCGACCTGCTGCTGGTCAGCAATGAAACCGGTCTGGGCGTAATGCCGATGAACGCCCTGGCGCGGCGCTTCTGCGACGAGGCCGGAGCGCTGCACCAACAGATGGCCGAACGCTGCGAGCGAGTGACCTGGACCGTCGCCGGCCTCGCACAGCCCCTGAAATAGAGTCGTCCCCCCGCGACGGGCTGACGCCGCCAAGAAGGGAATGAGGAGCGCAATCGTGAACCAACCGGAGTGGCTCGATGAACCGATCCAACAGACCCATCCGCATTACGCCCAGCAGGCGCGGGCTCGACAGGATCAGCTGACCAAGCCGCCGGGATCGCTCGGCCGGCTCGAAGAGATCGCCATCCAGCTCGCCGGGCTTCAGCAGACCCCGCACCCCGCCGTGGATCCGGTCCAGATCACGCTGTTCGCCGGCGACCACGGCATCGCCGAGGACGGCGTCTCCGCCTTCGACCCGGTGGTCACGCTGCAGATGATGGAGAACTTCTCCAACGGCGGCGCAGCCATCTGCGTGATGAGCGAGGAGATCGGCGCCCAGCTGGAGGTGGTGGATGTCGGCACCCGATGGCAGGGCGCGGTGCCGCAGGCGGTGCGCGACGAACGCATCGCCGCCGGCACGGCCAACATGCGCCGGCAGCCGGCGATGACCGACGAGCAGTTCAGCGCTGCGCTCACCGCCGGCGCGCGGGCCGTCGACCGGTCCATCGATCAGCACGGCACCCGGGTCTTTATCGCCGGCGAGATGGGCATCGCCAACACCACTGCGGCCGCCGCCGTGGTCGGCGCCCTGCTCAACAAACCGGCGCCGGGGCTAGTCGGCCCAGGCACCGGACACGATGCCGCCGGGCTGCGACACAAGGCGGAGGCCGTCGACGAGACCCTGGCCCTGCACCGAGAACAGCTCGGCGGACCGGCAAACCTCAGCGAGCCGTGGCAAGCCGGTCGTCGCGTGGGCGGCCTGGAGCTGGCCGCCATGACCGGTGCCTACATCCGCTGCGCCCAGCGCGGTGTGGTCATCCTCCTCGACGGCTTCATCAGCGGCGCAGCCGCCCTGCTGGCCGAGCGACTGCGCCCCGGCACCCGCGCCTGGATGATCCTCGGCCACGGCTCCGCCGAGCCGGGTCACCACCGCATCGTCGCGGCCCTCGGCGGGCGCCCGCTGCTCGACTTCAACATGCGCCTGGGCGAGGGCAGCGGCGCTGCGACCGCGATACCGCTGATGCGCATGGCCTGCGCCATCCACAACCGCATGGCCACCTTCGCGGAGGCCGGCGTAACCCCGGAGGGCAAAGGGTGAGACCCCCCATCGAAGGCCAGGAGACCTGGATCGATCTGATCCGCCACGGCGAGCCGGTGGGCGGCCGCCGCTACCGCGGCACCCAGGACGACCCGCTCAGCGAACGCGGCTGGGCGCAGATGCGCGCCGCCCCGCTCGAGCCCGCGGCGTTGACCCGGATCGTCTGCTCCCCGCTGCGCCGCTGCCGCGAGTTCTCCGAACGCTACGCCGCCGAGCAGGGGCTGCCATTACAGGTGGAAAACGGTTTCCAAGAGATCGGCTTCGGTGACTGGGAGGGCCTGACCCCGGCGGAGCTCTACGAGCAGGACCCCCAGGGGCAGGCCCGCTTCTGGGCCGATCCGCTCCACTATACGCCGCCCAACGCCGAGCCCATGGCCGACTTCCAGCGCCGCGTCATCGATGCCTGGGTGCGGCTGCTCGCAGAGCACCCCGGCGAGCACCTGCTGCTCGTCGGCCACGGCGGGCTGATCCGCGTGGTGCTGTCGCACCTGCTGGAGCTCCCGCTGCGCGGGTTCAACCGACTCTACGTGCCCTACGCCTCGGTCAGCCGGGTCCGTGTCGAGCCCGGCACCGATCCGACCCTCTACTTCCATAACCGCGCAACATCGGCGGAGGGGGAGCGATGACCGCCTTGCGACCGCTGCTGATCGCCATCGCCTTTCTCACGCGCCTTCCGGTGCCTTCGCTCGGCCGCATCGACGACGAGGAGAGTGGCGCCTCGCTGGTCGCCTACCCCCTGGTCGGGGCGATCATCGGCACCCTGCTGATTCTGATGGCCTTCCTGACCCAAGCTTTGCCTGCACTGCTCACTGCAGCCCTGGTAGTGGTGATCTGGGCGCTGCTGACCGGCGCATTGCACCTCGACGGCCTGGCCGACTCCGCCGACGCCTGGGTCGGCGGCATGGCGCAGCGGGAACGCACCCTGGAAATCATGAAGGATCCTTCCTGCGGGCCCATCGGGGTCACGGCGATCGTCGCCGTCCTCCTGCTCAAGGTGGCAGCGGTGGCCGCCCTGCTCGACGCCGGCGCCGTACTGGCCATCGCCACAGCGGCGGTTGTCGGACGCGCCGGGCTGACCCTGCTGTTCCTGACCACACCCTATGTGCGCCCCGGCGGGATCGGCGAGGCCCTGTCCCACTTCGGGCCACCCGGCGCCTCGCTGGGCAGTGCGGCCGTGGTCACCGCCCTGGCCGCCCTGCTCACCGGATGGGCCGGGCTGGCGGCGGTGGCCGCCGGGGCAGTCGCCCTGGTCTTGGCGCAGCACGCGATGTCACGGCGCCTCGGCGGGACCACCGGCGACACCGCCGGCGCCACCGTGGAGCTCACCGAGACCGCCGCACTGCTTGGCGCCGCCGCCGTGGCGGCGAGCGTCTAGGCCGCTCCCGTGCCGTTCCCCGCCCTGATCATCGGCGCGTGGCTACTCGACCGGGTTTTCGGCGAGCCCCGCGCCGGGCACCCACTGAACGGCTTTGCCCGGGTTGCCGGCTGGCTGGAGCGGCTGCTCAACCAAGGGCGCCTGCCCGACCCGGACCGGCGCAAGGCCGGCATGGTGGCGGTCGCCATCCTGGTCGCACCGGCCGTGCTGCTCGCCACCCTGCTCACGCTGGGGCCGCTCGGCTGGGTGGTGGAGCTGGGGCTGCTCTACCTCTGCCTGGGCAGCCGCAGCCTGCGCGAGCACGCCTTGGGTGTGGCGCAACCGCTGGCCCGTGGCGACCTGGCCGAGGCCCGCGCGGCGGTGGGCAGGATCGTCAGTCGGGATGCACAGTCCATGGACGCCGAAGACACCGCCCGCGCCACCACCGAATCGACCCTGGAGAACGGCAACGACGCGGTCTTCGCCACCCTCTTCTGGTTCCTGGTCGCCGGCGCTCCGGGGGCAGTCGCCCACCGACTGATCAACACCCTGGACGCCCTCTGGGGTTACCGGACCGTGCGCTTCAACGACTTCGGCTACGCCGCCGCCCGCCTGGACGACCTGCTCGGCTGGATCCCGGCGCGCCTGACGGCGCTCACCTATGCCCTGGCGAGCCTGCGCCCGCAGGCGGTGTGGGCTGCAGTGCGCAACCAGGCCCCGCAATGGCCCGGCAGCAACCCGGGCGTGGTCCTGGCCGCCGGCGCCGCGGCCCTCGATACCACCCTCGGCGGCGCGGCCGTCTACAGCGACGGCGTCCGCCAACGCCCCACGCTGGGTAGCGGGCATCCGGCGGACGCCAACACCATCGAGGCATCAGTGGCGCTGGTGGAACGCGGGGTGCTGATCTGGATCGCGGCGGCGATCGCCCTGTGGGCGCCCTCCCCGCTGATCCCCTGAGGGGTCGTTGATGAGCGAAGCACAGCACCTGCCCGACACGCTGGAGCACGGCGGCAACCTCGCCGAGGCGACGGCGCGCTTCGGCGAGCCGCCGGGGGGCTGGGTGGACCTCTCCACCGGCATCAACCCGACCCCCTTCCCGCTGAGCGCCGCCCCGGCGGCCACCTGGCACCGGCTGCCCGAGGCCGACGGACTCGAGGCGCAGGCCGCGGCGCACTACGCCGCCGGCAACGGCGCGGCCCTGGCCCTGCCCGGCTCCCAGGCCGCCATCAGCCTGCTCCCGGCTCTCCACTCCCCAGGAAACGTGGCCATCCCGGCGCCGGAGTATGCCGAGCATGCGCGGGCGTGGCAGCACTGGGGCCACCGCGTCGAGCGCATCACCGCCGAGCGGATCGCCGCCGGGCCACCCACGCCCCCGCCCTGGCACACGCTCGTGCTGAGCCATCCCAACAACCCCTCCGGCACCCGCTACCCCGCCGCCACCCTGCTCGCCTGGTGCGATGCGCTGGCCGCCGGGGGCGGGCATCTGATCGTCGACGAGGCGTTCTGCGACGCCGAGCCGGAGACCTCCCTGGCCCCGGCCGTCGGCCGCCCGGGCCTGATCCTGCTGCGCTCGCTGGGCAAGTTCTACGGCCTCGCCGGCGCCCGGGTCGGCTTCCTGCTCGGCCCGGAGGGGCTGCGCCAGCAACTGGCCGGGGTGCTCGGTCCCTGGCCTCTGGCCGGCCCGGCCCGCCATGCCGCCGGGCAGGCCCTGGCCGACGAGGCCTGGCAGGCGGCCCAGCGACGCGCCCTGACGGCGGCGACGCAGCGGCTGGATGGGCTGCTGACCGCCGCCGGGCTGGCACCGGCGGGGGGCACGGCGCTGTTTCGCTGGGTCCCCTGCACCGCGGCGCGGCGCTACCAGGCGCTGCTGGCCCGGGCCGGGGTCTGGGTCCGCGCCTTCGATGAGCCGGCGGGACTGCGCTTCGGCCTGCCCGGCACCGAGGCGGCCTGGCAGCGCCTGGCGGCAGCGCTGCAAACCCTCGCCGCCGACTGATGCGACGCGGCCCTACAGCCCGCAGCGATCCGGTCGATAACCTGCCCAGCACGATTTTTGATAAATTAGCGCGGTTTCGCCGCAGGCCGCGTCCGGCCCAGCGCGGGCGAAGCGCGCCGCCGGCACCAAGAGAGGATCGATACGCCCATGGCCACGACCGAAGCCGCCCAGGCCGCCACACCCCGGGTTGCCGTCATCGGCGCCGGCGGCTGGGGCCGCAACCTGGTCCGCAACCTCCATGAGCTCGGCGCCCTCCACGCGGTCGTCGAGGTCAACGCCGAAAACCTGCGCCAGGTCCAGACGATCTGCCCCGACGTCCCCACCTACACGGACACCGCGGCGGCGCTGGCCGACCCGCAGCTCGACGCCGTCGCCGTCGCCACCCCGGTGGCGACCCACTACGAGGTGGTCCGCCAGGCCCTGGAGGCCGATAAGGACGTCTTCGTCGAGAAGCCCCTCACCCCGGACCCGAGCCAGGCCTGGCACCTGGTGGAACTGGCCGAGCAGCGTGGGCGGCTGCTCATGGTCGGCCACCTGCTGCTCTTCCAGCCGGCCATCCAGTGGCTGCGCGACGACCTGGCCGCCGGGCGCATCGGGCAGGTGCACAGCGTCCATCAGGAGCGTCTGGGCCTGGGGCGGGCGCGCGACTACGAGAACGCCCTGTGGTGCCTGGGCACCCACGACGTGGCCGTGCAGCGCTTCCTGCTGCCCGGGCGAACGCCCCGCGGCATGCAGGTCCACGGCCAGTGCATCCTGCAGCCGGGCATCGAGGACGACGTCTACCTCCACCTGAGCTACGACGACGGCCTGCAAAGCCACCTGCACTGCTCCTGGCTGTGGCCGGAGAAACGGCGCAACCTGGTCATCGTCGGCAGCGAGGGGATGGTGGTCTACGACGAGATCAACCAGGTGGTCACCCACCACCGCAAGGGCATCGACGGCCACCTGGACAACATCGACGAGGGCGCCGAGACCATCCACCAAGGCCACGGCCAACCCCTGCGCCTGGAGCTGGAGCACTTCCTCGACTGCCTGCGCCACGGGCAGACGTGTCAGTCGGACGGTCGCTTTGCCGCCGGCATCGTCGACCTGCTGGCCGAGGCCACGGGGCGCCTGAGAAACGCAGAGAACGCATAGGAGCTGGAAAGCGTGCAGATCCCCATCTACAACCCGAAGCCGCAATACGACGCCCTGCGCGGCGAACTCGAACAGGCCGCCACGGATCTGCTGGCCTCCGGGGCCTACGTCCTCGGTCCCACGGTGGAGCGTTTCGAGCAGGCGGTGGCCGAGCACCTGGGCTGCCGGCACGCCATCGGCGTCAACAGCGGCACGGACGCCCTGCTGATCGCCCTGGTCGCCGCCGGGGTCGAGCCGGGCGACGAGGTGGTGACCTCGCCCTTCACCTTCTACGCCTCCGCCGAGGTCATCAGCCTGGCCGGCGCCACGCCGCGGTTTGCCGACATCGACCCGGACACCTTCAACGTCACCGCCGAGACCCTGGAGGCGGCCTGCACCGAGCGCACCAAGGCGCTGCTTCCGGTGCACATCTTCGGCCAGGGGCCGGATATGGCCGCCGTCAACGAGCTGGCGCGCCGGCGCGGCCTGCGGGTGATCGAGGACGTGGCCCAGGCCTTCGGGGCCCGCCAGGGCGAGGCCCGGCTGGGCACGCTGGGCGATCTCGGGGCCCACTCGTTCTATCCGACCAAGAACCTGGGCGGTTTCGGCGACGGCGGCATGATCACCACCGATGACGACGAGCTCGCCGCTCAGTGCCGGCTGCTGCGTCTGCACGGCCAAGAGCGCCGCGACCACCACACCCTGATCGGCTACAACTCGCGGCTCGACGCCATGCAGGCGGCCCTGCTACAGGTCAAGCTGCCCCACGTGGACGGCTGGAACGCCCAGCGCAAGGAGATCGCCGCGCTCTACGACCGCGAACTGGCCGGCCTGCCGGGTCTGACCACGCCGCATACGGCGCCCCACGGCGATCACATCTTCCACCAGTACACCGTGCGCATCGCCGACGGCCGCCGCGACGCCGTGCGCGACGCCCTCCAGGCGGCCGGCATCGGCTGCATGGTCTACTACTCGGTCCCGGTCCACCAGCAGCCGGTCTACCAGCACCTGGAGGCCCACTGTCCGGTGGCCGAGCAGGCCTGCCACGAGGTGCTGAGCCTGCCCATGTGGCCGTACATGGGCGAGGAGCGCGCCCTCCAGGTGGCCGAGGCGGTGCGTCAGGCCCTCCAGCAGGCCTGAGCCGGGCACCGCCCCGACCCGGATCACCGGCTACCCCGTCGTCGCCACCGAAGCCGGCTGCCGCGCCGGCAGCCGGCGGACGACGGCCTTCTCCAACTCCACGATCACGAACACCGCCAGCCCGAAGAGCAAGATGCGCGCCCAGTCCTGGGGCCCAATCGGCGTGGTGCCGAAGAGCGCGTGCATGACCGGGGCGTAGGTGAAGGCAATCTGGAGCAGGATGAGCACGCCGATGGCGATCCACATCGCCTGCGAGCGGAACAACGCCCAGCCCCGCCAGATCGGGTCGTAGATCAGGCGCAGGTTGAGCAGATAGAACGCCTGGCCGGCGACCAGGGTGTTGATGGCCACGGTCCGGGCCAGCTCATCGCTGGCGCCGACCACCTCCTCCATCCACACGAAGTGGCCGAAGGTCCCCAGCCACAGCAGCAGCGCCACAAACGGGATACGCCAGAGCATGAAGCCGGAGAGCAGCGGCGCCTTCGGATCCCGCGGCGGGCGCCCCATCACCCCCGGCTCGGCCGGCTCGAAGGCAAGCGCCATGGCCAGCGTCACCGAGGTGACCATGTTCACCCAGAGCACCTGCACCGGGGTCAGCGGCAGGGCCAGCCCCATCAGGATCGCCATCATGATGGTCAGCGACTGCCCGGCGTTGGTGGGCAGCATGTGCAGGATGGCCTTGCGGATGTTGTCGTAGACGGCGCGCCCCTCCTCCACCGCGTGGGTGATGGAGGCGAAGTTGTCGTCGGCCAGGACCATCTCCGAGGCCTCCTTGGCCGCCTCGGTGCCCTTGTTGCCCATGGCCACGCCGACGTCGGCGCGCTTGAGCGCCGGCGCATCGTTGACCCCGTCGCCGGTCATGGCACAGATGCCACCTTCGGCCTGCAGGGCCTGAACCAAGCGCAGCTTGTGCTCCGGCGTGGTGCGGGCAAAGACATCGACGCGGCGTACCGTCTCCTGCAGCGTCGCGTCGTCCATGCCGTCGATCTCCTGGCCGGAGACCGCCGCCCCCTGCCCGATCCCCAGCTGCCGGCCGATGGCCCGCGCGGTGGCCAGGTGATCCCCGGTGATCATCTTCACCCGGATCCCCGCCCCCTGGGCACGGGCAACCGCCTCGATGGCCTCCTCGCGGGGCGGGTCGATGATGCCGACCAGCGCCAGCAGGGTGAATCCCCCCGCCTCCACCTGCTCGTAGGTCAGCTCCTGCTGATGGGGCTCGACCTCCCGCACGGCCAGGGCCAGCAGGCGCTCACCGCGAGCGGCCACCTCGTCCATGGCCGACTCCCACCGGGCCCGCTCCAGCGGCTGCGCCCCCGCGGTGGTCTGCTCGTGACTGCAGAGCTCGAGCAGCCGCTCCGGACTGCCCTTGAGATAGATCCCCTGCCATCCGTGATGGTCAGAGTGCAGGGTCGCCATGTATTTGTGATCCGACTCAAACGGGATGACGTCCACGCGCGGGCGCTGCTCCGCCTCGGCCACCGGATCGTAGCCGGCCTTGCGTGCGGCCACCACCAGCGACCCCTCGGTGGGGTCGCCGCGCAGACGCCACTCGCCGTCGCGCTCGAAGTGCTCCGCGTCGTTGCACAGCAGGGCGCAGAGCAGGGCCTGGTGGAAGACCGGGTCGCGGTCGGGGAACACCTCCTCGTGCCCCTCGCAGAACCCGCCGTGGGGGGCATAACCGACGCCATCGACCCGCAGCTGCCGCTCGCCACTGACCAGGGTGGCCACGGTCATCTCGTTGCGGGTGAGCGTGCCGGTCTTGTCCGAGCAGATGGTCGAGACCGAGCCGAGGGTCTCCACCGCGGGCAGGCGCCGGATAATGGCGTTGCGCCGGGCCATCTTCTGCACGCCGATGGCCAGGGCGATGGTCAGGATCGCCGGCAGACCCTCGGGGATGGTGGAGACCGCCAGGCTGGCCGCGGCCAGGAACATCTCGTCGAGCGGGTAGTCCCGCACCCAGTAGCCGAAGGCGAAGGTGAAGGCCGCCACCACCACGATGATCGCCGCCAGCCAGCGGCCGAACTGCTCGGTCTGTCGGATCAGCGGCGTCTGCAGGCTGTGCACCTCGCCGAGCATCTGCGAGATGCGCCCGACCTCGGTTTCCGCCCCGGTGGCCACCACCACGCCGAGCCCCCGGCCGAAGGTCACCAGGGTGCCGGAGTAGGCCATCCCCCGCCGGTCGCCGAGATCCGCACCGGCATCCACCGCCTCGGTGCCCTTCTCCACCGGCACCGACTCACCGGTGAGCACCGCCTCGTCGATGCGCAGGTTCTTGGCGTTGAGCAGACGCAGGTCGGCGGGCACCTTATCGCCGGCCTGGAGGAAGACGACGTCGCCGGGGACGATCTCGGCGGCATCCACCTCCTGGCGCTCGCCGCCACGGACCACCACCGCCTGGGGCGAGAGCATCTGGCGGATGGCATCCAGGGCGCGCTCCGCCTTGCCCTCCTGGAGGAAGCCGATGAGGGTGTTGATCAGCACCACCGCCAGGATCACCCCGGTATCGACCCAGTGGCCGAGCAGCGCGGTGCCCAGCGCAGCGGCGATCAGGATGTAGATCAGGATGTTGTGGAAGTGGCGCAGGAAGCGCACCACCGGGCCGGCCCGCTCGGGCGGCTGCAGCCGGTTGGGGCCGTGGCGCTGCAGACGCGCCTGGACCTCGTCGACCGCCAAGCCCTGCGGCCCCGAGCCGAAGTGCTCGGCAACCTGCTCGGCCTCTCTGGCATGCCAGCGTCCAGCCGGCTCCTGCGCGGCCCCGGGGGCCGCGTCCCCTTCGTCCTCCACCATGAAACCTCCGCGCAGTCGGGAAGGTTGCGGACCGCCACCGCAGCGGCATGCCCGGGGCGTCCTCAGCCCTCCCCGGCACGGACCAGTAGCAGGTCCGTGTCGATCTGGTGCAGCACGCGGCTGGCCACGCTGCCGAGCAGCAGATTGCCCCAGCGTCCGCGGCCGTGATTGCCCATGGCCACCAGCTGGGGCTGGCGGGTCCGCACGCGCTCGAGCAAGAACTCCGCCGGATGGCCCGCCAACAGCGTCATCGTCACCTCATCCGGATCGACCCTGCAGGCGAGCAGTTCCTCACGTAGACGGGACTCGGCTTCGGTGCGCAGCTGCTCGTAGCGCCGCTCCACCCAGCGCGGATCCACCCCGGCGGTACGCATCTGCTCCAGGGCCTGGGTGTCGAGGACATGGAGCAGCTCCAGGTCCGCGCCCGGGAACCAGTCCGCTACGCGCTGCAGGGCGGCGCGGGCACAGGCGGAAAAATCGGTGGCGACCAGGATGCGCCGGTAGGGATGCTCCGCCGACTGCCGGACCACCAGAGTGGGCACCGGCAGGTGGCGCACGACCTGCTCGGCGGTCGTCCCCAGCACCCAGTCGGCCGCGAAATGCTGACCATGGGCACCAAGGAGGAGCAGCTGAGCCTGCTCCTCCTCGGCCACCCGAGACAACTCACCAAGCGTGTCTCCGAAACGCACCCGCACGGATGCCCAGTGCCCCGGCGTGACCCGCTGCAGCTCGGCCTCGACCGCCTGTTGTACCGTGGCCCGCGGATCGCCACCGCCGCCCTCGGCCGGGATATCACCCTCGACGACACAGACGGCTACGACGCCGGCTCCCGCCTCTTCGGCCAACTGCGCCGACCGAGCGCCGGCCAGCGCCGCCCGTTCCGATAGGTCGCTGGCAATCAGGATCCGCTCAAGGCTCATCGTTCACCTCCTCCCTGCCCCCCGGTGATCCCGGCCACGGCCATCTCCGCGGCGTCGACGAAGGGCAGCAGGACCCGGTCGGGCCCGTGGCCACGCAGGTAGTCAGCATCCATCCGCGAGTGGGACGTAACCGCCACCTTACCGCGGTAGCCGGCCCCGCGCAGCGCAGTGATCAGCGTTGCCCCGATGTCCCGATCGGGCACCGTGCTGATCACCCAGCGGGCCCGGCCCAGCGGCAGGGTCTGCGGGAACTCCGGGTCCGAGGCATCGCCGTAGTGGGCCATGTGGCCTTCGTCCCGCCACTGTCCCACCAGGGTCGGATCGAAGTCCACGCCGAGCACCCGCCAGCCGCGGGCCTTGAAGTTCTTGGCCAGCTGGTGCCCGTAGCGGCCCAAACCGAAGATCACCACATCGGCCTCATAGTGCTGATCGGGCTGACTGTCCAGGGCGATCTCCGCGTGCGGGGTCCTGCGCTCGAAGACCGAGAGCAGCGGCGCTAGACGCTCATAGAGCGGCTTGGAGTAGAGGATCATGTAGGTGGAAGCGCCGATGGTGATCAGACCCACCAGGGTCACCAGCCCCATGGTGTCCTGGCCGATGTGCCCCACCGACATGCCCAGGGCTGCCAGGATCAGGGAAAATTCCGAGATCTGCGCCACCGTCAGCCCGGCCAGGAAGCCGGTGCGCTTGCGATAGCCCATAAAGCCCATGATGATCAGCACGATGATCGGGTTGCCGATGAGCACGAAGGCCGAGAAGATCAGTGCCGGCACCACCTGATCGCCGATGGTGCCCATATCCAGCTGCGCGCCCAGGGAGATGAAGAAGAACAGCAGCAGGAAATCGCGCAGCGCCGTCAGCCGCGAGGCCACCGCCTCGCGATAGGGCGTGGAGGCGATGGCGATACCCGCCAGGAAAGCCCCCACCTCCTTGCTGAAGCCCATCAGATCGCCCCCGGTGGCCATCGCCACAGCCAGGGCGATGGAGAAGAGCACCAGCAGCTCCGGTGTGCGCGCCAGCATGTTAAGCAGCCGCGGCAGCACATAGCGCATCAACACGCCCACGAACAGCAGCAGGGCCACGCCCGTCAGCAGGACCTGCCCCACTTCGACGGCGACGTTGGCGTCCCCCTCACCAGCTGCCAGGGAGGTGATCAGGATCATGGCCAGGACCACGCAGATGTCCTGCACGATCAGAAAACCGATGGCGATGCGCCCGTGCAGGGCGTCGATCTCCTTCTTATCCGACAGCAGCTTGACGATAATGATGGTACTCGAGAAGGTCAGCGCCACCGCCACGTAGAGGGCGGTGATCGGCTCCATGCCCATCGCCAGTGCGATCAGGAAACCAACCGCCGAGGTGAAGATCACCTGCCCCAGGCCAGTAGCGAGAGCCACGGGCCCCATGGTGCGGATCAGGTGCAGATCGAGCTTGAGGCCGACGATGAACAGCAGCAGCGCGATACCGATCTCGGCCAGCAGTTCCATCATCGGCTCGTGCCCGTCCACCCAGCCAAGCGCAGACGGGCCCACCAGGATGCCCACCGCGATGAAAGATACGATCAGCGGCTGCTTGAGGCGGGTGCCGATAAAGCCAATGACGGCTGCAACGAGCAGCAGGATGGCGAATTGGTTGAACAGTCCTTCGACAGCAGGGATCTCAGCCATACAAGCTTCCTGGTATCAGGGGCAATGGGCGGGGACGCGAGCGTCGGCGAAGCGCGGGCGTTTCAGCGCACGTGAGCCACTTCCTGGCCCAGCATCTCGGCGGTGACCAGCACCACGCCGCCCGGGGTGACATGGAATCGCTCGCGGTCGGTCTCCAGGTCCTCGCCGATAACCGTCCCCGGCGGGATGCGGCAGCCCTCATCGATGACCGCATTGCGCACCCGACAGCCGTCGCCGACGGTCACCCGGGGCAGGATCACCGACTCCTTGACCACGGCACCGGGTCCAACCTTCACCCGCGAGAAGAGCACCGAGCGGCGCACCGAGGCACCGGCGATGATGTTGCCGCCGGAGACCATCGAATCGATGGCCATGCCGCGCTTGCCACTCTGATCATGCATGAATTTCGCCGGCGGCAGCTGCGCCTGGTAGGTCCAGATCGGCCACTCGTCGTCGTAGAGATCGAGCTCCGGCTCCTCCTGGATCAGCTCCTGATTGGCGCGGTAGAAGGCGTCCACGGTGCCCACATCCCGCCAGTAGGCCTGCTTGCCGCTGACCGGGTCGCTGAACGGGAAGGCCTGGACGTGATCGCGCTGGATGGCCGCGGGCAGGACGTCCCGCCCAAAGTCCCGCGAGCTGGCGAAGTTCTCGGCGTCCTCGCGCAGCACCTGCAGCAGGTAGTCGCGGTTGAAGACATAGATACCCATGGAGACCAGGGCCACATCGTCCTTGCCCGGCATCGGCTCGGGGTGCGTCGGCTTCTCGGTCAGGGCGGTGACGCGCCCGTCCTTCTCGACGGTCATCACCCCGAAGGCGCGGGCCTGCTCCAGACTCACCTGCACGCAGCCGACGGTGACGTCGGCGTCGGACTCCACATGGCGGGCGATCATCGCACCGTAGTCCATCTTATAGACGTGATCGCCGGCGAGGATCAGCACGTAGCTCGGGTCGTGAGCCTGGATGATGTCGATGTTCTGGTAGACCGAATCAGCCGTGCCGGAGTACCACAGCGGCTTGTCCATGCGCTGCTGGGCGGGGATGAGTTCGACGAACTCGCCGAACTCGCCGCGCAGGAACCCCCAGCCGCGCTGGACATGCTGGATCAGTGAGTGGGCCTTGTACTGCGTCAGGATGCCCACCCGACGGATCCCCGAATTGATGCAGTTCGAGAGCGGGAAGTCGATCAGCCGGAACTTGCCGCCAAAGGGGATCGCCGGCTTGGTGCGCCAGTCCGTGAGGCTGGAGAGCCGTCCACCGCGGCCGCCGGCCATGATCAGCGCGAGGGTCTCACGCGTCAGCCGGCTGACGAATCGCGGGTTGCGCTCTAGGAACATGCGACCTCCGGGGCGGGCTCGAACCCGATCAGGATATAAGGGCGGTGCGGCAATGCCAACGGCTCCCCTCTCCGGGTTGCGGGAAATGGCGTTTGGGTTACGCTGACCGCTGGAGTTTCAAATGCAGGGTTGCGATCCCCGGCAGGGAACCGGGCGGAGGGAAGCAGTCGTGGAAAGACCACCACCCAGGGACGCGGTCGAGGTCCCGGTCGAGGACCTGCGCCCCGGCATGTACCTCGTCGACCTGGGCGTGCAGTGGGCCATGCACCCGTTCCTGTACAACCAGTTCGAGCTCGAGCAGGCGAGCATCGACAAGATCCGCGCCATGGGGCTGACCCGGGTGCGGGTCGACCCACACCGCGGACGCCCCGAAACCTCCGGCGCGGCGCAGCAGGCCGCCGAACCAAGCCACCGGCGCCCCGCCCGGGCCAAGGCCGGCGACGGGCGGCAGTGGGCACGGCAACTGACTCAGGAGGCGCGCTCGGCGGTGCGCGAGCTGCTGCAGGATGCCCGCGCCGGCCGGGCCCTGCGCATGCAGGACATCGACACCATCAGCGAGGAACTCTCCGCTGCCCTGCACGAGCACCCGGATGCCATGCTCGCCTTCGGGCGCATCCGCTCCCGCGACCACTACACCTACCAGCACAGCGTCAACGTCGGCGTACTGCTGATGGCGTTCGCGCGCTACCTGCGCATGCCCGAGCCCCATGTACGTGCACTAGGCTCCGCCGGGATCGTCCACGACATCGGCAAAACGCTGCTACCGGATGCCATCATCTCCAAGCCGGGTCCGCTGACGCCGGAGGAGTATCAGCAGGTCAAGGACCACACCTGGCGCGGCGCGGCGCTACTGCGCGAGACGGCCCAGGCCACTCCGCTGGCCGTGCGCATCGCCGAGCAGCACCACGAACGGATCGACGGCTCCGGGTACCCCTACGGCCTGAGCGGCCGGCAGCTGAGCATCGAGACCCGCATGGCCGCCATTGTCGACATCTACGATGCCGTCACCGCCATCCGCGCCTACCACCGCGGCCGCCCACCGACCGAAGGACTCCGCATCGTCGCCCACGAAGCCGGCCAGGGGTTGGACGGTAAGCTGGTGCAGCGGTTCGTGCGCTGCGTCGGAATCTATCCACCGGGCACCCTGGTGCGCCTATCGTCCGGCAAGCTCGGCGTGGTCCTGGAGGCCCGGGACCGCCCCGCAGACAAGCCGCGTGTCCGGGTGGTCTACGATATCTCGGCGCAGCGCATGATCGAACCACCCCCCACTCTGGACCTGTACCACGGCCACCCCGCTCACCGCATCGAGCGTGCCGAGGATCCCGCAAACTGGGCCCTGCCCCCGGAACTCTTTATCTAGACGATTCGCTTAGAATGGGCCGCTCATTCATGCGCCGGCCCCCTCTATGGAACTGCTGCTCAAGTACTCGGTCGTCTTCCTGCTCGCCGCCACTCCGTGGGTGGAGCTCATGGTCGTCATTCCCATGGGCGCAGCCATGGGGCTCTCGGTGACCCCGCTCACCGTAGTCGCATTCATCGGCAACGCGCTGCCGGTTTTCGCCATCATCGCCCTGTTTCGCTGGTGGGAGCGCCGCCGCGGGCCGGTGCGCCGGCGCTGGAGCGACCGCGCCACTCGAGTCTGGGATCGCTACGGGCTGCCCGGACTGGCGCTGCTCGGGCCAGTGCTCACCGGCATCCACCTGGCGGCAGTTATGGCCCTGGCCCTGGGCGCCTGGCGGCGGCAGACGGCGCAGTGGATGATCGGTAGCCTGGCCATCTGGGCGGTGGTCACCGGGGTGGTGACCGCCGCCGGCGTGGAGTGGCTGACCCGAGCGGACTGAGCGTTATAGCGATGACCGCGCGCAAGATCATCCACATCGACATGGATGCCTTCTACGCCTCGGTGGAGCAACGCGACAACCCGAGCCTGCGTGGACGACCGGTGGTGGTGGGAGGGTCCCCCGACGGGCGAGGGGTGGTCGCCGCGGCGAGTTACGAGGCGCGAACCTTCGGCATTCGCTCGGCGCAGCCGGCTGCCCGGGCCCGCCGCCTGTGCCCGGACGCCATCTTCCTGCGCCCGCGCTTCGACCACTACCGCGCCATCTCGCGGCAGATCCACGGCATCTTTGCCGACTTCGCCACCACCATCGAGCCGCTCTCGCTGGATGAGGCGTACCTGGACGTCACCGGCTCGCAGCGCTTCCACGGATCCGCCACCCACATGGCCCAGGCGATCCGCCGGCGCATCCGCGAGGAGACCGGCCTGACGGCATCGGCGGGGGTGTCTTACAACAAGCTGCTGGCCAAGCTCGCCTCGGACGAGGGCAAGCCGGACGGCCTCTACGTCGTCCCACCCGAACAGGGACCGGCGTACGTCACCGCTCAGCCAATCCGAAGGCTTCACGGCGTCGGGCCGGCCACCGCCGCCCGGCTCGAGCGCCTCGGCATCACCCGGGTCGGCGACCTGCTCGACTGGGAGCTGGCCGATCTGCACGTGTTCCTCGGCAACCGCGCCGGCACCCTGCACGACGCCGCCCGCGGCATCGACCACCGCCCCGTCCGGCGGCGCCGACCACGGAAATCCATCGGTGCCGAACGCACCTTCGGGGATGACACCCGGGATCCGGAAGAGATCCGCGAGCGGCTGGCTCCGCTCATCGCCAAGGTGGCTACGCGCCTGGAGAGCCAAGGCGTGGTGGCCCGGACGGTGACACTGAAGCTGCGCTACGCCGACTTCGAATCCATCACGCGGCGGGTCTCCCCGCACGGGCCGGTCGCCGGGGCGGCGGACATCGAGGCCCTGATCCCCGCCCTGCTCGCGGAGACCGAGGCCGGGTCCCGGGCGGTCAGGCTGCTCGGCGTGAGCCTCTCGGGGCTGCAACCGAGACAACGCGAACAGGACCTTTTTAGCGACCTGACCTGACGCAGACGCGCCCACCACCCTGGCGCTTGGCGTCGTAAATGGCCTCGTCGGCACGGGCAATCAACTCGCGGAAACCCTCTCCGGGCTGCCAGGCGCTCACCCCGATGCTTGCCCGACACCCACCCGGCATCCGCGGCCACTGCGCCAGGCGTCGGGCGAGCGCATGGGCCAACGCCTCGCCCCCGGCCAAGTCGGTGTCCCGGCAGAGAATCACGAACTCGTCGCCGCCCCAGCGCGCCACCGCATCGGCCTCGCGTACGCGCCGGCGCAGCAGTCTGGCCACCTGCTGCAGGGCCCGATCCCCGGACTCGTGGCCCTGCTCATCATTCAGCGCCTTGAAGCCATCGAGATCCAGGAAGACCAGGCTGACCGGGGCCCCGGAGCGCCGCGCCCGATCCAACTCCACGAGCAAGGCCTCCTCGAGGCCGCGCCGGTTGCTCACCCCGGTCAGCCAGTCGGTATGCAGCTGCTCGTCCAGCGCCTCGATGCGCTGCTTCATGGCCTCTCGAGCGCGGTTGTAGCGCTCCTCGACCATGCGCAGCTCGCGCACGGCCCCGGCCATCCCCCGCAGGCGCATCGGCGCCCCAACCTCGATGGACCGGGCTGCCTCCTGCAGCGGAACGACCAGTTGCCGGCGCAGCCACAGGCCGAACAGGCCCACCACGGTGAAGCCTGCCCCGGCTGAGATGAGCGCCACGAGGTAGGTCGACGTGCCAGCCGGTGCTTGCCCGCCCTCCGGCATGCGCAGCAGGCCGGGGAGCGACGGGTGGGCGGTGAGCAAAGCGGGATGCGTGCGGGCCGGCTCAGCAGCGTGGCTCTCTGGGCCGAGATACGTCCCGGCTGCGGTGAAGGCGACACCGAAAACCAGGGCAAGACCCAGCCCACCGAAGACAATCAGGGAACACAGCGGGATCCCTCGCACGCAAACCACCTCGGAAGTCCATTCCAGACCGCTGGCGGATCCAGGCTCCGCCCTGCCCCAGCTGGCCGAAGTCAGGGCAGTACAGCCCCCCGTATCGGGCCGAACCGACAGGCAGGAGCCTTCGCACCCGAAACTGCACTGCCCTGACTTCGGCCAGCTTCCGAGGGGATCGTAGCCCCCTTATACAGTGGATGACCATGCAAGGCGTGCGAGTCGTCCAGATCGCTGGACAGTTGCGCCAGTTTCCCTACTATGAAAAAGGATTAAAGCCCACTACCCTAGTCCATCCCGTCAGCGGGGCTACGCTTAATCCACGGACGAAGACGAAACCCGAGCTCATGCAGACGGAACTGGAGCAGTACATCCGCAAGACCGCCCGGGAGCGAGGGCTCCCGCTGGCAGAGCTGGCCCGGCGGGCAGGCATGAGCCGTCAGGCCCTCTACGACGCCTGGCAACCGGGGCGCTATCCGAGCATGAGCACCATCGTCCGCATCGCCAACGCGCTGGAGGTCCACCCGCTGGCACTGCTCGAGCCCATGTTCCGCAACGACCCCAACGCGACGGGGGTCACGGAGACCGTCGAGAACGGCCTCGACCGCAGCGGCTTCATCGGCGACCTCAACTACCCGGACGGCGCTCCGGTGCTGGCGGGTAGCCGCTTCCGCAAGGGCTGGCAGCTCCAGAATCTCGGCGACCAGCCGTGGGTCGACCGCTATCTCACGTGTCAGGATGACGACATCCGCATCCTGGATACGGCCGGTACCCCCCGGGAGATCGGCGCCCGACTGGTACCGCTGCAACCCTCGGTACCGCTCCCGCGGGTCGACCCCGGGGAGCGGGTCACGCTGCAGGTCGACTTCACCGCCCCGCAGACCCCCGCCACGGTCATCTCGTACTGGAAGATGACCTTCGCCGACGGATCCCTGTGCTTCCCGGACGCACGAGGGGTCTGGGCGAAGGTCCGCGTGATTGCGCCGATCGGCACCGCCTCGGGGACCGGGGAAGCCAGCAGCGACTAGCTGAAACGCAAGGGCAGGCGCCGCCCCGCCCAGCGCCCGGGGCGGGCCTCGAAGACCCCGGCGCACGGCTCCCCGCAGCGCCGGCAGGCGCCGGCGGCGTCCAGCCGCCAGGCACCGAGTTCGTACCGGTCGCGCTCAATGAGCCGCTCGCCGCAGGCGTGGCAGTAGGTGGCACTGCCCTCCGGGTCGTAGACGTTGCCGGTGTAGACATAGCGCAACCCCTGCGCTAGGGCGATCTCCCGGGCACGGCTCAGGGTCTGCGGCGGCGTTCGCGGATGGTTCACCATCCGGAAGGCCGGATGGAAGGCCGTGAAGTGCATCGGCACATCCGCGCCGAGGTGCTCCAGCACCCACTGCGCCATGGCCTCAATCTCGGCATCGTTGTCGTTCTCACCGGGGATCAGCAGCGTGGTAAGCTCAAGCCAGCAATCGGTTTCGTGGCGAACGTAGCGCAGGGTATCCAGCACCGGTGCCAGGTGGGCGCCGGTCAGACGGTGATAGAAACGCTCACTGAACGCCTTGAGGTCGACATTCGCAGCATCCAGGGCAGCGAAGAACTCCGCCCTGGGCTCCGGGCAGATATACCCGGCGGTCACCGCCACCGTGCGGATGCCGCGCGCCCGGCACGCCGCCGCCACATCCACTGCATATTCGTGGAAAATGACCGGGTCGTTGTAGGTGAAGGCCACGCTCTGCGCCCCTTGGGCCGCCGCGGCGTCGGCGATCTGCTCCGGCTCGGCACGATCGGCGAGGATGTCCATCTCCCGGGACTTGCTCATGTCCCAGTTCTGGCAGAACTTGCAGGCGAGGTTGCAGCCGGCGGTGCCGAAGGAGAGTACCGACGAGCCGGGCAGGAAGTGGTTGAGCGGCTTCTTCTCGATGGGGTCGATACAGAAGCCGCTGGAGCGGCCGTAGGTGGTCAGCACCACCTCCCCGCCCCGGGCCATACGCACGAAGCACAGCCCCCGCTGCCCGTCCTTCAGGCGACAGTGGCGCGGACAGAGGTCGCACTGGAGCCGCCCGTCGTCACACCGGCTCCAGAAACGCGTGGCCACGACGGACGGGTCCGCGGGATCGCGCTCTCTTGGTACAGGGGTCGTGGTCTGATTCATGATCGCTCGGAAACCGCGCTCGGGTTGAATCGTCTAAAGTTTAGACGGGTTCATCGACATTGCGGTTCCTTCGCCACGGGAGGTCACGCCCATGCACGAGACCACGCCCTCGGTTCGCCCCCCTGCCGTCGCCGGACGCTTCTACCCCGGCGAGGCGGAAGCCCTGCGCCGGTCCGTCCAGGAACTGCTCGCCGAGGCCGGCGAGCCGGAACAGGACCCGGCCCGGGCCCCCCGCGCCATGGTGCTCCCCCATGCCGGCTACCCGTTCTCGGGTGCCGCCGCGGCGCGGGGCTATCAGCGCATCGCCCCGATCCGCCAGCAACTGCGCCACGTGGTGCTGCTCGGACCGGCCCACTTCGTCGACCTCAGCGGCATCGCCCTGCCGATGGCCGACGCCCTGGCGACCCCGCTAGGCACGGTGCCCGTTAGCGACACCCTGCGCCGAAAGGCGCTGGCACTGGATAGCGTGCACATCGACGACACGGCCCACGCACGCGAGCATAGCCTGGAGGTCCATCTGCCCTTCCTGCAGACCCTGCTCGAGGACTTCGACGTTCTCCCCCTGGTGGTCGGCCGCGGTCCGGCCGAGGCGTGCGGCCGCCTGATCGAGCGTTTCTGGCAACCGGACACCCTGGTGGTGGTCAGCTCGGACCTGAGCCACTTCCACGACGACCCCACTGCCCGGCAGCTCGACGCCGAGACCACCGCGGCCATCGAGGCCGGCACCTTCGAGCAGATCACCCCGCAGCGGGCCTGCGGCGCCGCCCCGCTGCGCGGGCTGCTGTGGTTCGCGCGCAAGCACGGCCTGCAGGCGCAGACGATTGCGCAATGCAACTCCGGCGATGTCACCGGCGATCGCTCCTCGGTCGTAGGGTATGGCAGCTATGTCTTCCACTGAGCAAACTCCCATCGGCACCGACGTCCCGTCGGAGCACGGCGCCCTCCTGCCCCGCTTCGCCCGGCAGAACATCGCCCACCAGCAGGAGGTGGGCGAGCCGCTGCCCATCGCCTCGGGCCTGCCGGAGGCCCTGACCCGGCCCGGGGCCGCCTTCGTCTCACTCCACCAGGGCGACGTGCTGCGTGGCTGCATGGGCAGCCTGGTGCCCCGCCAACCGCTGGTGCGCAGTGTCATGGACTCGGCCCTGGAGGCCGCTTTTAGCGATCCGCGCTTCGACCCCGTCACCCGCGAAGAACTCGACGCGCTGACCGTCAAGGTCGCCGTCCTCGGCGAGGCCGAACCCCTGGAGGTGGAGCACGAGGCGCAACTGCTCGAAGAGCTGGTCCCCGGCGAGGACGGCCTGATCCTCCACGACGGTCTGCGCCGCGCCACCTTCCTGCCCGCGGTCTGGGAGGGCCTACCGGACCCGCAGGAGTTCCTCGCTCAGCTCAAGCTCAAGGCCGGCCTGCCCCCGGACTACTGGTCCAGGACCCTGCAATTCGCGCGCTACCGCTCGGTCACCTTCACCGACACACCACGCGCGCCGTAACCCCTTGCAGCAGCCCGCCCTTACTGGCTATCCTAAAAGGCTTAGGAAGGGTGGCCGAGCGGACGAAGGCGGCTGACTCGAAATCAGCTGTGGGCCCTGCCCACCGGGGGTTCGAATCCCTCCCCTTCCGCCATCTTCCCAACCTTCTCACCGCCTTCCCGGGAGTGTACGCCTTGCGCCTGCGGGCGAGAGTGAGGCGTGCCTTCACGGTTCATCCATGATGGAAGCAACCAACCGGAGGCAATCTTGCCGCAACGCCTGATCACCCTCGCCGCACCGGCACTGATGATCGGCGGCGCTGCCAGCGGCCCCACCCCGTCGCTCCCCCGCATCCCCTCCGGGCATCTGCACACGATCAATCAGCCGCCCATAGCAATCCCTCGGCCTTGAGCGAGCGGTGCGACCACGACGGCCCGGCAACAAAGTTGGCCTGCCGCCGAATCACTGGTCCCCGACGCTTGTATTTCGCCCGCTATAGCTCGCTGAGCTTCACGGATCCGCCGCCGCAGGAGCAAGAGGAGGCGTGAGCGCAGCCCGGTCCATTGACGAGGTCGCGACCTCTACCCCAGACTAGACAGATCGTTCTATCTGATCCGGTGTATCGCATGATCAACAGCAAGCGCGAAAATCTGCTCGACACGGCCGAGCGGCTTTTTTACTCGGCCGGCTTCCACGCCACGGGTATCGACCGCGTCATCACCCAGGCGGGGGTCGCCCGGATGACGCTGTACAACCACTTCCCATCCAAGGAGGCACTGGTGGAGGCGGTGCTCGCCCGCCGCTACGAGCGCTATCTCCAGGATCTGCGCGCTGCCGTCGACAACGCGGCGCCGGGTGAGGCCGTCACCGCACTGGCACAACGCCACTGCCGTTGGCTGGAGACCACCCCCGGTCGCGGGTGCATTGTCCTCAAGGCCATCGCCGAGTACGAGCAGGATCATCCGGCGATCGCCGAGCAGGGTCGCCGGCTCAAGCGCGAGCTCCTCGCCGTCATCGGCGACGCCCTGGAACGCGACCGCTCGAGAGGCGATCCGAGGCTGGCGGAACGCCTGCTGATGGTGCTTGAGGGGGCCAACGCCCTGGTCCCGGTGCTCGGCGCGGCCGCCGCCACCGAGCACTTGCAGGGGATTATCCCCGCCGTCCTCGCGACTGCGCAGGGTGCGGAATCATGAGGCCCGTGGGTGCTGTCGGCTACGCTGTTCTCGGGGCCGGACTGATCGCGGTCGCCTTCGGGCTCGCCCGATACGCGTTCGGGCTGTTCGTCCCCGCCATCCGCACAGAGCTGGGGCTCTCGGCAGACGCCGTCGGCGTCATCAGTTCGATGGCCTTTGTCAGCTTCTGCTTCGCCAGCCTGATCGCGTCACCCATCGTCGACCGCCTCGGTCCGCGCTACGCGGCCGTGGTCTCCGGTCTTTTTGCGTTCGGTGGCCTTATGCTGATCAGCCAGGCGGCTGACGCGCTGACGCTCGGCGCCGGCGTCTTCGCCTGTGGCATCTCCACCGGGCTAATGATGCCGGCGCTGTCCGCCGGTGCGCAGGTGGCCGTGCGGGCCGACCTCCGCGGGCGGGTCAACGCCGTGATGAACGCCGGCACCAGCTTCGGCCTGATCCTGTGCGTCCCCACGGTACTACTGCTCAGCGGGGCCTGGCGCCTGGCCTACGGCTCGTTCGCGGCCCTCGCAGCCATGGGCGTCATTGCCGCCCTGTTCCTGATCCCGAAGACGGCAAGGGCGCAGCCCGGCGACAACGCTCCGGCCTCCGGGGCCTCCGAACCCGGGCGGTGGCTGCCAGTGGTCGGGCTGACCGTGTTCTGCGTCGCGATGGGCCTGACCTCGTCCGCCTACTGGATCTTCGCGCCCGACCTGGTCGTGGAAATGGGCGATCTTCCCGAGAGGCTCACCGGGCTGCTTTGGTTGGCCGTCGGCATCACCGGTCTAGCCGGGGCGTGGGCGAGTGACCTCGGCGACCGGTTTGGCGCCCCCACCACCCAGGCCATGGCGCTGGTCGCCCTCGGCGCTGCCACCGGGCTCGTGGCCATCGCCCCGGGCGAGTGGTGGATCGCGCTGTTCTCGGCCGGCGTCTTCGGTTGGGCGTTCATGACCCTAACCGGACTGTACTTAGTTACCGGCGTCCGACTGTTGCGTCAACGGCCCTCGCTGGGACCGGTGGTCCCCTTCCTGGCGATCACCGTCGGCCAGGCCCTCGGATCGCCGCTGGTCGGCTGGGCCATCGCGCAGGCCGGCTACACGGAGGCGTTCGTGGCCTTCACAACGCTCGCACTCCTCGTGGCGGCGGCCTCGTTCCTCTTCCCGCGCACGGCACCGGACGGGGCTGCCGTGGAGGGGCCACCGCCGTCGGCAACCCGAACGTAAACGCGGCACCGGGCGGCGCGGCTCAGTCGGCGCCGGGCCGGCCGCCTTTCACCCGGCTCCTGCCAGGCGCCTGACAGAACCCCTGGGCCGGCACGTCGAGGGCGCTGTTGAACTTGCTCGACATGTTTTGGAAGGCGATCAGACCGGTCAGCTCCACGAGCCCGTCTTCGTCGAAGTAGGGCCGCAAGGCGTCAACGTGCTCATCCCGAACCCCGGCATCACTGCAGGTCATGGCCTCCGTGTAGGTCAGCACGGCCCGCTCACGCTCGTCGAAGGCATCGCTTTGCCGCCACTCGGACAGCGCAGTGATCTTCGTCCAGTCAACGCCGCGCCGGTTCAGCGTGCGGGTATTGATATCGATGCAGAACGCGCAGTGGTTGATCTGTGACACACGGACGGTAACCAGCGAGCGCAGCGCCGGATCCAGGGGGCTGCGTCTGCGCTCCAGGGCACCGAAAAGCAGAGCCAAGGCGGCAAAGACCCTGGGCGAGCGCCCCCAAAGCAGCCCCGGCTGGAGGACTTCACCGTATTTGCGGCGCTGGTTCCAGAAGAACGGGCGCAGGTACCAGGGATAGGCGTTCAGAGGCTTGGGCTCGATGCGCATCACTCCTCCCCGTCCGGCCACGCCCTCGGCCGGGATCCCGCCGCAGCGCCTTCACAACTGCTTGATCCAGAACTGCAGGGGCTTATCGGTCTCCGCAGGCTCGTCGACCTGCTTCCAAGGGTAGTAGGCGATCAGCTCCTCGCGGGGCGTATACCCGAAGTGCCGCCAGACGGGGTCCAGTGGCTGGTAGTCCGCCGGGCGGAGCGGATGGGCCGGATCACGGACCACAGTGCACAGGGTGGCCCACTGGTAGTCGCCACAGCTTCGAGCATGGCGCTCCCGGACATCGAAAAAGTGCCGGTAGAACCCCCGGCCGCGATAGGCCGGTAGGAGGATCGACTCGGCCAGGTAGAACACCTGCCCCGGATCGAAGCCTTCATCGATAAACGGCTTCTGGATCCGCGGGGACTCGTCCGTCAGCGGCATGGCCGTCGACAGCCCGACCACCTCGTCGCCATCCACAACCACGGTGGCCAACGCCCACGGGGCGTCGAGGTAAAAGCGCAGGAAGTACCGCTCCTCCTCCATGCTGCCGTCGTAGAGGTAGGGCCATTCCCGGAAGACCTGCAGCCGCAGCGCGGCGATCTGCTCAAAACGCTGGCCGATCTCCTCGCCCTGAAGGTATTCGATGTGCGGCTCGCTCATGGTCCTCCAGCTCCCGACAATGCGGTTCAGAAGGGATCAGGATCCGGCACGCGCTTGCGGTGTGTCAAAGAAGGGGCTCAACCACTCGCCCGCGTCTCCGCGCGGCGGCAGATGGCGCGGGCCAGCCCCTTGAACAGGATGGCGTGGGCGGGCTCCATGGCGTACCAGTACATGCGCCCGGGCACCCCCCGCGGGGACCAATACGCGGTCACCCGCACGCGGGTCTGCTGCTCATGGGGCCGGACGGTGAACTCCAGCACCCCGGTCCCCGGGGCCTTCATGCCGAAGCCCAACGCCAGACGCTCCCGCGGCTCCACCACCAGCACCCGCCATGAGTCGATGACATCGCCGGGGCGCAGGTCGGTATGCAGCGGCCGCCCCCGGCTGAGCCCGCGACCGCCGAGCAGCGCATCCAACGACTCGCGCAGGCTCCACAGCGGGTTCATGTAGTAGTAGCGGTTGGGCCCGCCGATCGACACGCACTGCTCCCAGACCGCCGACAGGGGGGCCGTGGTCATCGCGCTCGCCCCGGCACGAAAGGGAAAGCGCGGGTAGTCCAGCGGGTTGGTCATGGGCCACGGCTCCTTGGTATCCGCCTCAGTGCGGCGCACCCTCGTCGGTCGCCGCCTGTATGCCGCGACGCTCCAGCAGCGTACCATCCAGCCGGTAGAGTTCGACCAGCGCGGTGCGGTACTCCACCTGCGCCGCCGCCTCGCTGATCCGACTCTCGAGCAGATCGCGCTGGGCCTGGACCACGGCGAAGGCGGTCGCATCCCCGGCCCGGAAGCGCTCATCTGCTGCGCGCACCTGCTCCTCGCGGGCACGGCGGGTGGCACGGCTCGCCTCGATCTGGGCGGCCGCCCGCTGCAGCTCCAGATGGGCCGTGCGGACATCGTGGCGCACCAAGCGGGCCATATTGCTCAGACTCAGATTGGCCTGGTTGCGCAGGGTCAGCGCCTGGCGGTGCTCCGCCTCAGGGGCGCGATTGGTCAGCGAGCGTCCCAGGGAAATCCCCACCTGCGCGTCGTAGCTGGACCCGTCCAGGTCCCGGGGCGCACCGCTGAAAGAATCGGCATATCCACTGCTGCCCAACTGGATAAACAACTCGAGCTCGGGCAACAAGCCATTCCGCGTCCGGGTAACCTGCAGGTTCTCGCTGCGCAGATCCAGGCGGGCCTGATTGAGTTCCGGGCGCCGCTCCAGGGCCAGGGCCAGGTGCTCGGCCACCGGATCGGGCTCGACGACCAGGCGCTCGGGGTCGGTCAGGGGCTCGATCTCTCGATCCTCCTGGAGCTGATCCTCGCTGCCGATCAAGCGCAGCAGCTCCAGCCGCGCCGCCTCGCGGCGGCTGCGCGCATCGATCAGCTCCTGGCGGCGCAGGGCGGCCTCGGACTCCAGCGGGGCCAGCTCGGTCTCGGCCAGGTCGCCCAGCTCGATCCGCTGCTCGGCCCGCTCCACCTCCTGCTCGGCCAGCTGCAGGGACTCCTCGAAGATGGCGATCTCGCGGTCGGCGAGCACGAAATCCCAATACGCCGACTCCACGTCCGCCACCAGTTGCTGCGCGAAGCCCTGCAGCTCGTGCTCCGAGCGCAGGGTTTCCAGCTCCGCCTGGCGCAGGCTGACCAGGTTGACCGCTCGCCCCCGGCCCTGCAGGAGCTGCTGGCTGAGCCGTAGCTGCAGGCCACTGGTATGAAGCTCCTGCCCGGTTTCACGATCCTCGTCGAAGTCCTGGACCGCCGACAGGCGCCACTCGGCCCCCATAGGCAGACGCTGACTGATGCCGGCCGAGAGCCCGACGTCGGTGCGATCGGTATCCCGCGCCCGACCGGTCTCAAGGCCGATCTGCTCCAGCTGCCGCCGCCGGTAGTCCCCCTCTAGGAAGACTTCCGGATCGAACGCCCCCAGCTCGATCTGCTCAAAGGTGCCCGCCGCCACCGGGCCGAGGCGCTCGGCCTGGAGCGCCGGGTTGTGCTCGACGGCGCTGTAGACCGCCTCCTCCAGGCTCAGCTCCCACGCCTCGTCGCCGCCGGCCACCACGCGGCCGGCGAGCAGCAGCGCCGCGCCCAGGAGCAGGCCGCCGGTCAGCGGGCGGCGCCAGCCGCAGTCACACCATCGCATGCCGTCTGCCCTTCGCCGAGTGGAACAGGGTGAAGACCACCGGGATGACCACCAGGGTGATCAGGGTGCCGGTGATCAAACCGCCGAGCACGGCGCGGGCCATGGGGGCCTGCGCCTCGGCGCCCTCGCCAATGCCCAGTGCCAAGGGCAGCAGGGCCAGGCCGGTGGTCAGCGAGGTCATGAGCACCGGGCGCAGCCGTCGTCGCCCGGCGATGAGCACCGCCTGACGCGGCGGGGCCCCGCGGACCAGGCTGCGGTTGGCGCGGTCGACGAGCAGGATGCCGTTGTTCACCACGATCCCGGCGAGCAGGATGATGCCGATGAACGACTGCGCGCTGATGGTGGTGCCGGTGGCCCAGAGCATCCCCACCACGCCGACACCGGCCAGGGGCACCGTGAACATCACCACCAGGGGATTGCGCAGGGATTCGTAGAGCGAGGCCATGACCATGTAGACCAGGGCCACCGCCAGCAGCAGGGTGATGGTCAGTTGCTGCAGCGCCTCGGCCTGCTCCTCGTAGTCGCCACCGATGCGCCAGCCGTAGCCACGCGGCACCGGGACCCCGGCCAGCTCGGCGCGGGCGTCGGCCACCACCGAACCGAGATCCCGGCCGCTGATGTTGGCCTGCAGCGTGGTCACCCGCTGGCGGTCGCGCCGCTCGATGGTCAGCGGCGACTCGCCCTCCACCACATTGACCAGGCTGCGCAGAGCCACCGGCTCACCGCTGCGGTTGGGCACGGTGAGATCGAGCAGCTCTTCACGCTCGATCTGCCGGGCATCGGCCAGGCGCACACGGATCGCCACCTCCTCGCCGGTATCCCGATAGAGCCCGGCGCGGGCACCCGCCACGGCCACCTCGATGGTATTGGCGATGCGGCTGACCGAGACGTCCATATCCGCCGCCCGGGCCCGGTCAATGTGCAGCTGTTCCTCCGGCGCCGAGCGGTCCTGACCGGTGCGCACGTCGGTGACCCCCTCCACCCGGCTGACCCGCTCCTCCATGGCGCCGGCCACGCGGTCCAGGGTCTCGCGCTGGAAGCCGAAGACCTCGATGGTCAGCTCCTCGCCCTCGGCGCCGAAGCCACCGCGGGTCGGCCGGGTCTGCCGGGCGCGCACGCGCACCTCGGCGCCGGGGGTGGCCTGGAAGGCCTCGCGAAGCTCGTCGGCCACCTCTTCGGTGCTGCGATCGCGCTCGGTGACCGAGACCAGGGAGAAGTCCAGGCGGCTGGTGTCCCCGCCGCCGGCACGGAAGCCGCCGGTGCCGGAACTGGAGACCCAGTGCTCGGCCTCGGGCACCATGGCGACGGCCCGCTGCTCGATCCGGCGCATGCGCTCGTCCATGAACGCCAGCGAAACCCCCGGCTCCCACTCGAAGCTCATGCGGATGTCGCCCTCGTCGGTGCCGGGCATGAGCTCGGTGCCGAGCCGCGGCACGATAGCCACCGCCAGCACCACCAGCGCCGTGGCCAGGCCCATCACGGCGCCGCGGCGACTGAGCACACCGCCGAGCAGACGCCGGTAGCCACGCTCCAGTGCTCGGTACCAGGCCACCCGGGCCACCCCTTCGGAGCGCTGGGGCAATCGGGCGGCGAGCATCGGCACAACGGTGAAGGCCACAATGAGTGAGCCGAACAGGGCGAAGCCGACCACCCAGGCGAGCTGGGTGAATAGCGCCCCGGCGATCCCCTCGAGAAAGACCAGCGGCACGAAGATAGCCAGTGTGGTCAGGGTGCTGGCGGTCACCGCCGGAGCCACCTCTAGGGTGCCGTTGACCGCCGCCTCATAAGGGGCCAGGCCGCGCTCGCGGCGGGCCATGATCGACTCCAGCACCACGATGGCGTTGTCGACCATCAGCCCCACGCCCAGGGCGATCCCACCCAGGGTCATCAGGTTCAGGGTGAAACCGGCAAAGTAGACCAGGGCGAAGGTGGTGACCAGCGACACCGGGATGGCCACCGCGGCCACCATGGCGGCGCGCAGGTCGCGCAGGAAGATCAGCAGCACCACCAGCGCTAGCACACCGCCGAGCAGGATCGCCCGCCCCAGGTTCTGCATCGAGCGCTCGATATAGACGGCGGTGTCGCGCACTGGCGTCAGGCTGACCTGGGGCAACTCGTTGCGCAGCTGCTCCAGTTCCGCGCGCACCCGCTCTGCCGTCGCCACGGTGTTGGCGTCGGAGCGACCGCGGACCGCCAGGCGGATCCCCGGCTCACCGTCGATGCGGATACGCCGCGTCTCCTCCTCGTGAGTGTCGCGGACCTGCGCCAACTGCCCCAGCCGGACCAGCGATCCGTCTTCCCCGCGGGCCACCGGCAACCCCTGCAGCGCGTCGAGGTCGGTCACCCGCCCCGGCACGCGCAGCCCGAGTTCCAGGCGGCCCTCCGCCCGGCGCCCGGCGGCCACCTCGAAGTCGGCATCCGCAATGGCCTCACGAACATCCTCCAGGGAGAGCTGCGCGGCGCGCAGACGCCCCGGATCCACTGCAACCTCGATCTCTCGCTCAAGACCGCCCCAGATATCCAGGGCCCCGACCCCGGGCACCCGCTCCAGGCGGTCGCGAATGCGGTCCTCGGCCAGAGAGCGCAACTCGATGGGATCGAGCTCGGCGGACAAACCGATAACCAGAACGGGACGGTCGGAGAGGTCCAGAAAGCGCAGCCGCGGCCGATCGGCCTCGTCCGGCAGATCGCGGACGATCCGATCCAGCCGCTCGCGGATGTCGTTGGCCGCGGCCTCCAGATCGGTCCCCCAGGCAAAGGAGAGGCTGACGTCGCCCTGATCCTCGGCGGAGACCGATTCGATGCGCTCCACCCCGGCCACCGGGGCAACAGCGTTCTCGATGGGCTCGACGATCTGCGACTCCACCTCCTCGGGGCCCGCGCCCGGGTAGTTGGTGGAGATGCGCAGGGTGGGGTATTCGATCTCCGGCAGCAGGTCCACCGGCAGCCGGTCGAGGGCGTTCAGGCCCAGGGTCACGGCGATCAGCGTGACCATCACGGTAAAGACCGGACGCCGGGCGCAGAAGGCGGCGATCTTCACGGCGCGGCCACCTCGTTACCCGGCTCGCCGACCACCTCGACGCGACTGCCGTCGGCGAGCAGGTGCTGACCGAGGGTCACCACGGCGCCGCTCAGGGGCGCCTCGCCCTCCGCCTGCGGGCGCACCTCGACGCGCCCCCCGGCACGCAGACCGGTCTCCACCGGCACCAGGCGCACCCGCGGCGGACCCTCCTCGGCCTCCTTGAGCAGAAAGACCGAGGACCGGCCGCCGCGCTGGATGACCGCCTCGCGGGGGACGGTGACCACGTCCTCGGCGCGCCCGACCTCCACCGCCAGGCGGGCGAACATGCCCGGACGCAGGCGGCCTTCGGGGTTGGGCACGGTGAATTCCACCCGGGCCTGGCGCGTGGTGGCGCTGAACAGCGGGGCCAGGCGAGCCACCTCGGCCGGGAAATCGGTATCCGGGTAGCCCTCGACGCGCAGCCGCGCGGCCTGGCCGGGCATCAGGCGGGCGTACTCCCGTTCGGTGACGAACGCCTCGGCCCGCAGCTGCGAGACATCCAGCAGGGTCAGGATCGCCTCGCCGGCGCTGACCGTGGCACCGGGGTCCTTGAAACGCTCGCCGACCACCCGCTCGCCGTCGTCCCAGTCGGCGCGGATCTCGGTGAACGAGCGGCGGATCTGCGCGGCGCTCAGCGCCGCCTGCTGCTGGGCGATCTGCGCGCGCGCCACCTGCACGCGGCTGCGCTCGGCGGCCACCTGGGCTTCGGCCGCCTCCAGCTCGGCGGCGGATGCGATCTCGCGCTCCCTCAGCTCGCGGGTGCGGTTGAGGTCGCGCTCGGCGGAGGCCAGGGCCGCCTGGCTCTCGGCCAGCTGCGCGCGTGCTACCTCGAGGCCAGCCTCGGCTTCGGCCACCTCCTGCGCCACCTCCTGATCATCGAGCCGGGCGATCAGGTCGCCGGGCTCGAGGGTGTCACCGATGCGCACCTCCAGGCTGCGCAGCTCACCGGTGACCTTGGGGGCGAGCTCGTAGCGCACATTCGCCTCGAGGTTGCCGTCGAAGCGGCGCACATCCTTCAGGTCGCGACGCTCCACCGGTTCGACCTCGACGGCTACGGCGGCGCTCTCGCGCTCCCCGCCGGGGCCGGCGCCGGTACCCAGGTCGGCGCGGAACAGCGCCACGGCACCGATCACGATCAGGGCACTGGCGCCCCACAGGAGGAAGGTCTGGATGCGGCTACGGGCTCTGACGGGCATGGAGTCTCGATCGGTTCACCGGTTGGAGAGGTGCGGCAAAGTATACCAATCCCCTGGGCCGCTTCGGGGAAAACCGGCCCAGGCCCGCTGCCCAGTGGCTACGCCCCGCGCTCGCCGAGCAGTTCCCGCAGGCCGGCTTCATCGAGGATTTCGACACCGAGTTCCCGGGCCTTGTTCAGCTTGCTGCCGGCATCCGCCCCCGCCACCAGGTAGTCGGTCCGGCTCGAGACGCTGCCGGTCACCCGACCGCCACACGCCTCGATGGCGGCCTTGGCCTCGTCCCGGGTCAGGCCCTCCAGGGTGCCGGTGAGCACCAGGGTGCAGCCGGCCAGGGATGACGCGGCGACCTGCTCCGGCGGTTCCGGCTCAGGCCAGCGGACCCCGGCGGCGCAGAGGTGATCGACCACGTCGCGATTGTGGGGCTCGGCAAAGAAGCCGGCGATGGCCCGCGCCACCACCGGGCCGACATCCTCCACGGCCTCGAGCTCCTCGGCCGGGGCCGCCATCACCCGCAACAGCGCCTCGCTGGTGATCGCCGTCCCCGCTTCCACGCCGGCGGCCTCTCGCAGCCGGCCCAAATCGCCGCGGGGGATCGCGGCCGTCAGACCGTAGGCCGCTTCGGACAGGCGGCGCGCGGTCACCTCACCGACATGGGGAATCCCGAGGGCGTAGAGGAACCGCGCCAGCGTTGTACGCCGCGCCCGCTCGAGGGCGGCGAGGAGGTTATCGGCGGACTTGTCGCCCATACGCTCGAGCCCGGCCAACTGGGCGTGGCTCAGGCGAAACAGATCAGCCAGGTCGGCCACCAGCCCCTTGGCCACCAGCTGCTCGACGATCTTCTCGCCCAGCCCGTCGATGTCCAGGGCGCGGCGGGAGGCGAAGTGGAGGATGGCCCCCTCGCGCTGCGCGGGGCAGTAGAGGCCGCCCACACACCGGTGGGCCGCCTCGCCCTCGATGCGCTGCACCGCCGAGCCGCACTCCGGGCAGGTCTGCACGCGCTCCTCGAAGCGCCACGGCTCGGCCTGCGGCGGGCGCTTGTCGGGAATCACGGCGGTGATCTGCGGGATGACGTCGCCGGCACGGCGCACCATGACGGTATCGCCTTCGCGCACGTCCATGCGCGCCAGCTCGTCGGCGTTGTGCAGGCTGGCGCGGGCAACGGTGACACCACCCACCTCCACCGGCTGCAGCCGGGCCAGGGGGGTGACCTTGCCGGTGCGTCCCACCGAGGGGACGATCCGCTCGACCACGGTGGTCGCCTCCCGGGCCGGGAGCTTGAAGGCCAGGGCCCAGCGGGGGGCGCGGGCGGTGAAGCCGAGCTGCTCGCGGGCGGCCAGGTCATCGACCTTGAACACGGCGCCGTCCACCTCGAAGGGCAGTGCATCCCGGTCCTCGATGAGCCGCTCGCGGTAGGCCTGGCACGCGGCCACGCCTTCCAGGCGCTCCAGCGGCGCGGTGGTGCGAAAGCCCCACTCGGCCAGGCGCTCGAGCACCTCCCAGTGGGTGGCCACCCCCAGCGCCAGCGGCTCGCCGACGCCGAAGGTGAACAGGGTCAGCGGTCGCTGCGCGGTGATCCGCGGGTCGAGCTGCCGCAGCGACCCGGCGGCAGCGTTGCGCGGGTTGGCGAAGGGCCGCTCGCCCGCCTCGAGACGGGCCTGATTGAGCTGCTCGAAATCCTCCTTTCGGATCACCACCTCGCCGCGCACCTCAAGCCGCGCCGGATGGCCGCTGCCGCGCAGGCGCAGCGGCACGCTGCCGACGGTGCGCACGTTGTGGGTCACGTCCTCACCGCTCTGCCCATCGCCCCGGGTCCCGGCACGCACCAGCACACCGTCCTCGTAGGTCAGGCTCAGCGAGATGCCGTCGAGCTTCGGCTCACCGGTGTAGAGCACGCTGGCCACGCCGAGCCGGTCGCGGATGCGGCGGTCGAACTCGACCAGATCCTCGCCCTCGAAGGCGTTGTCCAGCGAGAGCATGGGGGTGTCATGGGCGACGGCGGCGAAGCCCTCCTGCACGGTCCCGCCCACCCGCCGGGTGGGCGAGTCGGCGGTGGCCAGATCGGGGTAGGCCGCCTCCAGGCGCTGCAGCTCGGCGAACAGGGCGTCGTACTCGGTATCCGAGATGCTCGGCCGGTCGAGGACGTAGTAGCGGTGATCGTGCTCGGCGATCTCGGCGCGCAGCTCGGCCACGCGTCGCTGCGCCTGCTCGCGGGACGGCGTCGATTCAGCCACGCTCGCTCCTTGTCGGGTGGGTCTTATTGGCGCTTATGCACGGCGATGTGCAGCCGCCGCCGGTGCTCGCGCAGCTGTTCGCGCATGTGCTCGGCGATCTGCTGCGTCATGGTGGAACGGGTGCTATCGAGCAACTCGCCACCGAGTTCCACGGATACCTGGTAGGCCGTGGCCAGCATCGCGTCGAGCACCTGCTCGCCATCCACTGGCAGGGGTAGCTGCATGAAGAACACCAGCCCCGGGGTCTCCAGGCCCGGCAGCGTCTCCTCCGGGTCCAGATACCCCGGCTCCACCATGCTCGCCGCACTGAACAGGGTCACTCGCCCCGTCTCACTCTGCCCGCGGCGGTGCCAGATGCGTTGCTCGCCCGGAACCATGCGCACCCGCCGCAGGGCCCGCTCGATCGCCGGCCCCCGGAAACGCTCGCCTTCCGGGGCGGCCACAAACGCCACCAGGATCTTCTCCGCTTCCTCGACATCGCCACTGCGGTAGGCGGCGATCTCCACCTGCGAGGCCGGCGATAGCTTCAGCGGCGCCGGCTCCTCGACCCCGGCGGTGGCCGTCCCGCCGCCCCTCCCTGCCGGCGACGGCTCCGACTTCTCTGCCCCGCTCACGGCGTCGCTTGCCCCGCCCGGCTCCGCGTCGGCATGCCCCGCTGGCTGCGAACCGCTTCCGGCGGCGTCCGCCCCCGCCCCTACGGGTTCACCGGCCGCCGCCTGGGGCTGCTCCCCGGCTGGTGCCAGGCCGGCGCGTTCCGCCTCGGCGGCAGCGGAGCGGTGCGGCGTGCCGGTTCGCTCGTCCGGTTCGCCGGCGGCTGCCTCGGCGGACTGCCACCAGGGCCGATCGTCGCCCTGCTCGCCCGTCTGCGGCGTCGCACCCGACGCAGCGGGCCGTTCGCCCAGATCCAACCCCAGGTCGAGCTCCTCCGGGGCCAGCTCTTCCCGCTCGGCAAGGAGATCGTCGATGCCGCGCAGCTCATCGTCATCGATCACCGGGCGCTCTGACTGGCCGGGGCGCAAATCGCCGCCACCCCCTTCCTCGCCGGCGCCGGCGACGCCCCCGCGCCCCTGTGCGCTACCCGCCGCCGCGGCGGCCGGCTTCTGCTCGGCGTGCCGGCGGCGCCGATCCCGCCACCGGCCGAAGGCGTAGATCGCCAGCAACACCAGCACCCCTACGCCCAGGATCGTCCAACGCATCGCATCCATGGGTCTCTCTCCGTTATCCGGCCTCGGCGATATCGAGCGCCTCGTCCACGTCCACCGCAACCAGCCGCGAGACGCCGGGTTCGTTCATGGTGACCCCGAGCAAGTGGGAGGCCCGCTCCATGGTGGTCCGGTTGTGGGTGATCAGCACGAACTGGACCTTCTCGGACATCTCTTCGACCAGATCGCAGAAACGACCGACGTTGGCCTCATCCAGCGGGGCGTCCACCTCGTCGAGGAGACAGAACGGCGCCGGGTTGAGGTTGAAGATGGCAAAAACCAGCGCCACCGCACTCAGCGCCTTCTCGCCGCCGGAGAGCAGATGGATGCTCGATACCCGCTTGCCCGGCGGCTGCGCCATGACCACCACCCCGGTGGACAGCAGATCGTCGTCGGTCAGTTCCAGATAGGCGCGCCCGCCCCCGAACAACCGGGGGAAGAACCGCCCCAGCCCCTCGTTGACCTGATCGAAGGTCTCACGGAAACGCGCCCGGGTCTCCCGGTCGATGCGGCGAATCGCCGTCTCCAGGGTCTCCAGCGCCTCGTTGAGATCAGCGTGCTGCTCGTCCAGATAGCCGCGGCGCTCCTCCAGCTGCTGGCACTCGTCGATGGCCGCCAAGTTTACCGATCCCAAGCGCCGGATACGCTCGCTGACCTGCTCCAGGGCCTGCTCCCACGCGGCGACGGTGGCATCCGCGGCCAGGCGCTCGGCCACCTCGGCCTCCGATTCGCCGAGTTCGGCCAGGGCATCGGCCTCGTGGCTGCGGTGGACGCGCAGCTCGCCGGTCTCCAGGCGCAGCCCCTCCAGCCCCTCGCGCAACTGCTCGGCCCGCTGCTCGGCCTCGGCCCGCGCCTGCTCCTGCTCGCGCAGCTGATGATCCAGATGCTCAGCCTCGCTGCGCGCTTCGGTCAGCTGCGCCTCCGCTTCGGACCGGCGCGCCAACAGGGTCTCGCGCTTTTCGGTCAATTCGGCAACCGGGTCTTCATCGTCGCCCAGAGCAGTCTCCAGCTCCGCCCGACGGCGGTCGTAGCGCTCACGCTGCTCCTCGGAGCGGCGCAGCTGCTCGCGCACGGACTCCAGGGCGGTGCGGGCACTCTCGAGCTTGCCGGCCAGATCGTAGCGCCGCTCACGGGCCTCGCGCAGCCGCTCGCCGGCGCGCTCGAGTTGCTCGCGCTGATCCTGCTGCTGCGCCTCGACTTCGGCGGCGCGCTCGGCGGCCGTGGCGGCAGCGGCGGCGGCCTCCTCGGCAGCGGCGGCGGCCTCCTCCTGTTCCTCGCTGGCCGCATCGCGCTGCTCGACCAGGCGGCTGCGCTCTCCGGACAGCTCCTCGCGCCGCTTCCGAGCCTGCTCGAGGGACTCGCGGCGGTGTTCCAGACGAGCCTGCAGGTCGGCGTGGCGCCGGTGCAGCGGACCAAGCTCGGCAGCCAGTTCATCGCGCCGGCGCTCGGCCTCGGCGGCCCCGCCGCGGGCGTCGGCCAGCCGGCCCTCGGCCTCCTGGACCCGCGCCTCGGCATTCTCCACCTCCTCGCGCAGAGCCTGGATCTCCTGCTCGCGCTCGAGCACACCGCTCTCGGCGTCCTCCTGCCCGGGCAGGCGCACCCAGTTGGCGCCCATCCACACCCCGTCGGGGGTGACCACCGTCTCGCCGGCGGCCAGCTCGGGGCGCAGGGCCTCGGCCGTGGCGGCGTCCGGGGCGCAGCGGATCCCGGCGAGCAGCTCGCGGGCCGCCTCGCTGCCGTGAACATGCGCCGCCAGGCGATCCTCGGCCGGTGCCGGCAGCAACTGGGCCTCGCCGACCAGGGTCAGCGGCCCGCCGTCCGGGGCCCCCTCGCTGGGCAGGAATTCCGGCTCGATGCAGACAGCCTGCAGGGCGTCACCGAGGATCGCCTCCACCGCCCGCTGCCAGCCGGCATCGACACGGACCGTCTCGGCCAGGCGCGGGGCGGCGGCCCAGCCGCGGCGTTCGAGCCAGGCGTGGCGATCGTCCCCGCGCCGGCCCAGGGCCGACTCCTGCAGGGTCTCCAGGGAGGTCAGCCGGGCCCGCGTCCCGGAGACCGCCTCGCGGGCCGCTTCCAACTCCCGGGCCGCCTCGTCCCGCTCGGCGGCGCGGGTCTCCAGCTCCTCGGCGGCGGCATCGCGGCGCTGCTGCAGGTCCTCAAGTTCGGCGGAGAGCTGTTCCTCCTCCGACTCCAACTCGCTGATGGCGCTCTCCAGCGCGTGCAGATCCACCGAGTCGCGCTCGTCGTCGAGGGCCTCGATGCGCTCGTCGAGCTCACGGACCCGGCGGGCGGCGGCGTCATGACGAGTCCGCTCCACCTCCTCGCGCCGCTGCGCCGAGGTCTGCTCGGCGCGGACGGCGTCGGCCTCGTCGCGCCAGGCATCCAGGCGCCCGCGAGCGTCCTCCTGAGCGGATTCCGCCACCTGCTCCTCTTCGCTGGCCGCCTCCAGGGCCGGTTCCAGCTCCTCGACCCGCTCCTCGAGGACCGCGCGCTTGTCCCGATCAGCGGTCACCGTGGCGTCCAGCTCCTCCAGCGCACGGCGGGCCTCGGCCAGCTCCTCCTCCCGCCGGCGACGCAGGTCGCGGGCACTCTGGATGCGCTCGTCCACCGAGGCGATCTCGGCCCCGATCTCGTAGTAGCGGCCCTGGATGGTGTTCAGCGCCTCGTGGCGCTCCCGGGCCGACTCGCGCAGGGCCTCGATCTCACGCTCGGCGCGGCGCTGCTCGGCCACCGCCGACTCGCGCTGGTTCTCCTGCTCGCGGATGCTGGCGTCGCGCTCGGCGATGCGCTGATCCAGATCACGCAGCCGCAACAGCGAGAGTTCACCGCGTAGGCGCCGCTCCTCAGCCTTGTAGGAGCGGTAGCGCTCGGCGGTCTCGGCCTGGCGGCGCAGCTTCTCGAGTTGCTTGTGGACCTCATCGCGGACATCCTCAAGCCGCTCCAGGTTCTCGCGGGTATCCCGGATGCGGCGCTCGGTCTCGCGACGGCGTTCCTTATAGACGGAGATGCCCGCAGCCTCCTCGAGGTAGACGCGCAGCTCCTCGGGGCGGGACTCGATCACCCGCGAGATCATGCCCTGCTCAATGATGGTGTAGCCCCGCGGCCGCAGGCCGGTGCCCATGAAGACATCCGAGATATCGCGCCGCCGACAGCGGGTGCCGTTGAGGGCGTATTGCGACTGCCCCTCGCGATTGACCTGGCGCTTGACGGAGATCTCGTTGTAGGCGGCGTACTGGCCGCCGATGGCCCCGTCGGTGTTGTCGAAAATGAGCTCGATGCTCGCCTTCCCCACCGGCGAGCGGGCGCTCGAGCCGCTGAAGATGACATCGCTCATGGACTCGCCGCGCAGGTGCTTGGCCGAGCTCTCGCCCATGACCCAGCGCACGGCGTCGATGATGTTCGACTTGCCGCAGCCGTTCGGCCCCACGACGCCGACCATGCGTCCGGGCAGGGGCACCGAAGTGGGGTCCACGAAGGACTTGAAGCCGGCGAGTTTGATCCGCTTGAGATGCATCGTAGAGACGACGGGCGCGTCCGGTTAGGATAACGGACCATTATCAAGCCTCACCGGACCCTTGGAAAGCCATGTCGACTGAACCCTCGAACGCCCTGGAGACCTTCGCAAACCCCAACCCGGAGCGGGATTACACCATCCGGATGGAGATCCCGGAGTTCACCTGCCTGTGCCCGAAGACCGGCCAGCCCGACTTCGCCACGCTCAACCTGGAATACACCCCGGACCGGCACTGCGTCGAACTCAAGTCGCTGAAGCTCTACATCTGGTCCTACCGCGAAGTAGGCGGGTTCCACGAGGCGCTGACCAACCAGATCCTCGCCGACCTGGTCGACGCCACGCAGCCGCGCTACATGAAGCTGACGGCGCACTTCAACGTGCGCGGCGGGATCTGGACCACGGTCGAGGTGGAGCACCACGGCCGCTGACCCCAGGGGCGGCATGAGCGGGCCCGGCGCACCGTTCTCAACCCGCTTCGCCCCCTCGCCCACCGGGCCGCTGCACTTCGGCTCGCTGGTGGCGGCGCTGGGCAGCTGGATCGAGGCCCGCCACCACGGCGGGACGTGGCATGTGCGCATCGACGACCTCGACCCGCCGCGCGAGGAGCCCGGGGCCGCCGATGCCATCCTGCGGATCCTGGAGGCACACGGGCTGGGCTGGGACGGCGAGGTGGTCTACCAGAGCCGGCGCGGTGCGGCGTACCAGGCCGCGCTGGAGCGCCTGCGCGGCGCCGGCCTGGCCTACCCGTGCGCCTGCTCACGCCGCGAGATCCAGGCCGCCGCCCGCCGCCACGGGGCCATCGGGGCGGTCTACCCGGGCACCTGCCGCGACGGGCTGCCCGCCGGCCGCGACGAGCGCGCAGTGCGGGTGCGCACCGACAGCGCGCGGATCCGTTTCAGCGATGGCGCCGCCGGCTGCATCACTACCGATCTGGAGGCAGAGGTGGGCGATTTCGTCATCCGCCGCGCCGACGGCTTCTTCGCCTACCACCTCGCCTGCGCGGTGGACGATGCCGCCTTCGGTTACAGCCACGTCATCCGCGGTCAGGACCTGCTGGTCTGCACACCGCCACAGATCCACCTCCAGCGCCTGCTCGGGCTGCCCACCCCGATCTACCACCACCTGCCGCTGGCGTTCAACGAGCACGGCCAGAAGCTCTCCAAGCAGAACCGGGCGCCGCCGCTGAGCGAGGACCGGGCCGCGGCGAACCTGGTCGAGGCGCTGGGTCTGCTCGGCTATGCAGCCCCGGAGCGGCTGCGCCGGGCCGCCCCCGGGGAGGTGCTGGCCTGGACCCTGGCGGCGCGCGCCGGATCAGAACCGCTGGCTTAGCGCCACCCGCACCTCGCGGCGCTCGCCCTGCACCCGTGGGGCCGCCAGGTAGCGCTCGTCGGTGGCGTTGTTGACGCGCAGGTCGAGCCGGGCGCCCCGGGACCATTCGAGGGTGCCGCCGAGGCTGTGCACGGTGTAGGCGTCGGTGCGGTACTCGTTGGCATCATCCAGGTACCAGCCACCCACGTACTCGCCGCAATACCAGAGGCTGAGCGGCAGGGCGGTGTACGCGCCCAGATCGTGGCGCAGCTCCAGGCCCGCCAGGTGGCGGGGTACGCCCTCCAGGTGGTTGCCGCGCTGCTGCGGCTCTTCCTCATCGTAGCTGCGGCTGCGCTGGATGGTTACGTTGGGCACCACCTGCCAGACTTCGGTCTGCAGCCGGTAGCGCGCCTCGACCCCTTCCACCTCCACCTCGCCGACCGCGCGGAAGTAGTCCTCATCCGGATACGCCTCATCCTCCTGCGGCAGGTTCTCCTCGCGCAGGTGGTAGGCGGCCACGGCCAGTTGCTGGCGGTCGGTCGGCGCATGACGCCAGCCGAGTTCGGTGATCGCGCTCTCCCGCGAGGGGAGAAAATCGCCGTGACGATCCTCGCCCTCATTGGGGCGCAGGCCGGTCCCGGCGTGCACGTAGACGCGGCTTCGCGGGGTCACATCCAGCTCCGCCCCGGCCTGCCAAGTGACCCCACGGTCCTCGGCCACCACCGCCAGCTGGGGATCGTCCTCATCGCCCTCGCGCACCTCGTACTCGTTGTGGCGCACCCCGGCGGTGAAGGCCCAGCGCTCGCCAAGCTCGATGCGATTGGCCAGGTAGGCCCCGTACCGATCGACCTCCTCCGGGCCCTCCTGGCGCTCCAGGGCCAGGTTGCCGAGGCGGATCCCGGAGAAGTCGGGATCCCGGGGATCAACGCTGAACTGCTGCCACCAGTCGCCCTCGTCATCCCAATAACGCAGCTGGTCGCGCTGGAAGTCGATCTCCTGTCGGTGCGCATCCGCGCCGGCGACCGCCTGCCACCGTCCCCAGTGGGTGCGCCGCTCGAAATCGACCTGCAGCCGAAGATCCTCCTGGGTGTATTGATCATCGATCCGGGCCGCGTAGCCGGCCACCGGCTCCGGCGCCGGCAACAGGCCAAAGGAGTAGAACCCCAGGATCAACTCCTCCCGGTCCACCTCGGAGTACGCGGCGCTGAGCGAGACGCCCAGGCCCTCGGCGAGCTGGTGGTCCCAGTAGAGCGCACTGCGCTGATAGCGCCGGTCGCTCTCCTGCTCCGGGCTGTGCAGCGGGGTGTCGTAGACCGGGCCGTCCTCCAGCCAGACGGTGCCCATGTCGTAGGGCCGACGATTGCGCTGGAATTCGTGCTCGAGGCGCAGCTCGCCGTCGGCGTGGTAGCGCCAGGCGAGGCCACCGAGTACATGGAGCCGCTCGGTCGGCTGCGCGGCGGGACGGCGCTCGCCATCCTGGCCGGCCAGTGTCAGGCGGTAGGCGAGGTCGTCGCCGATCGGCCCGGTGCTGTCAGCCACCACGCGCCGGTGGTCCGGATGGCCCACCTCCACGCCCACCTCATGGGCCGGCGTGTGTTCCGGTCGCTTGCCGTGGTAACGGATGGCGCCACCGGGTGAGCCGACCCCCTGGAGGATCGCATCGGGGCCGGGGACGATCTCGACACGCTCAATCGTGTAGGGGTCGCGGACGAAGAGCCGATCGATATCCGTCAGACCGTTCCACTGCGGGGTAGTGACGGTGAAGCCGCGCAGGGTCCAGGCGGTGCCCAGGCCGCCTTCCTCGCGCCCGGCATGCCCTCCGGGCACCCCGCCGGCCAGCCCTTCCAGGCGATCGGGGCGGCGGGTCGCGAGGGTGGACTCATCCAACTCCGTGCGGCTGAAGCCGGCCCGGTCCGTCGCACGGGCGCCCTCGCCCCCAGGGATGTCGCTGCCCACAGCGGGCTCGGAGAGGACGGTGACAGGTGGCAGGGCGCCTTCCGCAGCAACGGCCCACCCCGCGGCCAGGGGGCCGCCGAGCACCAGTGCACCCAGGCTTATGGACGGTAGCGCGCGCATCAACATCCCTTTGGTGCGGTCGACTGGGGGCGAGGATACGGGACCCCGGGGCGTCGGAACAAACTGACGGCGGCTTCGGAAACTGGCCACGCTGCGGCCGCCGTGCTACTTTCCGTAACATAACGAGAGCGCCCCGAACCGGCGCCGCCTGGAGGAGATTCCTGTTGCGCAATGGACCCGGACCCGCTGCCGGAAGCGTGGCGCTGTTCCTGCTGGTGCTCTTCCTGCTGGCCACGCCGTTCACCGACTGGTGGATGCAGGCCCAGCCGCCCTGGTACGTGCCATACCTGGGCTGGGCAGTGGTCATCGCCTTGGGCGGCTGGCTGATCGAACGGGGGAGCGGGCGTGACCTTTGACCTGCTGACCCTGTTCCTGGTGGGGGTCGCCTACCTGGGGCTGCTGTTCGTCATCGCCTTCGCGGTAGACCGACGCTGGTTCCCGCGGGCGGTGGTCCGTCACCCGGTCTTCTACGTCCTCGCCCTGGGTGTCTACGCCACCACGTGGAGCTACTACGGCTCGGTGGGCTTCGCCGACGAGCACGGCCTGATCTTCGCCACCATCTACCTCGGGGTCACCGCCGCCTTCCTCCTGACGCCGGTGCTGCTCGCCCCCCTGCTGCGCCTGACCAGCAACCAGCAGCTAACCTCCGTGGCCGACGTCTTCGCCTTCCGCTTCTCCAGCCAGTTCGCTGGCGTCCTGGTCACCGCCATCATGCTCGCCGGCATCCTGCCCTACATCGCCCTGCAGATCCGTGCCGTGGCCGAGTCGACCCTGGTGCTCACCGGCGGGGGCCACGACCCGCGCCCCCTGGCGCTGGCCTTCTGTCTGATCGTGACGGTCTTCGCGATCATCTTCGGCGCCCGCCACGTCACTCCGCGGGTGAAGCACACCGGGCTGGTGGTCGCCATCGGCCTGGAGAGCCTGGTCAAGCTCGGCGCCCTACTGATGGTCGCCTGGGTGGCCGTCGACCTCGCCTTCGACGGCCCGGCGGGCCTGTCGGCATGGCTGCGCGAGCAGCCACAGCAGACGGACGACTTCTATCAGCCGGCGCTGGAGGGGCCGTGGCTGAGCCTGCTCACCCTGACCTTCGCGGCCGCCTTCCTGCTGCCACGCCAGTTCCACATCCTCTTTACCGAGAACCTGTCGCCGCGCAGCCTGACCCGCGCCAGCTGGGCCTTCCCGCTCATGCTGCTGCTGCTGGCGCTGGCGGTGCCGCCGATCCTCTGGTCCGGCACCGCGCTGGATGCCGGCACGGCCCCCGATTACTACGTACTCGGCCTGGCCGCCCTATCCGGCTCCGAGCCGCTGACCCTGCTGGTGTACCTGGGGGGCATCTCGGCAGCGACGGCGATGATCGTCGTCTCGACCCTGGCCCTGTCGTCGATGACCCTGAACCACCTGGTCATGCCGCTGATCAAGTCGCTACCGCATCAGGAGCCCGACCTGTACGCCACCCTCCGCTGGACCCGGCGGTTCCTGATTACCCTGCTCATCGTCTTCGGGTTCACCTTCTACGAGTTGCTCGACCGCACCGAAGCGCTGGTCGAGTGGGGGCTGATGTCGTTCCTGGCCATGGCGCAGTTCCTGCCTGGGATCATCGGCGTCCTCTACTGGCAGCGAGCCACGGTCTACGGCTTCGTGGCCGGCCTGCTTGGCGGTGCGCTGATCTGGCTAGACACCGTGCTGCTGCCGGCACTGGCCGGTACCGAGCCGTTCTTCCTGCTCGGCTTCCCCCAGGCCCGCGAGAGCGCCACTGAGCTCTACGGCATCGCCACCTTCTGGTCCCTGGCCCTCAACGGCCTGCTCTTCGTGGGCGTCTCACTGTTCACGCCGCAGCGCTCGGCGGAGCGACAGGCCGCCGAGGTCTGCCGCGACCAGACGGCAGCGGTCGCACCCGGCACCCTGCAGGCGGCCTCGCCCTCGCAGTTCGTGGTCCAGCTAGCACCGGTCACCGGCGAGGAAGCGGCACGCCAGGAGGTCTCCCAGGCGCTGCACGACCTGGGGCTGCAATGGAGCGAAAACCGGCCCGACCGCCTGCGCGCCCTGCGCGATCAGGTCGAGCGCAACCTCTCCGGAATGATGGGGCCGATGCTCGCGCGGATGATCGTCGACAAGCGGCTCCAGCTCGACCGGACGGCCCGCACGGCGCTGACACACAACATCCGCCAGATCGAGGAGCGTCTGGAGTCCTCACGTAACCGATTCCGCGGCCTCGCCGCGGAACTCGACCGACTGCGCCGCTACCACCGCCAGATCCTTGAGGACCTGCCTCTGGGGGTCGTAGCGGTCACCACCCACGGCCGCGTGGTGCGCTGGAACACGGCGATGCAGGGCCTGTCCGGCATCCCGGCGAACACCGCGCTGGGCTCAAGGATCTGCGACCTGCAGGCACCGTGGGATTACCTCCTGGACCGGTTCCTGACCATCGAGCAACCACAGCACCAGGAGCAGATCCCGCAATCCGGCGGTGAGCAGCGCTGGCTGTCGCTGCACAAGACGTGCATCCGCGAATCCGGCCGCGGGCGGACCGGAGACACCCTGATGATCATCGAGGACATCACCCACATCCGCCGCCTCGAGCGGGAGCTGGCCCACAGCGAGCGGCTGGCCTCCATCGGCCGACTGGCCGCGGGCGTGGCACACGAGATCGGCAACCCGGTGACCGGCATCGACTCCCTGGCACAGAACCTGCGCGGCGAGTCCGACCCCGAGATCCTGCGCGAGAGCGTCGACGAAATCCTCGAACAGACACGCCGGATCAACAACATCGTGCAGACGCTGATCGGCTACGCCCACGCCGGCTGCGCCGACGAGCGAACACCGGACCCCGTGCCGCTGAGCGAAGTTGTCGAAGAGGCGCGCCGGCTGGTCCAGCTGAGCAAGCGCGGCCAGGACCTGGAGATCGACAACCAGCTCTGGGCCGAACTCCAGGTCCGCGGCGACCGCCAGCGGCTGGCCCAGGTCTTCGTCAACCTCTTCTCGAATACGGCCGACGCCTGCGGCCCTGGCGGGCGGATCGCAATCTCGGCGCGCCGGTACGGCGACCGCGTGCAGATCCGCGTGGTGGACAACGGCCCGGGGATCCCGGCCGAACTGCTTGATAAGGTGATCGAGCCGTTTTATACCACCAAAGCCGTGGGTCAGGGCACCGGCCTCGGCTTGCCGCTGGTCTACAACATCGTCAGTGAACAGGGAGGCGAGTTCTCGATCACCGCCGACAGCGGCGGCACCACGGCGTGGATCACGCTGCCGGTGCTCGATGCCGCGCCGCCGGCCGAGCACGCCGCGACCAAGGAGGAATAACCCCAAATGGCCGACCTGCTGCTCATCGAGGACGAATCGGTCATCCGCAAGGCCCTGGAGCGGCTGCTGAGCCGTCACGGGTACAGTGTCCACCAGGCCGACTCTCTCGAACAGGCCCAGGAGCGCTGGAACCTGGACGCCTTCGACCTGATCCTCGCCGACATGCGCCTGCCCGGCGAGCCCGGCACCGAGGCCATCGAGCGCACCACGGCCCCGGTGATCATCATGACCAGTTACGCCAGCGTGCAGTCGGCGGTGGAAGCCATGCGCCAGGGCGCAGCGGACTATATTGCCAAACCCTTCGACCACGACGAGCTGCTGCTGCTCGTCGAGCGCACCCTCAAGGAAGGCCGGCTACAGCGCCAGAACGCCGCCCTCAAGGCCCACGTCGAGCGCGATTACCCGGTCACCGGCATCGTCGGCAACTGCGAGGCGATGCGGGCGGTCTTCGAGCGCATCCGCAAGGTCGCCCCCACCGATACCTCGGTGCTGATCCTGGGCGAATCGGGCACCGGCAAGGAGCTGGTGGCCCGGGCGCTGCACGAGCAGAGCGAGCGCCACGAGGGGCCTCTGGTGGCGGTGAACTGCGCGGCGATCCCCGACGGACTGATCGAAGCAGAGCTCTTCGGCCATGAGCGGGGCGCCTTCACTGGCGCCGTCGGCGCCCGTGCGGGGCTAGTGGAATCCGCCGACGGCGGCACGCTGTTCCTGGATGAGATCGGCGAATTGCCCCAGCAGGCCCAGGGACGACTGCTGCGGGTCCTCCAGGAGGGGGAGATCCGGCGCATCGGCTCGACACAGGCCCGGCGGGTGAACATCCGCCTGGTGGCCGCCACCCACCGCGACCTCAAGAGCCTGGCCGGCGCCGGCGAGTTCCGCGAGGATCTATTCTTCCGGATCAACGTGATGGAGATCCGCCTGCCCCCGGTGCGCGAACGCGCCCCGGACATCCCCGAACTCGCCCGCTTCCTGCTGGAGAAGACCTGCCAGCGGCTCAACCGCGCCCCTCTGGAGCTCTCGCAGGCAGCCATCGACGCCATGGGCGCATACTCCTGGCCGGGCAACGTGCGCGAGATGGAGAACACCATCGAGCGGGCGGTGATCCTCAGCGAAGGCAACACCATCAGCCCGGATATGCTCGGCCTGCCCGCGGCCGAAAGCGCGGCAGCCGGGTCCGAATCCGGCGCCACGGCCGAGACTGGCCCACGCCAGGACCTGTCCCTGGAGGACTACTTCCGCCAGTATGTCCTGACACACCAGGATCACATGACCGAGACCGCCCTGGCCCGAGGGCTCGGCATCAGCCGCAAGGCGCTGTGGGAGAAACGACAGCGCCACGGGATCCCACGGCCGGGTAGCAACCGGGCGTGACGTGTTACCTTTCGACACACCTGTGGACCGGAAGGCGTGCAACCTCGTAACACTTTGCTCTGCTATCCTCCCCGCGTGACCAGAGCGCGGGCACTTACGGCCGGGTCGTCGCCAGGAGACGGCCAGCTTGACCGACCAGAAATCCGGGAGGAGAGAACGATGTCGGAGACCAAGGTGTACCCTGTCCCCGAGGCGATCCAGCGGGACGCCCATCTGAACTTCGAGCAGTACCAGGAGATGTACAACCGCTCGATCCAGGATCCCGAAGGGTTCTGGTCGGAGCAGGCGGATAAGTTCCTGGACTGGTTCAGCAAGTGGGGCACCACCTGTCACTGGGATCTGGCCAAGGGCGACATCCGCTTCTTCGAGGGCGGGACCCTGAACGTGGCCTATAACTGCGTGGATCGTCACCTGGAGACCCGGGGGGATCAGACCGCCATCATCTGGGAAGGCGACGAGCCGGACCAGGATGAGCACATCACCTATCGCGACCTGTACGAGCGGGTTGGCCGCTTCTCCAACGCCCTGAAGGCCCGCGGCGTCAAGAAGGGCGACCGCGTCTGCATCTACCTGCCCATGGTTCCCGAGGCGGCGGTCGCCATGCTCGCCTGCGCGCGCATCGGCGCCGTACACTCGGTGGTCTTCGGCGGCTTCTCGCCCGAGGCCCTGCGCGATCGGATCCAGGACGCCGATGCCGAGGTCGTCATCACCTCGGACGAGGGTGTGCGTGGTGGCCGCAAGATCCCGCTCAAGGCCAACACCGACAAGGCCCTGGAGGGCTGCCCCAACGTCAAGACGGTCTTCGTGGTCCGTCGCACAGGCGGTGATATCGCCTGGAACGACGGGCGCGACGTCTGGTACCACGAAGCCTGCGCCGAGGCCTCTCCGGACTGCCCGCCGGAGCACGTGGACGCGGAGGATCCGCTGTTCATCCTCTACACCTCCGGCTCCACCGGCAAACCGAAGGGGGTGCAGCACAGCACCGCTGGGTACCTGCTTGGCACGGCGATGACCCACAAGTACATCTTCGACTACCAGGATGGCGAGGTGTACTGGTGCACTGCCGACGTCGGCTGGGTGACCGGCCACTCCTACATCGTCTACGGCCCCCTGGCCAACGGCGCGAAAACCCTGATGTTCGAGGGCGTGCCCACCTACCCCGATGCCGGTCGCTTCTGGCAGGTGGTGGACAAGCACGAGGTCTCCATCTTCTACACCGCCCCGACCGCCATCCGCGCGCTGATGGGCCAGGGCGACGACCACGTGAAGAAGACCTCGCGCAAGAGCCTGCGCATCCTCGGCACCGTCGGTGAGCCGATCAACCCCGAGGCCTGGGAGTGGTACTACCACACCATCGGCGAGGACCGCTGCCCCATCGTCGACACCTGGTGGCAGACCGAGACCGGCTCGATCCTGATCGCGCCGTTGCCCGGCGCCATGGACCTCAAGCCCGGCTCCGCCACCCTGCCCTTCTTCGGCGTGGAGCCCCAGCTGGTCGACGACAAGGGCAACGTGCTCGAGGGCGCGACCAACGGCAACCTGGTGATCAACCGCGCCTGGCCGAGCATGATGCGCACCATCTACGGCGACCACGAGCGGTTCATCAACACCTATCTCGCCGCGTATCCGGGCAAGTACTTCACCGGCGACGGTGCCCGCCGTGACGAAGACGGCTACTACTGGATCACCGGCCGGGTCGACGACGTGATCAACGTCTCCGGCCACCGGATGGGTACGGCCGAGGTCGAGAGCGCCCTGGTGCTCCACGAGAAGGTGAGCGAGGCCGCCGTGGTGGGCTACCCCCACGACGTCAAGGGTCAGGGCATCTACGCCTACGTCACCCTCATGGCCGACGAGGAGCCGAGCGAGGAGCTCAAACAGGAGCTGGTCAAGCTCTGCATCCAGGAGATCGGCCCCATCGCCAAGCCGGACATCATCCAGTTCGCGCCGGGGCTGCCGAAGACCCGTTCCGGCAAGATCATGCGCCGCATCCTGCGCAAGGTCGCCGCGAACGAACTCGACAGCCTGGGTGACACCAGCACCCTGGCCGACCCGACCGTGGTGGATACCCTGATCGAGGATCGGGCCAACCAGTAAGGCGGGAGACGGACGGGGCCGGGCAACCGGCCCCGTCCTGCTGTTCCTGAACCCGGACCCTAGAACACCAAGCCCTAGAGACCCATGTCACCCTGGATCTACTTTCTCGTAACCCTCGCCATCGCCTGGCACGGGCTGACCTACAAGGACCCGGACGGCGATCACCCCACTGTGCACCTGCTCTTCGGCTGCATCGCCCTGATCTTCGCGATGCGCTTTCTCTTCGTCGATATCCTCGGGCTGCCGATCCTCGGCGTGGCGCCGCTGGACGCGGCCTGAACCACGCCACGGCACGGCCCGTTGAGGCGGGCCTTGGTGGGGTTGGGTCGGGTAGAGAGAAAGGCGGGACGGACATCCCACCCGGCAGGATCGGGCACGGCACGGCAGACGCCGCACCATCCCCTCTCTTCTGATGCGCTAGTCGGGCCGCTGCGTATAGGCCCGCTGCTGGCTGTCCTTCTCCGGATCGGAAAGCTTGCGCTCCGACTCCGGCAGCGCCAGTTGTTCCTCGATATAGTCAGCCCGCTCGGAAATGCTCGGCTGTCCGTCCGGACCCATGTGGAAGAACCGGGTCAACCACCCCGGGCCGTCGTCCACGGCCTCGTCCAGCTCCGCCGCTTTGCGGTAATCGGCCAGCGCCTTTTCGTGCTCGCCAAGCCGGTCATAGGCAATGCCCCGATTCGCGTAGGCGCCGGCGAATTCCGGGTCGATCCACTCGATGAACCGATCGTAGAGGTCGATAGCGCGCTCGAACTCGCCGAGCTCGAGCAGCGTGGTCGCCTTGCCCAGGTGGGCGTAACGGTGCTGCGGCGCCTCCTCCAGCGCCCGGGAATACTCTTCCAGGGCGCGCTCGTAACGCCGATCCTGGAAGGCACGGTCGCCGGCTATGGTCTTCACATCGCCCGGGCCCCGATCCGGTGCCACGCCCTGGTACAGGGCATAGCCCAGCGGCAGGAGCGCCGCCACGATGGCGATCACCACCCAGGTCCGGTACCCCCGCTCGGTAATCTTGATCATTGCAACACACCCAACGTTGCGGAATTCAGGAAGAAAGAAAACACCGGCAGGATGATGGCGGTCAGCACGCGGGCCCGCCGTTTCTGCCCCGCCAGCTCCTCTTCGGACAACTCCCGATCCAGTCTCCGCTGCAGCCGCCGGACGCTCAACACCCAGATCCACTGACTGACGGGATAGAAGAGCAGGACGACCAGCAAAACGACCCAGAACAGGAATTGAAGCGTCGGATCCATATCGCTCGCTCGAATGAAGCCTTCTGGAAGGAAGGGGCGTAGGGGACCGAAATGGCCCCCTACGCTTCCCGGTCAAAGTGATCCGATGATCACCGACCCGTTACGGACGGCTGACGTCGTAGCGGGCCTTGCCCTGATCCTCGTCGAAGAGGACCTCGATTTCCTTCTCGGGCACGGTGCTCATCTCACACTTGTAGCAGGTGAACCACATCATGTAGATACCGATCACCCACCACAGCAGCTGCCAGACCCAGATGGACGGCAGGCCGAAGAACCACCAGGTATCGGGGTTGGTCGGATCGCCGAAGACCCAGTTGCCCAGCAGGGCGCCCGGACCGAAGGCGAAGATCCACCAGCCGATGACGATGGTGAAGGCGATCGGGATCAGGTGACGCTTCTCGGCCGGCAGCGACGCATGCTCACGCAGGAAGGCGTGCACCGTCATGCGGTGATCGTAGTCTTCCTTGTTGTTCTGCGTCATTGCCGAGACGATCACGGCCACCAGGGCGTTGAGCACCAGGCCCCACCCAGCCGAGTGGATGGTCAGCGGCCAACGACCCCAGGGCACGTCGACGCCCATCGCCGCCAGCAGATCGATGCCGATGTTCTCGGTCATCAGCACGGCGATGATGCCCACGCTCAGGCCCCAGACGACACCCGGACGGGTGAGCCAGGGGAAGAAGCAGATGGCTGCCAGGGGCACCCACATCTGCGTACCCATCGCGGTGGCCAGACCGCCGAGCAGCACCAGGGCGTCGGTGGTCACCGTTGCCACGGTCAATGCTGCAAGCACCAAGATGGTGACGAAGATCCGCCCCGCCACGACCTGGGTCTGGTTGCTGGCATTCGGCATGATGTAGCGACGCAGCAGGTCACGGGTGAACATGCCACTGGTGGTGGACATGTACGCCGCACCGGTGGACTGCATGGCCGCCAGGGCACAGACCGCCAGCAGGGCCGCCAACCAGGGCGCTGCCGCCTCCAGCATATTCAGCAGCTGGGGCACCAGCTCGCTGTCACCGCCCCGATCCAGGGACAGATCCAGCCAGGCCCGCTCGAGATCCCCCGGCAGGGCTGCCAGCCAGTCCGGATCCATGTTGCGCGGATCCTCACCAATGGACAGCGCCGCCAGCCCGGCCGCAATGACCTGCTCGACCTCCTGGCGGTTCAGCTCGGGGTGCTCGGCCTGGATCATGCCGCGCTGCATGACCGCCGTGGGCACCAGCGGGCTGAGGTTCATGCCGTCCAGGGACTCACCGGCATCGAGGCGCTGGCGCACCTCGTCGACCAGGCCCTGGTGCTCCTCGGAGACCTCAAACAGCGACTGGTACTCGGCCAGCTCCTCGCCGTACTGCTCGGAGAAGATGTCCTTGGCGAACTCGGTGTTGCCGCCCAGGCCGTGGGTGGCCATTGCCTGGATCGCCAGGAACGTGAACATCAGGGCACCGACGCCCAGCGGGGACATCCAGGTCTGCTGCGGCGCGAACGGCCGCGGGTTCTGGTTGGAGAACGCCCACATGGTGAACGAGGGCGAAGCCATGATGCCGCCCAGCGCCAGCATGTAGGTGATGTTCATCACGCCGGTCCAGACGCCGCCCTGGGCACTGGCCGCGGCACCGACCCACTGGATGGCACCCGGGATGGCGACGTAGCCGCTGGCACCGGAATCACCCGGGATCATGCCCGGCGAGACCTCCCCGGCACCGCCCGTGGCCGTCTCCCACTCGACGAGGCCGGCAATCACGTGCGTGAAGTTGTTCCAGCCGCCGATGTAGTAGAGCGCCACGATACCAATGACGAAGATACCGACTATGAGCAGCACGGCCTGCGCCGCATCCACGTACGCCACGGCACGCAGACCGCCCGAGGCCACGTAGAAGAGCACCACCGCGGACAGCAACCACATGCCGATCTCGACGCCCATCCATCCGTCGGTGAGCACGTGGAACAGGAAGCCCGAAGCGCGCAGCTGGATCCCCAGGTACGGCACCGCGAAGATCAGCGCCACGATGAGGATCAGGATGCGGATCGAGTCCGTCCGGAAGTAGTCCGCGAACATCTCGCCCGGCGTGACGTAGCCCCAGCGCTTGCCGATCATCCATTGGCGCTTGAGGAACAGCATGCCGGTGAACGGGATGCAGATGGAGTAGAACGAGGCGTAGGCGTACTGCAGGCCGTCCTCATAGATCAGGCCCGGGTGGCCCACGAACGTCCACCCCGAGAAGGACGTGGCCGTCGCCGCCAGTATGAAGACCCACATACTGACGGAACGCCCGGCCACGAAGTAGTCGCTGGCTGTGCGCGACCAGAGGTATCCCTTGATACCCCAAAAGATGCAGTAGCCCCAGTACAGGCCTACAAACACCAACAGCCATATGGCCATAGCTGACATTACGCGTCTCCCCCTCACATTTCTGGAGTTATGAGGTGTTGCACCCCCCACAGGGGGTGGCAGGCACCTAGCGAAAACCGTGCCACCCTTGCGTGGCCCGCTAACCGGCTGATGTATCTAGGTTCCGGCCCCGGCCTCCCTGCGGGGGCGTTACCCGAGGTAACAGGCCACGTTCCCGCGGGTAACACCGGTGGGTAACACCCGCACAGTGGTTTGTCTCCGCGGCCGGGCTTGGGCATGATCAAAGCGAGCAGACACCCGCACAGGAGAAGCGCCAATGGCCACCGGAGCGAACAGCCCCGGGGAACCGCACGTATCCGCCGACACGCTGGATATCCGCCGCCTGGCCGAGAACGAGGTCTTCCGCAACCTCGACGACGGGGTCCTGCGTGCCCTGCTCGGCCGGGGCAGCGTCCACCACCTGGACAGTGGCGAGGTGCTCTTCCACCTCGGCGACCCGGACCGGGATACGCTCTTTATCCTCTACGAGGGGCGCGTGGAACTGCGCGACGCGCACAACGTGGTCACCGTGCGCGAGCCGGTGACCCTGCTCGGGCTGTCAAGCTACTTCGACGACGAGCCCTACACCCTCACCGCCCTCGCCACCCGGCCGACGCTGGTCGTCGGCGTCCCCTTCGAGGACGTGCGCACCCTCGAACGCGAGCACCCGGCGCTGGCCGACACCCTGAGCCGCATCATCGCCGACCGGATCCGCGCCAACTCCTGGCAGCACCGCGGCAGCCCCACTGGCGCCCTGTCGCAGCCGGCCCGCACCGCCATGTCCACGCCGCTGACCTACCAGCAGCCGGACTGCAGCCTCGCCGAGGCGTTCCGCTTCATGGACCAGCGCCAGATCGGCAGCATCGGCGTGCTCGACGAGGCTGGTGGACTGGTGGGCCTGGCCACGCTGCGCACCATCGGCCGGGCCATCTTCACCCGCGGACTCAGCCCGGACGCCTCCATCGTCGAGGCCGCCGAGCGGATCACCGCCATCGGTCCGGAAACGCCACTGTCCGAGGCCAAGGACATCCAGGCGCGGGAGAACGTCAAGTACCTGGTGGTCATGGACGGCACGCGCCCGGTGGGCATGCTCTCGCAGTCGAACATGCTGCAGGCGATCATGGCGCAGCAGACGGTCATGCGCGAGCGCACCAACCGAGCCACCAGCATGGCGGAGCTGCGCCAACTGGCCGGCGAGGTGGGCTACGTCGCCCGCGAGGCCTGGAACAACAACCGCGAGGCGAGCCGCGCCACCTACCTGCTCAGCGAATTCCACCTGCAGCTCCAGCGCCGCTGCATCGACCTCGTCCTCGACGAGCTCCACGGCGAGGGATGGGGCGAGGCCCCGCGCCCCTACGCCCTGCTCGTGCTCGGCTCGCTGGCCCGCCGCGAGGCACTGATCAACCCGGATCAGGACAACGCCATGATCATCGGGGACTACCCCCGCGGCAGCAGCGAGCCCCGCCCCCTGGACGAGACCGAGGCGGAGTGGTTCGCCAACTTCGCCGAGCGGGTCAACGTCCGCCTCGACGAGCTCGGCTACGAGTGGTGCAAGGGCGATATCATGGCCCGCAACCCGGAGTACCGCCACGCGCTGGAGCGTTGGCGGCAGCAGTTGCGCTACATCGCCCGGCACCCGAACAGCACCTCGGCCCGGTGGAGCAACATCTTTCTGGATTTCGAACTCCTCTACGGTGAGCAGGGGCTGGTCACCGAGCTCTGGGATTTCGTCCTCGCCACCCTGCAGGAGCAGCCCAAACTGCTGCGCTTCATGACCGGCGACGACGCCGAGGGGCAGCCGGCCGTGGGGCTGTTCAACCGCCTGATCCGCTCGCGCCGCTCCGACAATGGTCACGGCTGCGTCGATATCAAGCGCAAGGGCCTGCGCATCATCGCCAACGGCGCGCGCATCTACGCACTCTCCGCCAACGTGCGGGAGACCAACACCGTCGCCCGGCTCAAGGGCCTGCGCCGCGAGGGTGTGCTCACCAGCGAGATGGTCGACTCGGTCCTGACCGCCCACGAGGAACTGCTCGACCTGCTGCTGACCCACCAGATCGAGCAGCATCAGGCGGGGCAGATTCCGGACAAGTACATCGACCCCGAGGAGCTGGACGACCTGACCCGGCAGTCCCTGGCGACGAGCATGAAAGCGGTCAAGCGCTTCCAGGACCGCGTACAAGGCGTCTTCGGCCTTTAGAATAGGGCGCTCGCCGGGGGGGGCAGCACGCCCCCGGCGATGGCGACCCGGCACGATAACCGAGAGGAGGCGGCCACGAAGATGAGCCAAGAGATCCTGATCGTGGACGATGAGGACAACATCGTCTTGTCCCTGGAGTTCCTGATGAAGCAGGCCGGTTTCGAGGTACGCACCGCCCAGGACGGCGAGCAGGCCCTCGAGGCCCTCGAGGCGCGCATCCCGGACCTGGTGCTGCTCGACGTGATGATGCCCCGCAAGGACGGCTACGAGGTCTGTCAGGAGATTCGCCAGCGCGCCGAGTGGGCGCACCTGCCGGTGGTCATGCTCACCGCCAAGGGCCGTGACGTGGAGCGCGAGAAGGGGCTGGCCATGGGCGCGGACGACTACATCACCAAGCCGTTCTCGACCCAGGAAGTGGTGGAGACGGTCCAGCACATCCTGGCCAACGGGGCGCAGTGATGGCCAGCGCCATGGCTCGCCGCCGGCTGAAGTTCTGGGCACCGGCACTGTTCCTGCTCCTGCTGATCGCCGCTGCGCTGGCCACCGTCGGTTACTTGACCCTGGGCCACGTCCCCGAGGGCCCGGAGCGCGCCAACGCGCTGCTCGCCTTCGGGGCCGCCGGCGCCGTGCTCATGGGGGCCACCGTAGCCATCTGGATCCTCCTCGACGCCGCGGTGATCCGCCCTCTGGGTGCCCTGGCCCGCGGCGCATCGATCATGGCCCACTCCAATCCGGCCCACGAGCTGGAGATCCCGAGCATGCACCTGCTCGGCGAACTCCCGGAGAGCTTGCAGACCCTCGGCAGCAATCTCTACGAGAGCCGCCGCGAGGTGGCCAAGGCGCTGGGCTCCGGCGCGCAGGGGGCGGAGAACCAGAAAACGCGCCTGGAGATCGTCCTGCGCGAAATCCAGCAGGGTGTGATCGTTTGCGACACCGAGGGGCGGATCCTGCTCTACAACCCGGCCGCCGGGGAGATCCTGCGCAACGACGCCCTGGGCCTCGGGCGCTCGATCTACGATGTGCTGGCCCGCTCGGCGGTGGACCACACCCTGGAGATGCTCCAGCACCGGCTGGCCATCGCCGAGGACCACACGGTCGCCGAAAACCGGGCCGAGTTCGTCTGCGCAACGGTAGACGACGGTGCCCTGCTGCACTGCCGGATGAGCCTGCTGCCCTCCTCCAGCCCGCTGCGCTCCGGTTTCGTGCTGACCCTGGAGGACATCACCCGCAAGATCGAGGGGGTGGCACGACGTGACCACGCCCTGCGCAGCGCCGTCGAATCGCTGCGCGCACCGCTGGCGAACCTGCGCGCCGCCGCCGAGAGCCTCGGGCAGGGCGACGAGGCCATGGCCCGCGAGCAGCGGCAGTCCTTCGAGGCCATGATGGTCCACGAGAGCCGCGAGCTGAGCCGGCGCTTCGAGCGCATGGCCCGGGAAACCCACCGCCTGGTCTCCGCCCCATGGACGATGGCGGACATCAGCAGCGCCGATCTCTTCGCCAGTGTGCTGCGCCGCCATCCCGAGGGGCTGCCCCGGGTGGAGGTGGTCGGCATTCCGCTCTGGATGCACGCCGAGAGCCACTCCATCGGCCTGGTGCTGGAGCACCTGCTGCGCCACCTGCGCGGCGACCTGGGTATCGAGTCGGTCCGGGCCGAGCCGCTCATGGGCGACCAGCGGGTCTATCTGGATCTCTCCTGGACGGGGGCACCGATCCCGCCGGAGAAGCTCGAAGGGTGGCTCGACGAGGAGTTGCCCGAGGCCACCGGACAGCTGACACCGCGTGGCGTCCTGGAGCGCCACGACAGCGTGGCCTGGAGCCAGACCCAGCCGCGTTGTGAAGACCGCGCGGTACTCCGCATCCCCGTGCCGGTGTCGCGGCGCCAGTGGGAGCAACCGGGCGAGCGGCTGCCGCCGCGGCCGGAGTTCTACGACTTCTCGCTGGCCGACCAGGCCGCCGACCAGGGCGAGCTGCTCGACCGTCCTCTGGCCCAGCTCTCCTTCGTGATCTTCGACACCGAGACCACGGGCCTGGCCCCTTCGGAGGGCGACGAGATCATCTCCATCGCCGGGGTGCGCATGGTCAACGGCCGCATCCTCGAGGGCGAATGCTTCGAGCAGCTGGTCAACCCGGGCCGGCCCATCCCCAAGGCGTCGATCAAGTTCCACGGCATCCGCGATGAGATGGTCGCCGACAAGCCCGGGATCACCACGGTCCTGCCGCAGTTCAGTGCCTTCGTCGGCGACTCGGTACTGGTCGCCCACAATGCGGCCTTCGACATGAAGTTCATCCGCCTTAAGGAGGAGCAGTGCGGCCTGAGGTTCGAGAACCCGGTGCTCGACACCCTGCTGCTTTCGGTCTTCCTGCACGACCACACCCCCGAGCACACCCTAGAGGCCATCGCCAACCGGCTGGGGGTGGAGATCAGCGGCCGCCACACCGCGCTGGGCGATACCCTGGTCACCGGCGAGATCTTCGCGCAGATGCTACCCCTGCTCGAGGAGCGCGGCGTCACCACCCTGCGCGAGGCCATCAACGCCTCCGAACAGATGATCGAGGTCCGCAAGCAGCAGGCTCAGTTCTGACGTGACGGGACGGCGCAGCGAGCGACTCACCGCCCTGGCCCTGCTCGGGGTGGTGCTGTTTAACTACCCGGTGCTATCGCTGTTCGCGGTGGACGGCAAGGTGCTCGGGGTGCCGGTGCTCTACGCCTACTTCTTTACCGTCTGGGCCGGACTGATCGCGGCCGTCGCCCGGCTCAACCGGGCGGCCGCACGGGGGTGAGCGCCGTGCTGCCGGCCTGGACCATTCTGCTGGTCTCGGCCCTTTACGTCGGGCTGCTCTTCGCCGTCGCCTATACGGCGGACAAGCTCGGCGACCGCGGCCTGTCGCTGGTCAACAACCCGTACGTCTACACCCTTTCCATCGCCGTCTACTGCACGGCCTGGACCTTCTACGGCAGCGTCGGGCTGGCCGCTGAACACGGGCTGGCCTTTCTGACCATTTACCTCGGCCCCACCCTGATGGCCATCGTCTGGTGGGTGGTGTTGCGCAAGATCGTGCGCATCAGCAAGCTCTACCGGCTGACCTCCATCGCCGACTTCATCGCCGCCCGCTACGGCAAGAGCATGCTGCTCGGCGGCCTGGCGGCGTTCATCGCCCTGGTGGGCACCACCCCGTACATCGCCCTGCAGCTGCAGGCCGTCTCATCGAGTTTCGACGTGCTGCTGCACTTCCCCGACATGGAGGCGGTCCAGGCGGGCAGCGCCGGCCTCCTCGACGACAAGGCGCTCTACGTAGCGGTCCTCCTGGCGCTGTTCACCATCCTCTTCGGCACGCGCCACATCGACGCCACCGAGCGCCTGGAGGGCATGGTGGTGGCCGTGGCCTTCGAGTCGGTGGTCAAACTCATCGCCTTCCTGGCGGTGGGGATCTTCGTCACCTTCGTTCTCTTCGCGGGTCCGGTGGAGCTCTTCCGCGAGGCAGCGGCCACCCCGGCCATCCAGGAACTCGGGCTGCTCACCGGGCTGCCCGGCGGCTACCAGAGCTGGATCGCCATGCTGGCGCTGTCAGCCCTGGCCATTCTCTTCCTACCGCGGCAGTGGCAGGTGAGCGTAGTGGAGAACGTCAACGAGGATCATATTCGCACGGCCTCCTGGCTGTTCCCCCTCTATCTGCTGGTCATCAACCTGTTCGTCCTGCCGGTGACACTCGCCGGTCTGCTGTTCTTCGGCGACGAGATCCCCGGGGACGACTACGTCCTCGCCCTACCCCTGGCGGTGGATCAGGGCCTGCTCGGGCTGCTGGTGTACATCGGCGGCTTCTCGGCGGCCACCGGCATGGTCATCGTCGCCACCATCGCCGTGGCCATCATGGTCAGCAACGATATCGTCACCCCGGCCCTGCTGCGGCTGCGCCGCTTCCACGCCCGGGGCCGGCACGACCTGTCGAGGCTGATCGTCGCCATCCGACGCCTGGTGATCTGCGTCATCCTGGCGCTGGGCTATATCTACTACCTGCTCATCGCCGACACCCACGCCCTGGTCTCCATCGGGCTGATCTCCTTCGCCGCGGTGGCCCAGTTCGCGCCGGCGGTGCTGCTCGGGCTGTTCTGGAAGGGGGCGAGCCGGCGCGGGGCGCTGGCCGGGCTGGTGGCCGGCTTCCTGCTCTGGGTCTACACCCTGCTATTGCCCTCGCTGGCCGAGGCCGGCCTGCTTGGCGAACAGCTGCTCCGCGACGGGCCGTGGGGGGTCGAGTGGCTGCACCCCTACGCCCTGTTCGGCCTGGAGGGTATGGATCCGATCGCCCACGCCTTCTTCTGGACCATGCTCGCCAACCTCGGGCTGCTGCTGGGGGTCTCGCTGTTCGATCGACAGGGCGACATGGAGCGCATCCAGGCCACGCTGTTCGTCGACGTCTTCCTGCGCTCCGAGCGCGACGCCCGCTTCTGGGAAGGCACGGCCACCGTGGGCGATCTGCAGGATCTGCTCGGCCGCTTCCTTGGCCCGGAACGCTCCGCCGAGGTGATCCGCGAGTATGGCGCCCACCGCGGCCGCCCGCTGGACGAGGCCGAGCAGGCTCGGCCCGAGCTGGTCAACCACGTCGAGCGCCTGCTCGCCGGGTCCATCGGCTCCGCCTCGGCGCGGGTGATGGTCTCCTCCATCGTCAAGGGTGAGGCCCTCTCCTACGAGGGCGTGATGGAGATCCTCGACGCCACCTCGCGGGCCATCGAGTACTCACGGCAGCTCGAGGAGAAATCCCGCGCCCTGGAGAGCGCCACCGAGGAGCTGCGCGCGGCCAACGAGCGGCTCAAGGAGCTCGACCAGCTCAAGGACGAGTTCGTCTCCATGGTCAGCCACGAGCTGCGCACGCCGCTGACCTCCATCCGCGCCTTCGGCGAGATCCTGCTCAACAACCCCGAGATAGACGCCGATCAGCGCCGCGAATTCCTTGAGGTCGTGGTCCGCGAGAGCGAGCGTCTGACCCGACTGATCAACCAGGTGCTGGACCTGTCCAAGATCGAGAGCGGCTCGGCCCAGTGGCAGCTGGAGGACGTCGACCTCTCGCGCCTGGCCCGCGAGGCGGCCGAGTCTACCCAGCAGCTCTTCGCCGACCGGCAGACGCAGCTGCACATCGAGGTCACCAGCGACGACAACGCCGTCAAGGGTGATCCGGACCGGCTGATGCAGCTGATCATCAATCTGCTCTCCAACGCCTCGAAGTTCACCGAGCCTGGCGAGGGGCAGGTCTGGCTGCGCCTGGAGCCGGGCCGCGGCGACACCCTGCGCCTGTCGGTGACCGACAACGGCCCGGGCATCAGCGAGGAGGATCAGCGACGGATCTTCGACAAGTTCCACCAGATCTCTCAGCAACAGGCCGGCAAGCCCAAGGGCAGCGGTCTGGGGCTGGCCATCTGCCGGCTGATCGCCGACGCCCACTGGGGCACCCTGTGGGTGGAGAGCGAACCCGGCGCCGGGGCCAGCTTCGTCTGCGAACTGCCGTGCGCCGGCGGCGAGCACAGCAACGTCACCGGCTACGTAGCGTTCACCGAACACGGACCGACATCCCCAGGAGAGGCATCCGCGTGACCGATCCGCAGCCCCCCGCCTTCCAACCGGCCTGGTGGCTGCCGGGCCGCCACGCCCAGACCGTCTTCCCGGCCCTGCTGCGCAGCCCGCCGCGGATCCCGCTGACGTCGGAGACCTTCGAGCTGCCCGACGGCGACTTTCTGGAGCTGGCCTGGGGCCCCCCGGGCCAGGGGCTGGCGATTATCGGCCACGGCCTGGGCGGCAGCAGCGACTCGGCCTACGTGCGCGGGCTGGTGGCCGAGCTGGCCCGGCGCGGTATCGGATCGGTGGTCCTGCAGTCGCGGGGGGCCGGGCGGCGGCCCAACCGCCACCGGCGCTCCTACCACGCGGCGGCCTGGGACGATCTGGAGGCGGTGGTCGCCGGCCTGGTCGAGCGGCGCCCCGGGCAGCCCCTGGCGGTGGTCGGCTTCTCGTTGAGCGGCTCGATGCTGCTCAACTGGCTGGCCGAGCGCGGCGACTGCCCGGTGGCGCTGGCCGTGGCCGTCTCGGTGCCGTTCGAGCTGGACCGCTGCGCCGACGCCCTGGAGCAGGGTTTTGCGCGCGTCTACCAGGCGTACCTGCTGCGCCGCCTGCGGGCGATGGCCGCGGCCAAGTTCGCCGCACGCAGCGATGCGCCGGTGCCGGTGGAGCGGATCCGGCGCATCCGCCGCCTGCGCGAGTTCGACGACCTGCTCACCGCGCCGCTGCACGGCTTTCGCGATAGCGCCGACTACTACCGGCGGGCCGGCTGCCGGCAGCGTCTCGGCGCCATCCGCCAGCCCACCCGGATCCTCCACGCGGCGGACGACCCCTTCGTACCATCGGAGACCATCCCGCAGGCCGACGAACTCGGCCCCGGGGTGTCTATGGAGCTGCAGCGCCACGGCGGGCACGTCGGCTTCGTCCACGGCACCCGGCCCGGCTACTGGCTGGACGGGCGGATCGCCGGGCTCATCGAGACCGCGCTCGGCAACCCGCCCTCTACCGGCTAGACCGGCGCCGGGCTCAGAAGCGCAGCGTCCCGGTCACCCGCACGTCCCGGCCCGGCTCATCGCGGATCTGCCACTCGTCGTTCTCCTCCACCGCCAGCGAGGTGTGCTCCGCATACTGCTCATCGAAGAGGTTGTGCACCGCCAGCGCCAGGGTCAGGCGGTCGTCGGCCCACGGCTGCCACTCGGCCTGTACGTCGTGGAGGTGGTAGCCGTCGCGCTCCGGCTCGTCGTCGGGCACGTCGGTGTGATCACCCACCCAGGTGAGCGTGTAGCCCAGGGTCAGGGTCTCGTGGGCCGCCCAGCGCTGATCGAAGACCAGGCGGTCACCGCCGCCCCCACCCAGGCGCCGGATCACCCCCACCGGGTCACCGTCGTCGTCGACGGCCTCGGCGCTGAGGAACGAAAGCCGGGCGTCGTAGGGGCCCACGCCCCAGGCGGCGCGCAGTTCGTAGCCACGCAGGCGGACCGGATCGGGGCGGTTGCGGATCTCGCCGACGAGCGGCTCGGAACGCCCGCTAGGGAAAGCCGGGTCACCGAAACTAAACGGGCTACCCCAGTCATCATTGCGCTCGATGCTGTTCTTGATGCGCGTCTCGAAAAGCGTCGCCTCAAAGTCGAAGCGGTCGCGGGCCGTGATCCAATCCCGCCCCTGGTAGCGCAGGCCGCCCTCCGTGCGGCGCGACTCCTCGGCCTCGAACGGCTCGCCGTCGTTGAGGTTGGTCTCTTCATCGTCGATGTAGGCCAGCCAGCCGATGGGCAGCACGCCGGCACCGCTGACCGCTTCGCCGTAGCCGGCGAACGCACTCCAGCCGGCGCTCATCTCCAGCTCGGCGCTGAGATTGGGCGAGACGGCGTCACCGTCCAGGTCCTGCTCCACCAGGTCCGTGTTGTAGTCGTCGAAGCGCAGCCCCGCCGAGAGGCGCAGCCGCTCCCAACGCATCCGGTTCTGCAGGAAGGCGCCGAAGTTGCGCGAGCGGTGGCTGAGCCGCGGACCGTCGGTCTGGCCGATGCGCCCATCCTCGGTGTAGTAGTCGAAACCGGCGGTGAGCCGGTGACGGGTCGGCCCGGCGTCCAGGGTGAAGGTGTTGCGCACGTCGCCACCGTGCTCCACGGCCCGGGTGGCGGTGCTGCGGTCCTGGCGCTCGAGGCGGTTGTCGTTGCGGTAGACACGGGCCTGCCAGTCCACGTGGGGGTCGGCCGGGCGGTAGCGGTGCTCTGCCGTCCAGGTCTCGCGCCGCTGCTCCTGGCCCACCGGATCCTGCCGGGTGGTCTCGCGCGGGTCGCCGAAGTCACTGCCCCAGGAGCCGTAGTGGTGGTCCCCCTCGAAGGTGTTGCGCTGCACGCCGAAGCGCAGCTGGTGCCCGCTGGCCGGAACCCGGCTGATGCGGGCCAGGTAGTCGCGGTCGCGGCCGCCGGAGTACGGCATGCTCCCGCCGCCGCCAACGCGGTAGTCATCCCGGTTGACCGCACCGATGTGGGCCAGGACGCCCCAGTCGCCGCCCAGCCGGCCGAAGGCGGTGGCCGAGCCGCGCTCGGCCTCGTCGGCGCTGGCGTAGCCAGCGCGCAGGCGGGCCCCGATCTCCTCGTCGGGGTCGAGCAGGTCCTGGGCATCCACGGTCTCAAAGCGAACCGACCCCCCCAGGGCACCGGGGCCCTGGTCCGCCGCCGGACGCGGGTCGAGATCGGCCGACCGCAGCAGGTCCGGGTCGAGGCCGGTCAGGCCACCGCGGTGCTGGTGAAGATTGCGCCCCTGGCGGGCGCCGTCGACGCTGACGTTGAGGTTGCTCGACTCGACACCGCGCAGGTAGAGGCGCTGGGCGTTGCGGCTGCCGCCACCGACCCCGGCCGAGGCCTCGCCGCGGAAGATCTCGGCGCTGCTGGAGGCCTGGCGGCGCTGCAGGGCTTCGCTGTCCGCGCCGCGTCCCAGGGGATCGCCGCCGGCCTCGATGCGCACCGGCGACAGATCGGTGGAGGAAGCGATCGGTTGGTCATCGTCCGCGGCGTGGGCCGGGACCGACACCGCCGTGGCCAGCAAGGCACCGAGCAGGCGCCCGGGTTTTCGATCGTTCGGATTCATGTTCAGCGCTCCTCGTCTTGCGACGGGCGCTGGCGACTCAAACTGGGGGAGCGACGACGGCTGCAGCGCCGCCGCCGGACGGATGGGATCACCGGCAAGCTCACCCCCAGGCGCGCCGCCCGCACGCCGTTTCGTGGGTTGCTGTGGGCCGGTCTCCGGGCTCGTGGGGGGACGCTGGATGCGTCGTTGCGGATCGCCTTCCCGCGAGGGCCGCCGGGTGACGGCTGTCTCGCAGTGGCCTGTGATCCGCAGGCCCCACCTACCGTTGCGGGGGCAGCGCCGGCTTCACTGCTGGGTGCAGCTGGACCGGACTTCCCGTTTAACCCCAGGCGATCCTGTTGCGCCTGCGGGCACCCACATCGAAGTCGCGGAGTTTAGGCAGGCTGATCGGCCGGTTGCAAATCGACGAGCCGGACAGTTCGTCGCAGGGGGCGCGATCCCCGTGCCCACCCCCCGGGGGATGCACCGACGGAACGCGCACCTAGCCCGCCGGCCGCCCCGGCACGCCGAGCGCCTCCAGCCAGGCGGGTTCCAGGGCCTGCTCCAGGGTGTCGGCAAGGCGATCCAGCTCCGCCTCGATGCGCGCCTGCTCGTCGCCACCCTCGCCCTCCAGGGCGAACCACTCCACCAGCAGGGCGCGGCGGAACGGCCCGCTGTCGAAGAGCCGGTGGAGGTAGCTGCCGAGCACGCGGCCGTCGTCGGAGCGCGCCACGAAGGGGAAGAGGCCCTCTTGGGCGCCGGTGACACCGTGGTGGATCTCGTAGCCGGTGACGGTCACCGGCGCCGGCCACTCGGCGTGGCCGTGCACCTCGGCCAGCTGCTTGGTCGCCGCCAGGCGGGTGCGCACCGGCAGCAGGCCTAGGCCCGGGGCGCTGCCGCCGCCCTCGACCCCTTCCGGGTCCTCGATGTGCTCGCCGAGCATCTGCAGGCCGCCACACAGGCCGACCACCCGACCTCCATACCGACAGTGGCGCAGCAGCGCCTCGGCCACGCCGGATTCACGCAGCCAGGCCAGATCCGAGAAGACATGCTTGGAGCCGGGCAGGACGACCAGGTCCGCCCCGTCGAGATCCCGCGGCTGCCGGGCGAAGCGGACGTGGACCCCCGACTCCGCATCCAGGGCGTCGAGATCGTCGTGGTTGCTCATCCGCGGATAGGCCACCGCCACCACCTGCAGGGCGCCGCCGGAGCCGCGCGGCCCAGCCATCCGGTAGGGGGCGTCCTCCTCGGGCAGGTGCAGATCGGGCACCGCCGGGACCACGCCGATCACCGGCACGCCCCCGCGCTCGGCGAGCTGCGCCGGCGCCTCGCCGAGCAGCTCGGGGCTACCGCGGAAGCGGTTGATGATCAGTGCCTCGACCCGGCGCCGGTCGGCCACATCAAGCCACTCCAGGGTGCCGAGCAGGGAGGCGAAGACGCCGCCGCGGTCGATATCGCCCACCAGCCAGACCGGGACGTCGGCGGCCTCGGCAAAGCCCATGTTGGCGATGTCCCCCTGGCGGAGGTTGGGCTCCGCCGGCGAGCCGGCCCCCTCGACCAGGACCACGTCGTAGGCGCCGCGCAGACGCTCGAAGGACTCGAGCACCGGCGGCAGCAACGGCTGGCGGGCCTCGCGGAAGGCGCGCGCCTCGAGCCGCCCGGTGACCTGGCCCTGGAGCACCACCTGGGCGGTGCGCTCGGCCTCGGGCTTGAGCAGCACCGGGTTCATGTCGGTGTGCGCCGGCACCCCGGCGGCCAGGGCCTGGAGCCACTGGCCGCGGCCGATCTCGCCGCCGTCGCGGGTGACCGCCGCGTTGTTGCTCATGTTCTGCGGCTTGAACGGCGCCACGCGGACCCCGTGGCGGGCGAGCAGGCGGCAGAGACCGGCGACCAGCGCCGTCTTGCCGGCGCCGGAGCAGGTGCCCTGGAGCATGAGGGTGCGGGCGCTCACCACTCGATCCCCGGCTGGGCGCGCACCCCGGCCTCGAAGGCGTGTCGCACGGCGCCTACCTCGCTGACCGTATCCGCGGCGTCGATCAGCGGCTGCGGCGCGTGACGGCCGGTGACCACCACGTGCTGTTCGTAGGGCCGCCGGGACAGATCATCCAGGACCTCGCCCAGTTCCAGGTACTCGTAGCGCAGGACGATGCACAGCTCATCGAGCACCACCAGCGACGGCCCCTCCTCACACAGCCAGCCCCGGGCGGCGCGCCAGGCCTCGCGGGCCGCCGCCACATCCCGCTCGCGGTCGGCGGTCTCCCAGGTGAAGCCCTCGCCCATCACCTGCCAGTCGACCCCAGGCTGGTCACGGAAGAAGGCCTCCTCGCCGGTGGCCCGGCCGCCCTTGATGAACTGCATCACCCCGGCGCTGCGGCCGTGGCCCAGGGTCCGCGCCACCATGCCCAGCGCCGACGAACTCTTGCCCTTGCCCGGGCCGGTGAGCACCAGTAGCACACCGCGATCCTGCTGCGCGCGGGACCGGCGCTCCTCCATGACCGCCCTCTTGCGCTCCATGCGCGCCGCGTGCCGCTGCGGGTCCTTCGCGTCTTCACGCATCGCTTCGCACACCTCGTTGCTCGGGAGAAACCGCTCCCCGGGGAAGCGGCGATGAGTAGCCTACCGGCTCAGGAGCCCGGCGACGACCTCGGGCGCCGAGGGAAAATACGCGTGGAAGTAGGTCGCGGTCAGGCTGCCGACCCGGTAGACGCCCTCGGCCGGGCTGCCGCTGCGCCGCACGGTTTGCTCCGTGGGCTCCAGGGCCGTCTCCAGCCGCGAGTGGTGGAAGGTGTGGCCGCGCAGCTCGCCCTCCGGGCGGGACAGGCTCTGCAGGCCGATGCCCGTCAGCCGCCCGGCCATCTCGGCACGCCCCGCGAGGAGGCCGAGCATCGGGTGCTCGCTGCCGTCGCCATCGACCAGCGACTCGGCGCAGTACATCAGACCGCCGCACTCGGCGAGGATCGGCCGGCCCGCGGCGTGGTGTTCACCGATAGCGGCCCGCATCCCGTCGTTGGCGGCCAGGGTGGCGGCGTGCAGCTCCGGGTAGCCGCCGGGCAGCCAGAGGGCATCGCAGGGGGGCAGCGTCGCATCGCGCAGCGGCGAGAAGGGCACCACCTCGGCCCCCATCGCCTCCAGCAACTCGAGGTTGGCCCGGTAGGCAAAGGCAAAGGCGGCATCCCGGGCCACCGCGATCCGCTGCCCATGCAGCCGCCGGGGCGGAGCCGGCGGCGCCTCGCCGTGCAGGGCCACCGGGGGCGGCAGGCGGCCCAGGCCGGCCTCGGCGAGCACCGCTGAGGCCGCATCCAGGCGTGCATCCAGGTCGGCCACCTCGCCGGCCTGGACCAGTCCCAGGTGGCGATCAGGTACATGCAGGGCCTCGTCGCGGGGCACCGCCCCGAGCCATTCCACCCCCTCGGGCAGGCTGCCGGCGAGCATGCGCGCATGCCCCGGACTCCCCACCCGGTTGGCGATGGCCCCGATCACCCGCACGTCATCGCGGTGGCGGGCCAGCCCGCCGACCAGGGCCCCGAAGGTCTCGGCCATGGCCCGGGCGTCGATCACCACCGCCACCGGCAGGCCGGCCAGGGCGGCGAGATCGGCACTGGAGGGGTCGCCATCGAAGAGCCCCATGGAGCCCTCGACGAGGATCAGGTCGGCCTCGCGCGCGGCCTCGGCCAGGCGCCAGCGGCACTCGGCCTCGCCGGTCATCCACGGGTGGAGCTGGTAGACCGGCGTCCCGCTGGCCCGCTCCTGGACCATCGGATCCAGGTAATCCGGGCCGTGCTTGAACACCCGCACCCGGCGCCCGGCATTGCGGTGCAGCCGGGCGAGCGCCGCGGTGATCATCGACTTGCCCTGGCCGGAGCCCGGGGCGGCGATCAGCAGCGCGGGGACCGTCATTGCCCGAAACCCTAGCGCAGGATGAGCAGCGGCGTGCTCGAGCGCATGATCATGTGGGTGGTCGTGCTGCCGACAAAGAACCGGCGCAACCGCGAGTGGCCGTAGGCGCCCATGGCCATCAGGTGGATATCCTGCTCCTTGCGGTAGTTGCACACCGTCTCGTCGATCCCGCCGGGACGGACCTCGGCGTGGACCGTGAAACCGGCCGCCTCCAGCTGCTGACGCGGGGCGAGCAACCGCTCGCGGTTGACCTCGGTATCGGCGTCAACCAGGAGCAGGTGCGCCTCGAGCCCCTGGAGCAGCGGGCTCTCGGTGATGCGATCGACCACCTTCTGGGCCGCCGGGCTGCCGTCGTAGGCGATCAGGAAGCGTTCCGGCTCGCGGAAGGCCAGCGGCGCCACCAGGATCGGCTTCTGCACCCGGCGGATGGTGCTCTCCAGGTGGCTGCCGATATGCTGCTCTTCGGCGTCGCCGTCCTCGCCCTGCTTGCCGAGCACCAGCAGGCGCATCTCCTCCTGCGCCTTGTCCAGCACATCGGTCACCTCGCCGTTGCGCAGCAGCCGCCCGGGGTTCTCGATGCCCTGTTCCCGGGCGCGGCTCATGGCATCCTCGAGGATGGCGCGCGCCTGCTCGCGTGCGAGCCTACCCCGCTGCTCCTCAAGCTGCACCATCTCGTCGAGGAGGTTTTCCCGCACCCCGAAGGTCAGATTGCCGCTGAGATCCGCCTCGCGCTCACCGTGCGGGTTGCGAAAGGCGTGCAGGAACGTCAACGGCGCCTGCAGGCGCCGTGCGGCCCAGACCGCGTGATCGCAGACGGAGGGCGACGAGCGGGATCCGTCGACGCTGGCGATGATTTTGCTCATGGTCGTTGACTCCTTGCCCGGCTCAGTGACCCATCAACCGCTCGACGGCATCCGGCTCGTTGTGGACCGCGTAGCGATCGACGATGGTCGCCGTCGCCTCGTTCATGCCGACCACGTCCACCGCGACGCCTTCGCGGCGGAAGTTTATGACGACCCGATCCAGCGCGGCCACCGACGTGATGTCCCAGAAATGGGCCCGGGTTAGATCGATGGTGACGGTGTCCAGGTCCTCACCGAAATCGAAGGACTTGCGGAAACGCTCCGCCGAGGCGAAAAAGACCTGGCCGACCACCTCGTAGCGGCGGTGCAGCGTCTGGTCGTCGGGCAGGCTCTGCACATCCGAGCGCACGTACATGAAGCGGCTGACCTTGTTGGCGAAGAACAGCGCCGCGAGGAGGACGCCGGTGAGCACGCCGATGGCCAGGTTGTGCGTGAACACCGTCACGGCCACGGTGCTGATCATGACAATGTTGGTGCTCATCGGGTGCTTGGGCAGATCCCGGATCGAGGCCCAGCTGAAGGTCCCGATGGAGACCATGATCATCACCGCCACCAGCGCCGCCATCGGGATCATCTCCAGCAGCGGGGTCAGAAAGACCACGAGGATCAGCAGCACCAGGCCGGCGACCAGCGACGACAGCCGCCCCCGCCCGCCGGATTTCACATTGATCACGGACTGGCCGATCATCGCACAGCCGGCCATGCCCCCCAGGCTGCCCGCGGCGATGTTGGCGATACCCTGCCCCTTGCACTCGCGGTCGCGGTCGGTCTCCGTATCGGTCAGGTTGTCCACGATCCCCTGGGTCATCATGGACTCCAGCAGCCCCACCACGGTCAACGCCAGCGCATAGGGGAGGATGATCCAGAGCGTCTCCAGGTTCAGCGGGACATCCGGCCAGAGAAACACCGGCAGGGTGTCCGGGAGCTTGCCCATATCCCCCACGGTGGGGATGTCCATGCCGAGGAACCAGGCCAGCGTGGTGAGAACGACGATGGTCACCAGCGGGGACGGCACCATCCGGGTCAGATACGGGAACAGGTAAAGGATCGCCAGACCGCCGACAACCATCGGGTAGACGGTCCACGGCACATCGATCAGCTCCGGGATCTGCGCCATAAAGATCAAGATGGCCAGAGCATTGACGAAACCGGTCATCACCGAGTTCGAGATGAAACGCATCAACTGCCCGACCCGCAGATAGCCGGCGATGATCTGCAGCACGCCGGTCAACAGGGTCGCCGCCAGCAGATACTCCAGCCCGTGCTCCTTGACCAGGGTGACCATCAGCAGCGCCATCGCCGCGGTGGCCGCCGAGATCATCCCCGGCCGCCCGCCGGTGAAGGCGACCACGACCGCGATGCAGAAGGAGGCGTAGAGGCCGACCTGCGGGTCCACACCGGCGATGATGGAGAAGGCGATGGCCTCGGGGATCAGGGCCAGTGCCACCACGATGCCGGCGAGCACGTCGCCCCGGATGTTGCCGAACCACTCCCGCTTGAGCCTGCTCCAGTCCATTCCGTTCCCCAAGTCACCAGACCATTACGCCCCCTTTCGGACCGCTCCAGGACCGAGGGCTCGTACGCAATACGAAACCGCGATGGTGCGCTCACGGGCCGGGCCCGGAGCCTGGATGCCGCGAATCACCAGCAGACCCGGAAGGGCCCGCCACCAAGGAGGGCGCTGTTCGTGCCAATCGCGAAAGGGCGAGGATCCTACCAGCCCTGGGGGGGCGAATGACAGACGGAGACCTCCGCGAAGCGCACCGCACCCTCGCCGGCGGGCACACGGATTGACGGCACATGCCCTGCGGCCGGATACTTACCGGCAATTTGCCGGCGATCCGTCCAACCGGTGGCAACACGGAGCGGGAGGCAAGCGTGAACCGCGTGATCTTTAATCAGAAAGGCGGGGTGGGCAAATCCACCATCACCTGCAACCTGGCCGCCATCAGCGCCGCCTCCGGGTTGCGGACGCTGGTGGTCGACTCCGACCCGCAGGGCAACTCCTCACAGTATCTGCTCGGCGCCGATGCCGACGCGTGCGAGTCCACCATCGCCGACTTCTACGCCTCGACCCTGGGTTTCCGTCTCGGCCCCCGCAAGCCGGCGGATCTCGATCAGTTCATCACCGAGACCCCGTTCGAGAACCTCTCGATCCTGCCGGCCAACCGGGAGTTGGAGGCGCTGCAGAACAAGCTGGAGGCGCGCTACAAGATCTACAAGCTGCGCGACGCGCTCTCCAGCCTGCAGACCCCATTCGACGCCATCTACATCGATACCCCGCCGGCACTGAATTTCTTCAGCCGCTCGGCGCTGATCGCCGCGCAACGCTGCCTGATCCCCTTCGACTGCGACGACTTCTCCCGCCGTGCGCTCTACGAGCTCGTCGAGCACCTGGAAGAGATCCGCGAGGATCACAACGAGGCGCTGCGGGTCGAGGGCATCGTGGTCAACCAGTTCCAGCCCAGCGCCAATCTGCCCCGGCAGCTGGTCGAGGAACTGATCAACGAGGAACTGCCCATCCTCGCCCCCCACCTGAACACCTCGGTCAAGGTCCGCGAATCGCACCAGAACGCCCAGCCGCTGATTCACTGGGCGCCGAGGCACAAGCTCACCGGACAGTTCCGCGAACTCTACGAGAACCTCAACGGCGCGACGGTGGCCTGCTAGGGCGCGCCCGGCTACCCGTCCGTCCCGCGGCGGGCCAGAATCCGGTCGAGTTGGTTGGCGAAGGCCTGGCGGTCACGCTGGCTCAGCGCCGCCGCCCCACCGGTCTCCACCCCGCTGGCGCGCATAGTATCCATGAAATCACGCATATTCAGGCGCTCCCGGATGGTGGCGGGCGTGTAGAGTTCGCCACGGGGGTTGAGCGCCTGGGCGCCGGCCTCGATGACCTCGGCGGCCAGCGGGATGTCGCCGGTGATGACCAGATCCCCCGCTGCCACCTGGCGGACGATCTCATGATCGGCGACGTCAAAGCCGGGCGCCACCTGGACGGCGCGGATATGCTTGCACGGCGGCACCCGGATCGGGTGGTTGGCCACCAGCGTCAACGGCACTTCCGTGCGCTGGGCGGCGCGAAAGAGGATCTCCTTGATCGCGCCCGGGCAGGCATCCGCATCGACCCAGATCTTCACAGTGTCCTCCAGGCAGGTTCCGTATCGGTCTCAGGAGGCGGCCGGCCATCGAGCCTGGAGCCACCGCGCCACTCCAGCGTAACCGATCGCCACCGCCGCCAGGCAGAGGACCGTGGTGGCCAGCACATTGGCGCCGGCAAGAGCGGGCGCCCGCTCGAGGAGGGTCAGCGTCTCCAGGTTGAAGATGGAGAACGTGGTGAACCCGCCGCAGAAGCCGTTCACGGCGAACTGCCGCCAGTGGGTGGGCAGCGTCCGCTCCGCCGGATCCGCCGCCGCCCAGGCCGCCACGGCACCGATGAGCAGCGAGCCGAGGGTGTTCACCAGCAGGTCCCCCCCAGGGAAGGCCACCCAGCCGGCCACGTGCATCAACCGGTCCACGCCGTAACGGCTCAGCCCGCCGAGGGCACTGCCGGCGGCGACCCAGAGGGTGATCCTCATGAGCCGCCTCCGGCGATCCACGCCCCCGCCTGCAACCCGATCCAGGCGCCCGCCAGGGTCAGCGCCAGGGTGGCGGCGATGTTCCCCACGGCCCGGACTCCGCTACCCGTCCGGGCGAGGGTGTAGGTCTGCAGGGCGAAGGAGGAGACCGTGGTGTAGCTGCCGCAGAAGCCGATCAGCAGCAGCCTCTCCAGCGTGGCGAATCCGCCGGCCGTGGCGGCGAGCACAGCGGCCAGCACCCCGGCAAGCAGCGCCCCGGTGACGTTGACCACCAGCGTCCCCCAGGGGAAGGCCTCGCCCAGGCGCCGGTTGACGGCCGCCGCCACCCAGAAACGGCCCACCCCGCCGAGGGCACTGCCCACGGCCACCGCCAGCGCACCGGCCATACCTGCCGAGGATGCCATGGCTCAGGCCGCCCTCAGGGTGCGAATCCCGTACTGGCGGATCCGCTCAAGAGCTGGGACTTGGCCTCATGAATGTTGACCTGTTTCATCGCACACCGGTATTCGCTAAGTCGGACTAGGCTATACGCCGCGGCCAGGGCCGGACAACGCCGCTGCGCCCTGGCGGCCCGGTCAGCGGCGCACGCTCAGCCGCCCTCCGTCGGCCAGCTCCCGGGGCGGGTGCACCACCACCTCGACGCCGGCCTCAAGGCCCGAGTGGACCCGGGTCAGACGGGCACCGCGTTCGCCGATGGTCACCGGCTGCAACCGCGCCCGGCCCTGCTCGACCACGAAGACCGCCCAGCCGTCGTCGTGGCGGAACAGGGCGCTGGTCGGCACGCGGAGCACATCCTCCGCCGACCAGAGCACGAAGACCGCGTTGACCCGGTAGCCATCGCCAAGGCGCGCCCACGCCTGCCGGGGCGAGGCGAGATCGGCGATGACCCGCACCCGCCGCTCCTCCACGCCGAGGGCGGTGATGTACTCGAAGCCGTAGGGCTCCACCCGGCGGACCACGGCCTCCAGGGGCTCGGCCTCGCCCCAGCGTTCCAGGCGCACCGGCATGCCGGGGGCGATGCGCACCGCATCCGCCGAGCGCACCTCGACCTCCACCTCCAGCCGGCTGAGATCGGCCAGTTCCAGGATCGGATCACCGGGCTGCACCACCCGGGCGCTCTCGAAGTGGCGCTGGAGGATCACGCCGTCGATGGGGGCACGCAGACGGATCGGCTCGGCAGCGCCGGCGTCCAGGGCCTCCTCCCCCTCCCAGCGCAGAACCGCCTGGGCCTGATCCCGCTGGGCCTCGGCGCTGGCCACCCGGAACTGCGCCGAGCGCCAGGCCGCCTGGGTCTGCCGGCGCTCGGCGTCGGCCCGCTCCACGCTCCGCTCCGAGACCGCCCCCTCCTCGCCCAGGGTCGCTAGACGGCGGTACTCATCGGCCGCCGATTCCGCCGTCGCCCGGGCCGCCTCGGCCTCCTCGCGGGCCGCCTCCAGCGCCGAGCGCGCGGCCTCCAGCTGGGCCCGGGCCTGCTCCCGGGCCCGCGCGTCGAGCACCGGGACGGCCATCGGGTCGAGGGTGGCGAGGACCTGCCCGGCCTCGACCCGATCCCCGGGCTCGGGAGTGACCCGCCGGGCCTGGGCCGTTGCCGGGGCGGAGAGGAGATAGCGATCGGCCACGCGGGTCTTGCCCTCCTCCTCCAGGGTGACCTCCAGGGCGCCGCGGCTGACCGCCTCGGTATCCACGAGGATCGGCGCCGGCCGCATCACCAGGACCAGCAGGCCGATGACCGCGACCCCGGCCAGGGTCCATGCGATGACCGATTTCCAGCGTGGCTGCATCCCTACTCCCTCGATTTCAGGGCCTCGACCATGTCCAGGCGATCCAGCCGGCGCCGCACCACCCAGGCCGAGAGAGCGGCGACGCCGAGCAGGACCAGGGTAGCCAACGCCATGCCGGCCACCGACGGGATCATGGGGACCCGGTAGAGCTCCGACTCCGCCGCCTGGACGATGATGGCGTAGAGGTAGTGGCCGATCACGAACCCGATGGGCAGGGCGGCGGCGATCAGCACCGCCTGCTCGCCGAGGAGCAGATAGGCGATCTCGCGCCGGGTGAAGCCGAGCACCCGCAGGCTGGCCAGCTCGCGCCCGCGCTCGGCCAGTGCGATCCGGGCGTTGTTGTAGACGACCCCGAAGGCGATGGCACCGGCGAGCAGCGTGGTCATCGCCGCGGTGGCCATCATCGTGCCGGCCACGTTCTCCTCGAAGTTGCGCATGGCGGCATCGGCCTCGGTGGCCCCGGCCACCCGCGGGCGGCGGTCGAGCTCGCGCAGCAGGGGGCCGCGCTCCTGCCCGGCAAGACCCAGCCAGGCCCCGGAGATCGCCTCGCCCTCGCCGAGGAGCCGATTGAGTGCGTCCAGCTCCATGTAGACCGACACCCCCAGGTACTCGGCGATCACCCCGCTGACCGGGACCTCCAGCGTCTGCTGCCGCCCCTCGAGCACGCGGATCTCCAGCGTATCCCCGGGCCCGACCTGCAGCTGTTCGGCCAGGTAATCCGTCAGCAGCACCCCCTCCCCCGGCAGCGGCACCGTACGCAGGTCGGTATCGAGCAGCCGCCGCAGGTCCGCATCCGGCTCCAGGCCCAGCACCGCCATGCGGTGGCTGCGGTGTCCGAAGGCGACCTCCGCCGCCACCTGGCGAAACGGCTCGGCGCGATCGACACCGGGCAACCCGGCAAGCTCGTGGATCACCTTGCGCGAGGTCGGCTCGTAGAAGGAGACCGTCACGTCATCGCGCTGAACCAGGTTGAACTGGACGTCGATCATGGTGTTGAGCGCGTTGCGCTGATACGGGCCGATCATCAGGATCGCCACGGCCAGGGCGATCCCCACGGTGGCCAGCCCGGCGCGCAGGGGACGGCGCTCGAGACCGCGCAGGATCATCCGCGTCGGCTGGCTGAACCAGCGCTGCAGCCCAAGGCGCTCGATCAGTGTAGGCCGATAGGTCGGCGGCGGCTCCGGGCGCATCGCCTCGGCCGGCGGCAGGCGGGCGGCACGGCGGACCGCCAGCCACGTCCCGAGCAGCGCCGAGAGCGTGGTCACCGCCGCGGCGATGGCGACCACCGGCGGCTGGAGCCGAAACTCGAGGAAGGGGAAGCGGAAGAAGCCGGCGTAGATCTCGGCCAGCTGCACCCCCAGCCAGTACCCCGCGGCCACGCCGGCGAGCACCCCGAGCACGACGATGAGCAGCACCAGCCGGACGTAGTGCCCGGCGATGGCCAGCCGCGAGTAGCCGAAGGCCTTCAGGGCGCCGATGATCTCGCGCTGCGTGGCCACCAAGCGGCTGACCACCACATTGAGCAGGAAGGCGGCCACACCGAGGAAGATCGCCGGGATCACGTAGGCCAGGTTGGCCAGCTGGGTCAGCTCGTCCTCGAGCAGAGCGTGGGAGAGCTGATCCCCCCGGTCGTGGGCGCCGCGCCCGCCCCAGGGCTCCAGTAGGCGGTCCACGGCCTCGATGACGTCACCGGGCCGGGCGCCGTGCTGCAGGGTGAGAAGCAGGTCGTTGAAGGCCCCGTCCATGTCGTAGGCCGCGGCCAGGGCCCGGCGATTCATCCACAGGATGCCGTAGCGCTCGTAGTCGGGGAGGATCTCGCCCGGGCGGATCTGGTAGATGAACTCCGGCGATACCGCCACGCCGACCACCTCCAGGCGCTGGTAGCGGCCGCGGATGATCGCCGCCAGATCATCGCCGGGACGCAGCCCATGGGCCTCGGCGAAGGCGTCACTGACCACCACCTCGGCCTCGCGGTCCGGCTCCGGCAGCCGCCCCTGGCGCAGGTGGAGGCGGTTCATGTCCGGCTGCCGACCCTCGGGCAGCGAGAGGATGCGCCCGGTCACCGGGTTGTCGTAGCCGGGGACGTCCAGGTTGGCCGCGGTGACCACGCGGTCCTCCACGCGCTGGACGCCGTCGATCCGTTCGATCTCCGTCACCAGGCCCCGGGGGGCCCGCTCGGCGCTAGCGAAGAGATCGGCGAAGCGGTACTCCTGGTAGAAGGCGTCGCGGGTCTCGGTCAGGGCAAAGAGCGCGGTGAGGAACATCATCAGCGTCGCCACGCCGCCGGCGATGACCACGGCGATGGCGATCACCTGCCCGCGCAGGGTCACCAGCTCGCGCAGCAGCTTGCGGGTGAGCGCGCTCACCAGACCAGCTCCGCCGCCCGGCGCCGCTGGTCATTGATGTGCACCGAGTCGATCAGCCCGTCCTTGAAGTCCACTACCCGGTGGGCCATGGAGGCGATGTCCGCGTTGTGGGTGATCAGCGCGGTGGTAGTGCCCAGCTCCGCATTGATGCGCTCGAGGACCTCGAGCACCGCCACCCCGGTCTTCGAGTCCAGGGCGCCGGTGGGCTCGTCGCAGAGCAGGACCTGGGGGCGCTTGGCCACGGCGCGGGCGATGGCCACCCGCTGCTGCTCGCCGCCGGAGAGCTGCGAGGGGAAGTGGTCCAGTCGGCTGCCCAGCCCGACCAGCGCCAGCGCCTCCTCGGGGGGCATGGGGTCGCGGGCGATCTCGGTGACGATGGCCACGTTCTCGCGGGCGGTCAGACTGGGGATCAGGTTGTAGAACTGGAAGACGAAGCCGACGAAGTGGCGGCGAAAGGCGGTCAGCTCCGCCTCCCCGGCCCGGGTGAGATCGCGCCCCTGGACGATGACACGACCGCTGGTGGGCGTATCGAGCCCGCCGAGGATGTTGAGTAGGGTCGACTTGCCACTGCCCGAGGGCCCGAGCAGCACCACCAGCTCCCCGGCGTAGAGGACCAGGTCCACCCCGCGCAGGGCGTGCACGGCCACCTCGCCCATGCGATAGACCTTGGTGATGCCCTCGGCGCGGAAGACTTCCTGGGCGGGCAACGGGGCGCCTCACGATGACCGGGCAGCGGTTCCCCCTATTCTAGGCGGTCCGCGGCGGCCACGGCCGATGCCCGGGGCATGGCCCCCCGTGGCGCTCAGTCGCCGCGCCGGCGCCGATCCGCCCGAAGCCGGGCGGCGGCGAGGCTGGAGAGCAACGGGATGGCGCCGAGGGCCACCAGCGAGGCGATCATCCCGGTGCTCATCAGCTCCGCCGGGGTGTGGACCGCCTCCAGCTGCGCGCCGGCATTGGTGAGGATGGCCACGCCCGGGAACATCCCCAGCAGGCTGACCCAGAAGTAGGTCCGCGCCGGCATCCGCGTCAGCGCGAAGAGCGCGTTGATCAAGAAGGTAGGAAACGGCTCGGCGATGCGCAGCAAAAACAGCGCGCTCGGACCGTGGTCGGCACAGTGGCGGTCGACGCGCCGCAGCGCTTCCGGGAATCGGCGGCGTACCGCGTCGTGGAGGGCGTAGCGGGTGAGCAGGAAGATCGCCAGCGCGCCGGTGCTCACCGCCACCAGGACCAGCGCCAGACCGGCCCAGAAGCCGAACATCACCCCACCGGCGACGGTCAGCACCCCGCTTCCGGGGACTGAGACCACCGAGAAGAGAAAGCGCAGCGACAGGAAGACGAGCGCCGCCTGCACCGGCTGCGACTCGGCCACCTGCCGCAGCTGTTGCAGCTGGCCGTGCACCCACGCCCACTCCGGCGCGCTGCCGGCCAGCAAGGCGCCGAGCAGGGTCAGCACCAGGGCCGCGAGCGCGGCGCGGGCACCGAGGGTCGTCCAGCTGAGAGTGGCTCCGCTCACGTCGTTTCCGGTGGCCGATGGAGATAGAGCGCGGTGCGGTCGAAGGTCGGCATCCCGTGCCGGCAGCTCCCGGCCGCCTTCTCGCCGTCCGGCGCAGCCCCGTACTGGCCCTCCAGCCCGGGCCGCGGCAGGCGAAAGAGGATACGGGCCGGCGCACGCTGGCGGCGGATGTTGGCAAGGATCGACGTCCGCGGGCAAGCCTGCAGGGCGATCAGCGCCACATCCACCTCGGGCAGGGCGTCGGCCGCCGCATCGGCACAGAGGACCCGGACGCGCCCCGGTCCCTCACCGAGGAGGCCCAGGTGCGCCACCACCGACTGTGCCCCGGCCACGGCGGCGGCGGAGTGATCCACGGCGATCACCCGAGCCCCGCCCAGACGCGCGGCCAGCACCGCAGTGAACGGCAGCGCCCCGCAGCCTACATGCAGCAGCCGCTCGCCGGGCACGACCCCGGCCAGGCGCAGCTCCCGGGCCACCAGCCGGCGGTACGGCCAGGCGTAGAGGTGGAAGAGGAGCGGCCAGCGCGCGCTCCAGCGCTCCAGGGCGGCGACGCCGGGGGCGATCAGCCGCACGGCACGCCGCCTGCGGGCACGAAGACGCGGGCCCCGTCGGCCTCGGCGGCGACCAGCCGCTGGCCGTACAGCGCCTCCAGCGCCTCGGTGACGAGCATCACCTCGGCGGGCCCCCAGCAGGCATCGCCGTTGGGGTAGAGCAGCAGGATGTGGGTACACCAGCGCGCCGCCAGGTTGATGTCGTGCAGGCAGAGGAAGACACCGCGCCCTTCCCGCGCCTGGCCGGCCAGCAGATCCATGACGGCCACCTGATGGCGCAGGTCCAGGTGGTTGGTGGGCTCGTCGGCCAGCCAGACCGCCGGGTCCTGGGCCAGCACGGTAGCCATCGCCAGGCGCTGACGCTCGCCGCCGGAGAGGGTGCTGACCAGCCGCTCCTCGAGCCCGCCGAGCTCCAGCCGCTCCAGCGCCTGCCGGGCGCAGGCCAGATCCTCGGCGGTCTCCAGATCCCACGGCGTCAGGTAGGGGTGGCGACCGATGAGCGCGGTCTCCAGCACCGAGGCCGGGAAGCCGTCGTGGCGCTCCTGGAAGACCACCCCCAGGCGCCGGGCCAGCGCCTTGCGCCGCCAGCGGCGCAGGCTGGCGCCGTCGAGCTCGACCGCACCGGCACGGGGCGCGCGCAGCCCGGCCAGGGTGTGCAGCAGCGTCGTCTTGCCCGCGCCGTTGGGCCCGAGCACGCCCCAGATCTCCCCGGGCTCGATGGTGAGGTTGAGCGGATAGCCATCGGGCCGCTCGGGGATGTCGATGATCAGATCCTGGGCCTGGAGCATGCTTCCCCCCTAACGACTGCGGTGCAGCAGGTAGAGGAACAGCGGCACGCCGAGCATCGCCGTGATCACGCCCACCGGAAGCTGCTCCGGGGCGATGAGCGTGCGCGCGAAGACATCGGCCAGCGCCAGCAGCGCCCCGCCGGCCAGCGCCGCGGCGGGCAGGATCAGCCGCTGGTCGTTGCCCAGCACCAGGCGCAGCATGTGCGGGACCACCAGCCCGACGAAGCCGATGCTCCCGGCAGTGGTCACGGCGACGGCAGTGAGCACGCTGGCCGCCACATAGACCGCCCACTCCAATGGCCGCACGGCGACGCCGAGCGCCGCCGCCTGCAGAGGCCCGCGGGCGAGGACGTTGAGGCTGCGCCCGAGCGGCAGCGCCACCAACACGGCCACGGCCAGGGCGGCCAAGGCGAGCCACGGGCTGCGGGCGTAGGCCAGATCGCCCATGAGCCAGTAGAGCATGCCGGGCAGCTGCTCGGTGGGCCCGACGGCGAGCATGAAGGTGACAAGCGCCCCCCAGCCGGAGGCCACCACCACGCCGGTGAGCAGCAGCCGGGTCGGCGTCCAGCTGCCGGTGCCGTGGGCCAGGCCGAAGACCAGCAGGGTCGAGAAGAGCGCCCCGACGAAGGCCGCCCCGGAGACCAGGGCCATGCCCAGCCCGAGGAGCATCGCCGCCAGGGCGCCCACGGCGGCCCCGCCAGAGAGCCCGAGCACGTAGGGATCGGCCAGCGGGTTGCGCAGCAGCACCTGCATCAGCGCCCCAGCCACGGCCAGCAGCCCGCCGACGGCGAAAGCGGCCAGGGCTCGCGGCAGGCGCAGCTCCAGGACCAGGGTCTGGTGCAGCGGCTCGCCGCTGCCGGCCAGGACCGCGAGGACTTCGCCCGGGGTCAGGGGCACGCTGCCGATGGCCACCGCCGTGGCCACCGCCAGCAGTGCTGCCAGCGCCAGCACGCCCAGGGGCAAAAGGAAGCGCACCGGCGATCCAACCCCACTCGACTGGGCCAGCGCCCCGCCCTCCTCGCTCACGGCGCCGGAGCGGCCCCGCTGATCGGCTGTGCGCCCAATCCCCATCAGCGATTGCGCCGGGCCTGCTCGAGCTTGTCACACAGCGCCCGCGTCCCCTCGAGGATGCGCGGCGTCGGGCGCTGGATCGTCGAGGGCTGGACGAAGAAGAGGTTGTCCCTGGCGGTGGCCTCCAGGACGTCGTAGCGCCGCCACTCGTCCAGCCAGGCGTCGTCGGCCTCGCCCATCCCGCCGGCGACAATCGCCTCCGGGTCGGCCTCGAGGACGGACTCGGTATCCAGCCGCGGGGTCAGGCTGCCGAGATCGCCGAAGACGTTCTCGCCGCCGCAGATGCGGATCGACTCACTGATGATCTGCTCGTCGTTGATGGTCATCACCGGGTCCGGCCAGATCTGGTAAAAGACGCGCACCGGGTCGCGGCCGGCGTACTCGGCCTCGAGTTCCGTCACCGCGTCACGGAAACGGGCCGCCTCGGCCTCCGCGGTCTCCTCGCTGCCGGCCAGGGCCCCGAGCCGTTCCAGGGAGGTGGCGATCTCCTCAAGCTGCCGGGGATCGCTGCGGTAGAGCGGCACGCCCAGCGACTCGATGCGTTCGAGCTGGCTGCTGGAGTTGCCGCTGGTCCAGCCGATGACCAGATCCGGCTCATGGGCGAGGATCGACTCCATATCGAGCCGGTCGTAGCTGCCCACCCGAGGCAGATCGGCGGCCTCCTCCGGGTAGTCGGCGTGGCTGACCGCAGCCACCACATGATCGCCGGCGCCGGCGGCGAAGAGCAGCTCCGTCGCCCCAGGCGACAGCGCCACAATCCGCTGCGCCGGGGCCTCCAGGCAGACCTCGTGGCCAGCGTCGTCCTCCACACAGCGCTCGCCGGCGTGCACCGGCGCCCACGCCGCCAGCGACACCAGGAACCCGGCTGCGATGCCCCCTAGCGCGGCTCGGGCCCCGGCGGGGCGTCCTCGAAGACCTCGGCCCCGACGAGTCGCGCTTCCAGGCTGGCCAGCACCACTTCCTCGTGAGCCTCGTGCGGGTACAACACCCAGTGGCCCTGACCGTCCGAGCGGTAGAGTTCCAGGCTCCCGATCTCCGGGTCGATGAGCAGATACTCCCGCAGCGAGGGGAGCTTGCGGTAGGCGGCAAACTTGGCGCCCCGGTCGTAGGCCGCCGTGGAGGGGGACAGCACCTCCACCACGAGGCACGGCGCCTCCTTGTGTTCGGAGCGCTGATGATCGGTCGGATCGCAGGTGACCAGCACATCCGGATAGAAGAAGGCGTCGGCCGCCTCCACCCGGACCCTCATGTCGGCCATGAACGTACGGCATGGCCCCCCGCGCAGCTGCTGGCGCAGCGCGCTGGCCACATTGAGCGTCACGGTCACGTGCCGGTCCGAAGCCCCACCCACGGCGAAGATCTCTCCCGCCACAAACTCGTGCTTGAGGGGCTGCTCCGCCTCCCAGGCAAGGTACGCCTCGGCGGTCATCCCGGTTGGCTGCGGATCGGCCATGGCTGGAACCTCGGGATACACAGTCATCGCCAGTGTACCAGTGCCGCCACGCCTGCCCGACGCTCTTCAGCCGGCAGAGCCGCACCGCCAGCCGGCGCACCACGCACCCTGCTGCCATCACGTGTGTCCACCCTACCGTCGCGCCCACCATCGACACTTTACGCGCTCTCATCCGCCGCCCGCTGACCGGCCGGGCGCCAGAGCACCTCGCCGCCGTTCTCGTAGCGGGAGAGGACCCGGGCGACGACGAAGAGCAGGTCGGAGAGGCGGTTGAGGTAGGCCATGGACTCGGGCCGCACCGCCTCGTGGTGGCTCAGGGCCACGACCTTGCGTTCCGCACGCCGGCAAACCGCCCGGGCGACGTGGCAATCCGCCGTGGCCCGGCCGCCACCGGGGAGGATGAACTCCTTGAGATACGGCAGCGAGTCATTGAAGTAGGACAGCGCCGCATCCAGGCGATCCACGGCCCCCTCGGGGAACGCCTTGTGGCCGGGCACGGCCAGCTCGGCGCCCAGGTCGAAGAGCTCGTGCTGGACCTGTGCCAGCACCGGGGCCACGTCCTCGGGCAGCTCGTGGGCCAGCAGGCGCCCCAGGAAGCTGTTGAGCTCATCCACCTCGCCGAAGGCCTCGACGCGGTGGCTGTCCTTGTCCACCCGCGACCCGTCACCGAGGCCCGTGCGGCCCTCATCACCGGTGCAGGTGGCGATCTTGGAAAGTCGGTTTCCCATGGTTTCCTTCCTACTCCTCTAGCGGGGCGGGGCACCCGCACAGTAACGCGCCCGGTGCCCTGCGGCACCCTACGCCCCGTGCGGGTGCGCCGCGAATCGGGGTCTGCGTCGATGCATTCCCTCTATCGACACGCCCCGGTTAGTGCTGATTGAAGTGCAGAGAGACGAAGACCGCCCGGCCCGGTTGGTTGTAGCCATCCGCGGTCTCGTAGTCCTTGTCCAGGGCGTTTTCCAGCGTCCCGCGCAGGGTCCACTCCGGGGTGATGGCGTAGCTGGTGCGCAGGTTCAGGAGGCCGTAGCCGGAGACCCTTTCCCCACGATCAAAACTCCGGCCACGTGCAATGCCGGTCGCGCCAACTGAGAAGTCGCCAAGCTGTCGATCCAAGTCCAGGCGGAGTGACTCGTTGGGGCGCCGGGCAAGCTCGTCACCCGTCTCCCGGTCTTCGTGATCGAGGTAGGTGAAGGCGCCGGAGATCTGCCATTCCTGCCAGTGGGCACCCGCCTCCAGCTCGGCGCCGCGGATGCGGGCCTCATTGACGTTGACAGGAGGCCACCCCGAGATCAGATCGTCGATATCAGTCTGAAAAACGGCGAGATCCCAGTAAGAGTATCGGCCTGCCTGGCGAGCCCCGATTTCAAAGGACTCCGAGGTCTCCGGCTCCAGATCCGGATTGCCAAAACCCGGGAAATAGAGATCGTTAAACGTCGGCGCCTTGAAGGCTGTCCCATAACTCGAACGGAGCCGGAGTCGATCCGTCACATCGACCCCCCAGGCGACCTGACCGGTCACGTTGTCGCCGTAGGCCTCGTTGTCGTCGTAGCGCAGACTACTGCCGAGATCATGGCGGCTCAAGTCCAGCTCCAGCTGGGTATAGGCGCCGGCGTTGTAGCGACTGGTCTCGTCATAATCTTCGGCGGTGTCGACTTCCTCATCTCGCCAGTCCCCGCCGAAGGCCCAGACGTGCCCGGCGCCCCAATACAGCTCGTTCCGCCAACTCACCTCATGGCGCTCGGTGTAATACCAGTACTCACCGCCACTACTGTCGAAGGTATCCTGCTCGTCCTTCGCCTGGGAGACCGCCAGCTCGCTAAACCATCGGTCGGTTAGGTCCCCGCGGACACCGCCACGGAGAGCCTGGAAGACGTGGTCTGTCCAGTCCTCTTCACCATCGTTCGCATCGAATTCGGTCTCGCCTTGCGAGCGCATGCCCGTCGCGAAGAGTTCAGCACCACCGTTCAACCGATGGCTGAAACGGCCGCTGAAGCTGGTATTTTCAAAGCCGTCCGGGTCTTCATCCCCCGTTTCGTCGAGAACGTTGATTCCGTCCGTCTCGTAGTGGCTGGCCGAGAGCGCGTAGCGGCTCGCCGCGGTCCCGCCGGAGACGCCCACGCCGAATTCATGGGTATTGAATGAGCCGGCGCCGCCGAAGGCGCGGAAGCGCGGCGGCCCCTCCTCCCCCTCGCGGGTGAAGATCTGCACCACGCCGCCGATGGCATCGGCGCCGTAGACACTGGTTCTCGGCCCACGCACCACCTCGATGCGGTCGATCTCGGCCGGGGGCAGATACTGCCACGCTGCCCCGCCAAGTGTTGCCGAATTCATCGGCACCCCATCGACCAGCAGCAGGGTGTGGTCCGGGTTGGTGCCGCGCATGAAAAGACTGGTGTTTTTCCCGAAGGGACCGTTCGTCGTCAGGCTCGTCCCCGCCCGCCCCTGCAGCAGGTCCGAGACCTGCCGCGGCTGCTGGCGGTCGATCTCGTCGCGGTCAATCACGGAGACGGAGGACAGGGATTCGTCGACGGTCTGGGTCATTCGGGTTGGCGTGACCACGAGGGGGGCAAGTTGCGCCGACTCGCCGTCGGTATCGGCCATGGCCGGGACGCTGCTCACGATCAGGCCGGCCGCCACGCCCGCGGCGACCCGGCTGGTGGTGTTGCTGGACATATTTTCCTCCCTTCCGCGCGCCACCCGCACGCGCGTCGGTTCGGTTCCACCGCAGGGAGGAGGACAGAAATGGGGGGAGGGATCGCGCTTGCGCCCGGCAAACGGAGGCCTGCCCCGGTCTGCCGCCTCCCGCGGCACCTGGGTTCCCTCAGGCCGGTCTCCGGGCTCGTGGGTGGGGTCGGTGACCCCGGGCGAATCGCCTTCCCGCAGGGCCCGCCGCCGAACGACGGCGCCTTGCAGTGGCTTTGTGATCCGCCCCCCACCTACCGTTGCGGGGGCAGCGCCGGACTCGCCGCTAGGTGCGGCTGAACCGGTCTTCCCGTTTCACCCCGCCGCTGCTCGCGCGGGGCACCTGAGGAGCTTGGTACTCTAGGCAGCCTGGGCCCCGCCGTCAAACCGCCGCACCCCGACGTCCAAAGGAGACGTGATGCACCGCCACCGACTGGCACAGACCACTGCCCCGGCCCGCCATGGCGCCTGAGCCGCTGCGTGTCCTGCTCCTTGGCGGTACCGGCGAGGCGCTGGCACTGGGCCAGGCGCTGGAGCAGGAGCCCGGGATCGCCGCGGTCTATTCGGTGGCCGGGGTGACTCGCCGCCCCCGCCTGCCCCGCTTGCCGGTCCGTCGCGGCGGATTCGGGGGCGTTGCCGGACTGGCCGGGTACCTGCGCCAGCACGGTGTGCACTGCCTGGTCGATGCCACCCACCCCTTCGCCGCCGGCATATCGGCCAACGCGGCGGCGGCCGCCCGGCAAACGGGGACAACCCTGCTGGCAGTGCGTCGACCAGCGTGGCAACCGGGGCCGGACGAGCAGTGGCACCGGGTGGCCGATATGGCCGCCGCCGCCCAAGCGCTGGGTCCGCAGCCGGGCCGGGTGCTGCTGACCATCGGCAATCAGGAGGTCCCGGCCTTCTGCGCCGCGCCCCACCACCACTACTGGATCCGCTGCCTGGAGCCGCCGGAGCGGGTGCCGCCCGGAGCCCGGATCCTCTTCCAGCGCGGGCCGTTCCACTACGCCGACGAGTGCCACCTGCTCCGCGAGCACGGCATCGACACCCTGGTCACCAAGAACGCCGGCGGGGCCGCCACCCGCAGCAAACTCGATGCGGCCCGGGACTGCGGAGTCCGCATCGTGATCGTCGAGCGCCCGCCGGACCCGCCGGAGGCGGAGGTGGCCATCGACGTCGAGCAGGCGCTGGCGTGGCTTCGCCAAAAGCGGCAGGCCTGACAACCATCACTCTTTCCATGGATGAGTGGACGTTTACAGATCCAGGGGCGGCTGCTAACGTCCTTCGCGCTATTGGGTGCCCGCCGAGGACGCTGCGCCTCGCGGGTTAAACGGGAAGACCGGTCCAGCCGCACCCAGCGGCGAGTCCGGCGCTGCCCCCGCAACGGTAGGTGGGGGGCGGATCACTAGGCCACTGCAAGGCAACGTCGTTCTGCGGCGGGCCCTGCGGGAAGGCGATCTGCCCGGGGTCATCGACCCCACCCACAAGCCCGGAGACCGGCCCATGGCCAACCGGAAGACCGCGGGAGGCGGCGTGCCGGGACCGGGTTCCAGTGCTCACGGCGATTAGCCATTAGCCGTGCCAGGCTGCACGCAACTCGATCCCCGATTCGCTGACTCCCCGCGGTAGGCATTCACGAGCAATCGCGCACGGGCGGTGCGTGAAGGAGTCAGCATGGCTAAAGGAAAGCCCGTCACTCGGGCGTTGATGAGCGCCGCAGCGCTGCCCCTGATGGCAGCCCCCCAGGTCCACGCCACCGAAGAGGCCCCCACCCTCCTGCCCGACCTGACGGTCACTGCAGCCACGCGCACCGAGCGCCAGGTCGAACATACCCCAGCGGCGACGGAGATCCTTACGGCGGAGCAGCTCCAGCGCAGCGGTGCTGCCACACTCGGGGAGGCGCTGCGGTCGGAGTCCAGCATCTCGGTCGCGGCGGACGGAAGCAGCACCTCCATTCGAGGTGGGAACCGCAGTGAGACACTCTACCTCGTTGATGGTCGAAGACTTCTCGTACACACCAGAAATGTCTTGGACCGCATCCCTGTCAGTCATGTCGAGCGCATCGAGATCGTCAAAGGACCAGGAAGCGCCACTTACGGCTCTGATGCCTTGGCTGGCGTGATCAATGTCATTACTCGCCGTCCCGAACCGGGTCTGGAAGGAGGTGTAGAACTACAGACCGGCGCTCCGACAGATGCCGATGGCGGCGAGCGGCACCAAGGGGCTGCCTACCTGGGCGGCGGCACGCAGGATACGCGCTTCAGGCTCTTCGCTGATGCCGTGGAGCAGAGGGCGCACTCAGAGGAAACCACCTCCCGACCAACTGTGAATGGCGATGCTGTATCCCCTCAGACCTTTGATCGGGACCTCCGCCCTTCGGCCGACGTTTACAACCTCCGTGCCGGCCTCACCCACTGGTTCACAGAGGATTTCCATATCGACCTGGAAGCCGCGTTCATGCGCGAGGAGCGCCAAGAGCGCTACGTCCACAGGCCGCCAACGGAAACCGGGGATGGAGGTACCGCAAGGCAATTTGCCGTCGAGCAAACCTCAGAGACCCAGCGGCGTGACTTGGCAGCCAAAGCGGAGTGGCTACCCACCGAAACCCTTCAGTTGCGCTACCAGATCTACGAGAGTCGACGGGAGATGGAGCGGGCCAACGCATTCCTTGATCCTGAGGCCTTCGGATTTGACTCTGCCGAAGACAGCGAGTTCGCGCCGCGAGAGCCGAAGAACATCCTACGTGTCAATGAGTTGAAGGCACAGTGGCAACCTATGAGTCGCCACACAGTGACAACCGGATTCGAACACCAGCAGCAGGTTGATAAAAACCGCGTTCCTGACGACGAGCCTCGCGAGGAACAGTGGATCGCAAGCCCCTTCGTGCAGCATGACTGGCAGATCACGGACCGCCTTCAGCTGATCTACGGCGCGCGTCACGACGAGACCTCGGAAGACGACAGCGGCACTTCCCTTCAGGCCGGCGCCGAGTACCGCCTCGCCCCGTCGGCCAGGCTGCGAGCCCATTACGCGGAAGGGTTCAAAATGCCGGACCTGAGGCAATTGCATATTGACGCACGGAACCCCCGGGGGGACCGCGTCCTCGGCGCACATGTCACCGAACCCAGCGTGGACAAGGAGCCCCATGAACTCGCCGCGGAAAGCAGCCGCAACTTCGAGGTCGGCATCGCGGGCGACCTGGATCTACAAGGGGATATCACAGCGTTCTACGACGTTGGACTCTTCTACACCGAGTACGACGACCGCATCTCCCAGGTTCCCGAGACAAATCAGTACAGAACATTCAGAAACGTCGAGGACGCTCGGACCCAGGGAACCGAACTCCAGTTCGGCGTCGCCTTCGACCCGCAACTGGAGCTGAGCCTGGCGGCCACCTACCTCGACGCCATCGACCGCGACAGTCGGGAGACCCTTCCCGATACCCCTGAATGGACGGCGGTGGCGAAGGCCTTGTGGACCCCGACGGACCCACTGGAGCTCCAGCTGCGGACCCGTTACGTGGATGAGGTCCGCGCTCGGGACGACTGGGACAGCGCCTACACCCTCACGAGCCTCGACGTCGGCTATGCGCCCGCGGCCTGGGATGGGCTCAGGCTCCAGGGCGGTATCGAGAATCTGCTCGATGAGGGCAACGACTCCTCCCTACGAGCCGACCCGGGGCGCTTCGCCCGTGCGGGGGTGCGGTATGATTTCTAGCTATGAGTCAGGATGCCTCCCAGCCGGCTGATCCCAAGGCCGGCACCGCCCTGCGCCGCGGCTGGACCACCGGCGCCTGCGCCGCCGCCGCGGCGCGGGCGGCCTTCTCGGGGCTGGTCAGCGGCGCCTTCCCCGATCCGGTCACCGTCCGGCTGCCGCGGGAGCGCGCCCCGGCCTTCGCCCTGGCCGCTCAGGCCTGCGGCGACGGCTGGGCGCGGGCCGGCGTCATCAAGGACGCCGGCGACGACCCGGACGTCACCCACGGCGCCCTGGTCTCGGTGACCGCACGCCCCGGCACACCGGGCGGCGGGGTGCGGCTGCGCGCCGGCCCCGGCGTGGGCACGGTGCGCCGCAGCGGTCTGCCCGTCGCCGCCGGCGAGCCGGCGATCAACCCTGGTCCGCGGGGCTACATCGAGCAGGGCATCCGCGAGGCGGCGGCCGAGCTGTCGGTGCCGGCCGACGTCACCCTGGAGGTCGCCATCGAAGACGGGGAACGCCTGGCGGCGCAGACCCTCAACCCGCGATTGGGGATCGAGGGCGGACTGTCGGTGCTCGGCACCACCGGGGTGCTGGTGCCCTTCTCCTGCGCCGCCTGGATCGACGCCATCCAGCGCGGCATCGACGTGGCCCGGGCCGCCGGGCTCGGGCATGTGGCCGGGAGCACCGGACGCACCTCGGAGCAGGCGGTGCAGGCCTACCACGGGCTCCCGGACGAGGCGCTGATCGACATGGGCGATTTCGTGGGCGGGATGGTCAAGTACCTGCGCCGGCACCCGGTACCGCGGATCACCATCGCCGGCGGCCTGGCCAAGATCACCAAGCTCGCCCAGGGCTTTCTCGATGTGCATTCGCGCCGCGGGCAGGCCGATCTGACGGCGCTGGCCGAGACCGCTGCACAACTCGGCGCGGATGCCGCCTGCCAGGAGGGCATCGCCACCGCCAACACGGTCGCCGAGGCCTTTGACCTCGCGCAGGCCGCTGATCTCCCGCTGGGCGACGCGGTGGCGCGGGAGGCGCAGCGCACCGCCCTGGCCCTGGTGGATCCGGCAGCCAGCGAGGTGGAGGTGCTGATCTTCGATCGCCGCGGCCAGCCCGTGGGCCGGGCCGGCTGGGCACGGCACTGAGACCTACCAGCGGCGGGCCGCTGCCTCGGCCTCGGCATTGGTCGGCCGCGCGATCAGGCCGCCCCGGGTGACCGCCACCCGGTACTCGGCGCCGTCGGCCATGGGCAGGTAGGTGGCGCTGCCGTAGGTGGCGTCCACCCAGGGGAGACGATCGCCGTGGCGCTGACCCAGCAACCAGGGGTCGATACCCCGCTGCGGCGGGGCCAGGGGGTGCACGGTACGCAGCGCGGTGCGCTCGGCCTCGGGGTCGGCGTAACGACCACTGATCCGCTCCAGCCGGTAGCGGGTCTCCAGACCGAGCACCGTCGCGAAGCCACTCCAGCGCAGCACGCGGGCATCCACCTGCCACTGATCGCCGGCCAGCGGCACGGTCACATGCCGCCCGTCCGGGTAGATCAGCCGCGCCACATAGCGCTGTCCGGCCACCTCCTGGAAGCGCAGCGCCAGCACCGGGCGCTCCCGCTCCAGCCGCTCATAGGCCAGCAAACCCAGCCCGAGGGCGCCGGCGGTTCCCAGCCCGCCGAGCAGGATCAGCCCGGCGGCGAGCACGGACACCCCGCGGAGTAGGCGACCGCGCAGCAGCGCCCACCCACCCGTGACGGCCAACCCCAGGGCGAGGACCAGCAGCACCGCCGCCGCCATCAGCACCGCCCAACCGGCCCCGCTGATCTGAGCTGCCGTTTCAAGCCCCCCGTGCATGCGGCCTCCCGCGCCAACGCGCGACGCTGTACCCTGTGCGGGATGATACGCTGTACGATTGCGTATATGGTGTCCGGAGCGCTCGGCCGGGGCCGTCTCAGCCGGGCTCGCGGTGTAAGCGCGCACCCTGTTCCGCGCAATCAGTCGTTTGATACAAAGTAGCCGATGAACTAATCGGGAGGTCCGGTATGGAAGCGTTTGATCCAATCCTGCTACTTGTCGTCGGTGCCGTGGTCGGTGCCGCTGTGGGTGCCTACGTCGGGCGCGCCTCTTCGCCCAACACCCAGGAGATCCGCGACGCCGAGAGCGTGGCCCGCCGCAACCGCGAGGAAGTGCGCAACGTCCGCAGCGAGGTGGACCAGCACTTCGAGCAGACCGCCCAGATCATGGGCGAGGTCACCAAGGCGTACCGTCGCCTCTACGAGCACATGGCCACCAGCTCCCAGCGTCTGGCGCCCCGCCGCACGCAGGACCTGGTCAAGTCCCTGGGTGACCAGCGCCTGCTGTCCCAGGACGTGGTCGAGCAGTCCGCCCGGCGCATGAGCGAGATGAAGGCCAAGGAGCAGCGTGAGGCCCAGGCGCGCCGCCAGATCAGCCAGGAGCGTTCCGAGCGCTCTTCCGGCGACCGCTCCGCCAGCAGCAGCAGTGGCGGCAGCAGCCGCAGCGCCGGCAGCAGTCGGAGCAGCGGTTCCTCCGAGTCGGCCATCGGCTCCTCCAGCCGCTCCTCCGAGTCCGCCATCGGCCGTCGCCCGACGCGCAGCCGCTCCACCACCTCTTCCTCCCGGTCCCGCAGCAGTGCCCCGGAGCGTACCCGGAGCACGGCCACCGAGGAGCGCAGCAGCAGCAGCGGTGAGAAGCGGCGTCGGCGCCCGAGCATCTTCAGCTGAAGAGCTGCCCGGGGACGTGAACGGTCCACCGACCGTTCATGGCGATACGGACCCCGGGGCCTGCCGGCCCCGGGGTTTTTTTGACCCATCGACCAATCCTGATTGGTTCCAGTTCTTATCTCTTTCGGGATATAGCACCCCGACGCTGCGCCTCCATCCTTGGTGAAAGACCAGACATTTTGTCGCACCCAAGGAGTGAGGAGGCTGACCATGCTGGACACCCTGAAGACCGCCTGGACACCGGCCGTTGCCTGGGAGCACCTGCTCGGCGCCGAGCGGCTGTTCATCCTGGATGTGCGCAACCCCGACGAGTTCGAGCGCTGGCGCGTCGAGGGCCCGCACGACACCCCGACTATCAACGTCCCCTACTTCGAGCTGCTCGACCTCGATGAGGACGCCGACGACGTGGACGCGGCCGTGCTGCGCGGCATCCGGGCGCAGCTGTCCGACCGGTTACCCACCGACCACACCATCCTGACGGTCTGCGGCGAGGGGCACACCTCGGAGCACCTGGCCCACGGCCTGCGCGAACTCGGCTACCCGGCCCTGAACCTGGAGGGCGGCATGGAGGCCTGGGGCGATTTCTACTACCACCGGGTAGTGGGCAACCACGAGCGCTACACCGTCTACCAGGTGATCCGCCCGGCCCGTGGCGACCTGAGCCACGTGATCATCAGCGACGGTGAGGCCGCTGTCATCGACCCCAATCGCCACGTGGACGTCTACGAGGAGCTGATCCATGCGCGGGGAGCCCGCATCACCCAGGTCCTCGACACCCACGCCCACGCCGACCACATCAGCGGCGGCCCGGAACTGGCCCGTCGCCACCGGGTCCCCTACCACCTGCATCCCTACGACGCCATCCACCCGATGGACATGCTGCCGGCCCGCATCGACTTCGCACCGCTGTATGCCGATCAGTCGGTGCGCGTCGGGGCGATCACGCTGCGCGCCCTGCACGTCCCCGGCCACACCCTGGGCATGGTGGCTTTCCTAGTCGACGAACAGTACCTGGTCTCGGGGGACAGCATCTTCCTGGAGTCCATCGCCCGCCCCGACTTGGGCGGCGCCGCCGAGGCTTGGACGCCACTCTTCCATGACTCCCTGCAGCGGCTGCTGGCCCTGCCCGAGGACACCGTGGTCCTGCCCGGCCACGCCACCGACCCCAGCGTCGCCGATACCCGGGGCCGTTTCTGCGCCGAACTCGGTCCCCTGCGCCGCAGCAATCCGGGGCTGCGACAGGTGGATGCCGGCCTGGAGCCGTTCCGCAGCTATATCCTCGGCAGCCTGCCCCACTTTCCCAAGGCGTATATCGAGATCAAGCGGGTCAACATCGGCCTCGTCCAGCCCGACGAAGCAGAGGCCCGGCGCCTGGAAGTGGGCAAGAACGTCTGCGCCCTGAGTGAGGCCGCGGCCGCCTGATAGCGGCCCGGCCCGCGGTACCCCGTTGGAGATATTTGCATGACACATGCGCGCGTCATGATGGATGGCGCACCAGCCAAGACCAGCAGGGGACCCCGCGATGGACCACTACCCGATCTTCCTCAAGCTCCACGGCCGCAACTGTCTGGTGATCGGCGGCAATGAGACCGCCGCCCGCAAGGCCGAGGATCTGCTCGACAGCGGGGCGACCGTCACTCTGGTTGCCCGCGAACTCGGCGGGGACTGTGAGGAACTGCTGCAGCGCCATCCCGACCGGGCCCACCATCGGGCCGAGGACTACCGCCCCGGCATGGAAGAAGGGGCGGCGCTGGTGCTCAACGCCGCCAACCACGAGGCCACCGACCAGCTGGTCTACCGCCGATGCTGCGAATGGGGCATACCCGTCAACACCGTCGATCGGCCGGAGTACTGCAGCTACATCACCCCGGCGGTGGTGGACCGCTCCCCGCTGCAGGTGGCGATCACCAGCGGTGGCGCCGCGCCAGTGCTGGCCCGTCAGGTACGCAGCCAGATGGAGACCCTGCTGCCCACCGCCTACGGGCGGCTGGCCGCCCTTGCTGGCCGCCTGCGGGAGCGCGTAGCTGCCGCCCTCCCCACCGGGCGGCAGCGCCTGCGGTTCTGGGAACAGGTCTTCGAAGGCCCGGCGGCGGAGTCCATGCTCGCGGGTCGGGAGCGGGAGGCCGAACAGGCAATGCTCGAGCTGCTGCGCCAGGAACAGGCCCGCAGTGACGGGCGCGGCGAGGTCTACCTGGTGGGTGCCGGCCCAGGCGACCCCGACCTGCTCACCTTCCGCGCCCTGCGCCTGATGCAGCGTGCCGACGTAGTGCTCCACGACCACCTGGCGGCGCCCGCGCTGCTGCGCCTGGTGCGCAAGGACGCCGAGCGGATCCCCGTCGGCAAGCGCCGTGGCCGGCACACGCTGCCCCAGGAGGCGATCAACGACAAGCTCATCGAGTTGGCCGCTGCCGGCAAGCGGGTGCTGCGCCTCAAGGGCGGGGACCCGTTCATCTTCGGCCGCGGCGGCGAGGAGATCGAGGGGCTGATCGAGCACGGCATCCCGTTCCAGGTGGTGCCGGCGGTGAGCGCCGCCCAGGGTGCTGCGGCCTACGCCGGCATCCCCCTGACCCACCGGGATCACGCCCAGAGCTGCCGCTTCCTGACCGGGCACCGCCGCCACGGCGCCCTGGAACTCTCCCAGTGGGCCCCGTTCCGCCGCGACGAGACGCTGGTGGTCTACATGGGGCTCACCCATCTGGAGACGGTCTGCGCCCAGCTTCAGTCGGGCGGCCTGCCGCCGGACCAGCCCGCCGCAGTGATCGATCAGGCCACCACCCCGGCACAGCGTGTGATCACCGCCCCGCTCGGCGAGTTGCCCGGACAGGTGCGCAATGCGCGGCTCCAGGGCCCGGCGCTGATCGTCGTCGGCCCAACCGTGACGCTCCAGCCGCAACTGGGGTGGTACCACAGCTCACCCAACGCCGAGCCGGCCTTCCCGGAGCACGGCTGCCTGAACAGCGAACCGCGCCCCGTCCGCCGTCGCGTCCCGGCGGATACCGAACAGGCCTAAGCGGCCGTCCACCTCCTGCGCAATAACCGAGACCCGGGCCGAGCTGGCCCGGGCCTCGGCGGTTTAAGGCGGGGCGGCGCAGAGACCCCGCCGGGGCTTGCGCGCCTTACAGCCGCGCCTCGTGGTAATAGAGACGCACCGCGTGGCGGGCCTCGGCGAAGACCAGCCAGCGTTCGATGAGCGCGCCGAGCAGCGCCACCGCCACCGCCGCGTAGGCCCACACCGCCCCGGCCCCAAGGGCCACGGCGCTCAACGCGGCGATGGGGAAGGCGAACGTTGCGGCCAGTGCCAACCCACGGTAGACCTGCGCGCGCCCCTCGGGCAGGGGGTACTGGAACTCCCAGGTCAGGAAGTTGCCGGCGGTGTGACCGGCGTCGACCAGGCGCACCGGGGCGCTCAGCCCCAAGGCCGTCGTCTTGCTGGAACTGCCGGGACGGCGGTTCCACAGGTACCAGGCCGACTTGGTCACTGCGGCCACCGCCAGCAGCGCCACCCCCATGGCCGCCGCCGGGGCCGGATCGGCGCCGAAGAAACCGCGCACGGCGGCGAGCACGGCGGCGCCCAACCCCAGACCGATGAGCAGGTAGTTTACCGGGGTCAGCCCCTGGCTCCACTCGCGGATGGCGCGGACACAGGCGTAGATCATGCCCGTCGCCACGACCGTGGCCAGGGCCAGCACCGCCGTCAGCCCGGCGAACACGAGGGTCACGGCGTTGTGCTCCAGCCCGAGCAGGAAGTAGGGCCCGAAGTAGAGCAGGGCCACCGGGTAGAAGAGCACGGCGAGCACCGCCTCGCGGGACAGCCAGGAGGTCCGGAAGCGAGCGAAAGAACGCCAGGCATTGCGCGGATTGGCGAGGTGACCGGCGGACGACATCAGGCCGATGGTGATGAGCACGGCACCGATGGCGACCGCGGCCAGCAGCTCTCGCTGCCCGACCGCGCCACCAAGGGCGAGGATATCGGTCAGGGCGAACAGGGCGACGAAGCCGTAGCCGGCACCGGAGAGCACCGTGAAGAAGACAACGGACCAGGCGGGATGCATGGGTGAATCCTCCCTCAGCGGTGAACGACGCGGTTGGGCCAGTGCTGGACGCTGGCCGGATCGGTGCCCTGCCCCGGGGACGTACCGGTCGTTTCGGGCAGCGGACGGCTGGCTTCGGGCGGGCGCACCGGCAGGTAGTGGTTGACCGGCTGGCACCCCATCTCCGGGAGCATCACGAAGCCCCGCCGCTCGCGCACCAGCTGGCTGACCCGCGAGTCGGGGTCGTCGAGATCGCCGAAGTGCCGTGCCCGGGCCGGACAGGAGAGCACACAGGCGGGCTGGCGCTCGGCCTCGGGGAGGCGGTCGTCGTAGATCCGGTCGATGCACAGCGTGCACTTCTTCATGGTGCCGCTGGCGTGATCGAGTTCGCGGCAGCCGTAAGGGCACGCCCAGGCGCAGTAGTTGCAGCCCATGCACTTGGCCTCGTCGACCAGCACGATCCCGTCGGCGTCACGCTTGTAGGACGCGCCTGTGGGACAGACATCCACGCAGGGCGGCTCATCGCAGTGCATGCAGGAGACCGGCACGTTGACGGTCTTGCTGTTCGGGTACGTCCCTTCCTCGTAATGACGCACGCGGTTGAGCATGACCCCGCTGGGGGATCCACCGTAGGGGTGGTAATCGGTCAGCGGACCGACCGTCCCCGAGGTGTTCCACTGCTTGCACGCCACCACGCAGGCGTGACAGCCGACGCAGGTATCGAGATCGATGACCAGTCCCAGTCTCATCAACGCCCCCGGCTCAGAATGTCGCGCATGGAGCGGTGCAGGCGCACCGCCTGGTGGGTTGCGTAGCGCATGAGCCTCATCGGCCCGTTGTCGACGCCCGGCGGCGGGATCAGATCGGTGAACTGCGGTTGCGAGATCCCGCCCTCCCCGGGTGCCGCCCTGTGGATGCGCACCTGCAGGTCGTACCAGGCCGCCTGCCCGGTGATCGGATCGGAGTTGCTCAGCGGCTTCTCGTCATCCCGGCGTGGCAGGCGGTCATCGATCAGGTGGTTGAGGAGGAACCCCCGGCTGGCCTCCGGCCCGCCGGGCTCCAACCCCCAGGCCCCGGAGCGCTTGCCCACCGCATTCCAGGTCCAGACGGTATCCGCCTGCACGCCCTCGACCAGCTGCAGCGGCACGCAGATGCGCCCGTTGTGCGACTCGACCCAGACCCAGTCGCCATCGCTAAGGCCCAGGGCCTCGCCGCGTGCGCGGTTCATGTAGAGGACGTTCTCGGCCATGATCTGGCGCAGCCAGGCATTCTGGCTGTCCCAGGCGTGGTAGTGGGTCATCGGCCGCTGGGTGATGGCGTGGAAGGTATACCCCTGCCCCTCGACGCGGCTCTGTTCCAGCGGCGCGTAGTGGAAGGGCAGCGGATCACAGTAGGTGCGCACCCGCTCGCGATCCACGGCATCCTGGGGTTGCGGCCCGTCGTAGAGCCCCTCGGCGGCGAGTCGAAAGCGCTGCAGGGGCTCGGCGTAGACGCTCATGACCATCGGCTCCGCGGAGCCGTTGATCCCGGCCGCCTCGGCCCACTCCAGGTAGCCCTTGTTGGCGAACTTGTAGAACTGATGCGAGAGCGGCAACTCGTACTGGAAGAAACCGCCGTTCTCGATGTAGTGCTCCCACTGCCGGGGGTTGGGCTCGCCGCGCAGCGGCTTGCTGCCGTCCTCGCCCCGCCAGCCGGCCAGGAACCCGACCCCCGGCGCCTTCTCGAAGCGGACGATGAAGTCCTCATAGCCGCTGTACTTCGGACTGCCGTCCTCGTTGGTGAACGCCGGCAGCCCCAGGCGGGCGCCGAGTTCGATCATCACCTCCTGCCAAGGACGTGCCTCGCCCTCCGGCTCCAGGATCGGCTGACGGATGGCGTCCGCCGGCCCCTCGGCGGTGGAGATCGGCCGGTCGAGCATGGAGATGCAGTCGTGGCGCTCCAAGTAGGTGGTATCCGGGAGCACCAGATCCGCGTACTGCACGGTCTCGGAGTGGAAGGCGTCCACCACCACCAGGTAGGGGATGCGGTACGCGCCGGATTCGTCCCGGGCGCGCAGCATGTCCTGGATACTGGTGGTGTTCATGGTGGAATTCCAGGCCATGTTGGCCATGAACAGCATCAGGGTGTCGATGGGGTACGGATCCCCGTCGTGGGCGTTGCTGATGACCGTGTGCATCTTGCCGTGGGGCGAGACCGGCGCCTCCCAGGAGAACGCCTTGTCGATGCGCAGCGGCCGGCCCTCGCCGTCGATGACCAGATCCTCGGGCGCCACCGGGAAACCCAGCGGCGAGGCCGCCAGCGGAGTATCCGGTGCGGTCTCCCGGGCGGGACGCAGCGGTGGCGGGATCGGCTTCGGGTACGGGGGCTTGGCCCGATGCCCACCGGGGCAATCCACCGAGCCGAGCAGCAGCTGCAGCAGGTGCAGCGCACGGGCCGCCTGGAAGCCGTTGGAGTGGGCTGAGACCCCCCGCATGGCGTGCATGGAGACCGGGCGGCCGATGAACCGGTCGTGCCGGCGTCCAGCCCAGTCGGTCCACTCGCACTCGATCTCGATGGTTTCCTGGAAGGCCACGTGGGCCATCTCGGCGGCCAGGCGCTCGATGGTCTCCGCCGGCACGCCGCAGACCTCGGCGGCCCGCTCCGGGGCGTACTGTGCGTCCAGGTAGCGCTCGGCGAGCAGCGTCATGGCCGTTTTCACCGGCCGCCCGTCAGGCGCCGTCCAGGCACCGAAGAGCGCCGGCGCAATCCCGGCCTGCGTGCCATCGACGAACGCCTCCTGCTGCAGATCCCGGACCAGCGGCGCGCCCTGCTCATCGCGCAGGAACAGCCCATCCCCGGCCTGCCCCGGGGTCTGAACCACCAGGTAGGGGGCGTTGGTGTAGCGGATGAGATAGTCCTGGTCGAACTGCCCGTCGCGCAGCAGGCAGTGGATCAGCGACATGGCGAGCATGCCGTCCGTGCCCGGACGGATGGGCACCCACTCGTCGGCGACGGCCTGGTAGCCGGTGCGCACCGGATTGATGGCGACGAAGCGCCCGCCGCGGCGCTTGAGGGTGTCGATGCCGAGCTTGAAGGGGTTGGAGGCGTGATCCTCGGCGGTGCCCCAGAGCAGGAAGTAGCGGGTCCGCTCGAAGTCCGGATCACCGAACTCCCAGAAGGCGTGCCCCAGGGTGTAGAGCCCCGCAGCGGCCATGTTCACGGAGCAGAAGCCGCCGTGGGCCGCCCAGTTGATGGTGCCGAACTGCGTGGCCCAGAGCCCGGTCAGCGCCTGCATCTGATCACGACCGGTGAAGTAGGCGAGCTTCTTCGGGTCTTCGGCGCGGATCCGGCGCAGCCGCTCGGTGAGCTCATCCAGGGCCTCGTCCCAGGAGATCTCCTCGAAGGCGCCTTCGCCGCGCTCCGTGCCCGGTTTGCGACGCAGCGGGCGGCGGAGTTTCGCCCTGGAGTTCTGCTTCATGATGCCGGCGTTGCCCTTGGCACAGAGCACGCCGCGGTTGACCGGGTGATCCGGGTTGCCCTGGATGAAGCGAACCTGGCCGTCCTCCAGGGTGACCTGAATACCGCAGCGGCAAGCGCACATGTAGCAGGTGGTGTAGCGGACTTCCTGGCGGTCCCGAGGCTCAAGACGAGCGGGGTCGTCCGCCACCTCGGCTTGCGGGGTGACGCGCATGGCTGCCTCCATGGCCGGCTTGCGGGTGTGGGATCGGGGCGGGGCCGCCAACCGGGGCCGGCCCCGCAGCCGGCTCAAGCGCGCTTGAGCCGGAAGTGGTAGGTCCCGTCCTCTTCCTTCTGCTCGAGTAGCTCGTGCCCCGTCTGCTTGCTGAAGGACTCGAAGTCCTTCACCGATCCCGGATCGGTGGCCATGACGTAGAGCACCTCGCCGGTGTTCATGGTGGCCAGGGTCTTCTTGGCCTTGAGAATAGGCAGCGGGCAATTCAGCCCGGTGGCATCGAGGGATTGATCAAACTCCGCCATATCCGGTGCTCCTCAGTTGGACGCCACGATGTTGTCGGTACGACCCTCCAGGCCGTCGGCGTAACCCGCTTCATAGCGGTCATTGACGCGCTGCTCTTCACGCTTGGGGTTCTGCAGATAGCCGCCGATCCAACCGGCCATGTAGTCGGCATCGACCCCCTGTTCCTCCATCCGCCGGACGGCGTTGTAGTACTCCCGGTTCATCACCGCCTCTCCCCGCTGTCGTTGTGCGACGCTACGTTTCGCTGAAGAATGCCCATGTCCTGATATATGCAACAACCTGCCAAAGGGGAGACCGCACACGGGGCATCTATCCCCGAGGGGGTATTGCGACCAGCCCTCCGCCGCGCCGCCGCACGCCCCTCCCCAAAAGGGAATAGGCCGGCGCCCCGGCTGTCACCCACCAATGGGTATTCCGCCACTGCGCACGCGGTCCTACGTTTGATTTTGATCGATCGCAATTAAACCAACGAACGCAACCGAGGAGCCTGGCGATGCGCTTATCCCGGCGCGACTTCCTGGAGCTGATGCTGGCCGCCGGCGCGGCCGGCGCGCTGGCCCGCCCCGGCAAGAGCCTGGCGGGCGGCAACGGCGCGGGCGACTGGCGGGCAATCCCGGAGAATTTCTACGACCTGCCGCGCAGGGGCAACGTCCACTTCCTCCACTTCTGCGACCTCCACGGTCAACTCAAGCCGGTCTATTTCCGCGAGCCCAACATCAATCTGGGCCTCCACGACTTCAAGGGCAAGCCACCGCTGCTCGTCGGCGAGGAGCTCCTCCGCCACTACGAACTCGATCGCTTCAGCCCCGAGGCCCACGCCTTCACCCACCTCGACTTCCAGGCGGCGGCCGAGTATTACGGTCGTGTCGGCGGCGCCGCCCACCTGGCCACGGCGGTGAAGCGGGCCCGCACCGAACGCCCCGACGCCCTGCTACTCGACTCCGGAGACACCTGGCACGGATCAGGCCCGGCCCTGTGGACCGAAGGCCGCGCCATGGTGGATTTCCAGAAGCAGCTCGGGGTCGACGCCTGCACCGGGCACTGGGAGTTCATCTACGGCGACGAGCGCGTCCAGGAGCTGGTCGCCGACCTCGACGACGCCGGGGTGCGCTTCCTCGCGCAGAACGTGCTTGACCGCGACTGGCTCGACCCGATCTTCGACGCCTACACCCTGCACGAACAGAACGGCGTCCCCGTGGCGGTGGTCGGCCAGGCCTTCCCCTTCACCCCCATCGCCAACCCCGGGTATATGTTCCCGCAGTGGGAGATGGGTCACCGGCTCGACCGCCTTCAGGAGCAGGTGAACAAGGCACGCGAAGACGGCGCGCAAGTGGTGGTTCTGCTCTCCCACGCCGGCATGCTCACCGACATGGCCTACGCGCGGCAGCTGCGCGGGGTCGACGCCATCCTCGGCGGCCACACCCACGACCCGGTCCCCTACCCCGAGCGGGTCGAAGACCCCGACGGCGAACCGACGCTCGTCGTGAACAGCGGCTCCAACGGCAAGTACCTCTCCGTGCTGGACTTCGAGGTCCGCGACGGACGCATTCGCGACTTCCATTACCGCAACCTGCCGATCTTCTCCAACGCCCTCGACCCGGACCCGGAGATGCAGTCGCTGGTCGACGACATCCATGCCCCGTACGAGGAGAAGCTCTCCGAGGTGGTCGGCGAGGTCGATGGGGTGCTGTACCGGCGCGGCAACTTCAACGGCACTTTTGATGAGGTGCTCGCCCGGGCCCTGATCGAAGGACGCGACGCCGAGGTCGCCTTCACCCCGGGGTTCCGCTGGGGACCGAGCGTCCTGCCCGGCAAGGTCACCTTCGAGGACTGCATGAACCAGACCTGCAGCACCTACTCGGAGACCACCCGCAACGAGATGACCGGCGAGGCGATCAAACACGTCCTCGAGGACGTCGCCAATTCCATCTTCAACAAAAATCCGATGCTCCATCGCGGTGGCGACATGGTCCGCAGCGCCGGGCTGCGCTACGCCATCGATCCGACCCGGGAGATGGGCGATCGCATCAGCGACCTGGAGATCAACGGCGAGCCCATGGACCCCAAGCGCAAGTACGTCGTGGCCGGCTGGGCCGACGTCAACGAGCCCCAGGACGGACCGCAAGCCTGGGATGTGCTGGCGGACTACTTCCGCAACCACAACGCGCTGCGGGTCGAGGAGCCCTACGTGCCGAAGCTCAAGGGGGTCAGCGATGACAACCCGGGTCTCGCGCTCTAACACGTTGCCCGCCGGCGGGCTGGTGGCTGGGGCGATGCTCCTGTCACCGGCCCTCGCCGATGAGCTGTTCGTTCCGGAGGCCGAGCCGGTGACCGACGGGATCCACGCGATCATCGGCCCGACGGATGCCCGCACCTACGAGAACCACGGCATGAACGCCAACTACGGCATCGTCGAGACCGACGAGGGCGTCCTGCTCATCGACTCGGGGCCCACCGCCTTCAGCGCGGAGCTGATCGAGGAGGCGGTGGCCAAGGTGACCGACGCACCGATCCGCTGGGTTCTAAACATCGGGGTCCAGGACCACCGCTGGCTGGGCAATGACTATTTCCAGCGCGAGCACGACGCCGAGGTCATCGCCTTCGAAGAGACAGTGACCCAGCAGGAGGCATTCGCCGACGACCACCTCGAGGGGCGCCTCAGGGAGGCCGTCGGGGACCGGCTCGAGGGGACCGAACCGGCCTTCGCCGAGCGCCGCCTGGAGGGCGAGGAGGCGACCCTGGAACTCGGCGGGGTGACCATCGAGATGCAGCGCACCGATGCCCACTTCCCCGGCGACGCCATGGTCCACCTGCCCGATGCGGACGTGGTGTTCACCGGCGATCTGGTCTACGTCGATCGCATGCTCGGCGTACACCCGTGGTCGAGTGTGAAGAACGGCTATGAGGCCTATCAGGAGCTCTCGGAACTGGACCCCGGAACAGTCGTCCCCGGCCACGGGCGGATTAGCGATATGGAGCGGGTCGAACAGGACACCGGCGCCTACTACGAATTCCTCGTCCACGAGGTCGGCGCCGCCGCGGAAGAGCTCGAGCCTCTCGACGAGGTGGTGGACCGGCACCGCGAAGAGCCGGCCTTCAAGCACCTGGAGCACTTCGACGGCTGGCATACCACCAACATCAATCGCGCCTACCTGGAGTTCGAGTGGTAGGACGCAGCAACCGAGTCGAGCAACCGGCCCAACGGGCCGCAACGGGAGGAATCCACCATGGATAAGCAACAAGTCGACACCCAACGCCGCAAGCTTCTCACTGGCGCCCTGGGCCTCGGCGGCGTAGGAACCGCTGTGGGCCTGGGCATGCTGGCCCCGTCCCAGGCCCTGGCCTCCTGGCGGGAGGAGTCGATCATGGCCACCAGCCTCGAGGACGGCCTCAACGCGGTACTCGGCGCCGCGGATTACGAGGAGAGCGACGAGATCCGCATCGACGCCCCGGAGGTAGCTGAGAACGGCGAGACGGTACCGATCACCATCGATACCTCGCTGCCGGACGTCGAGAGCATCACAGTCTACGTGCCGGAGAACAACGCGCCGGTCTCGGCGGTCTTCGAGCTCGGCGGCAAGACCAAGCCCAAGGTCTCGCAGCGGATCCAGATGGCCGACACCTCGGACGTCGTGGCGATCGCCAAGAGCAACGGCAAGCTCTACGGCACGAGCCGCCGCGTGCGGGTCACCATCGGCGGCTGCGGCGGCTGAGCTGCCGACCGGCGGCGTTCACGTCACACCCGCGAAAGATCACAAGGGAGCCAACCATGTCTTCGATTCGAGCACGCGCAACCCTGGTCGACGGAATGGCGGAGGTCCGCGCCCTGATCAGCCACCCGATGGACGCCCCCGACGAGGAGACGGGCGATGAGGGCCACTTCATCCAGGAGGTGATCGCCGAGATCAACGACGAGAAGGTCCTCCACGCCCACTGGGGGCCGAGCATCTCGCCCAACCCACTGATCGAGTTCGAGACCGAGGCCGAGGCCGGCGACACCCTCAAGATCCGCTACACAGACAACCGCGGCGAGGGTGACAGCCACGAGATGGAGCTGACCTGAAGCCGGACGCGGGGCGCGGAGGGCGTCGGTCGCGACGCCCCCCGCCCACGCGCCGGTTACCTGCCTTACTGAATCTTGATGTAGGAGAAACCGCGGCGCTGGAGCTCCTCGAGCCGGGTGGCGCCATAGTCGATCAGCTCGGCCTCCACCGCCAGGTCCTCCGCCGCCAGGCCCGCCTCATCCATGGAGCTGGCGCAGACCTCCAGCTGCACGTCGTAGGTATCGGCCAGCGAACGCAGCCGCTCGAGCAGCTCATCGCGTTCGGCCCGCTCGGCGTCATCGACCTCATAGGCGGTATCCGCCAGCCGGTCCTCGGTGACGTACTGCAGGCCGAACCCGTGCAGGACAATCCGCACATCGTAGTCGAGCAGCTGCCCCTCGTAGTGGCTGGCGGCGTTGTTGGCGTTGAAGATGGTGGAACTGACCCGTTGCGGCTCCTCCATATCCACGTGGAAGACCAACCGGGGCTCGGGGAATTCCTCCGCGGAGACCCCGCCCAGCGAGAACCCGAGTGCCACCAGGCCGGCGGCCAACACCCCCTGGCGGCCCCGTGAACGGCTCTGTACGGTCATGGTGATCCCTCCTGCGGGCCGACCGACCCACCTACTGCGCTTCCTGCTCGAGCAGATCGGCAAGGTCCTCGGGCGTCAGGCGGAAGGAGAGCTCGCCCCCCGGGGTGGCCATGGTCGGTGTGCCGGGCACACCGATCTGCTGCGCCGTTTCCTGATGGCGATCCACCGGCGAGGCGTCGCAGGCCTCGGCCTCCGGCTGTTCACCGGATTTGGCCGACTCCAGCGCCTGGTGCCGATCCTCGCTACACCAGACCCGGTCCATCAGCTCCCGCGAGGCATCTGAGAGGGCGAAGGCGGCGTAGCGCACGCGGATACCCTGCTCCAGGTAATCATCCAGGTCAGCGTGGAGGTCCTGGCAGTGCGGGCAGGTCACGTCGGTGAAGACCGTGACGCTGTGCTGCGCCTCCCCCGCTTCGGGCTCGAAGATGATCAGATCCTCCTCCGGCATGGCCTCGAGGGTCTCGGCGATCTCCTCCGGCATGGCACCGGAGGCGGCCATCGCCGCGCCCATACACCCCCCCAGCACCAGCCCCCGGACGGCGCCGCGGCCGGTCCGGGGGAACGGTTCCCAGGTTCTGGTCGGCTCCCTGCGCATGGCGTCCTCCCTCGCTAACCGAAGATGTCTCGGGTGATCGAGGCGTACCAGCCAGGGGCGTAGTCGGCCTCGCGCTTGCGGAACTCCCGCGAGGCGCCCTCGGGACTCAGGCCACCGGCCCCCTCCACCGAGCGCATCGCACCGTCCCGGTACTCGTAGACCGCTGCGACGGTTACACCCCAGTCCGGCGCGGCCAGGCTGTAGCAGGTATTCACCGTGGGGAAGCTGGGCACCTCGTGGCCGCGCAACTCACTGACGATGCTCGCCGCCACCAGCTTGGCCTGGTTGTTGGCGGCGTGGCCCGACTTGGGCATGTCGCCGGCGACGGCGGCGTCCCCGACCACGTAGACGTCGTCGTGACGGGTCGAGCGGAAGGTACGCTGGTCCACCGGGCACCAGCCGTCGTCGTCGGTCAGCCCGGCCCGCTCGGCGATGGCGCCAGCCTTCTGCGGCGGGATCACGTTGAGCACGTCGGCGCGGTGCTCGGCACCACCGCCATCGGTGAAGACCTTGCGATCACGCACCGAAATCCGGTCCGGCTTGCCGCCGTCCGCGGCCGGCACCCACTCGATCATATCGCCGTAGAGTTCCTCCCACGCCTCCTCGAACAGCCCCTGTTTGGAGAAGCTGTCCTTCGGATCCAGGGCGAGGACCTTGGCCCGCGGCTTGTGCTGCTTGAGGTAGTGGGCGATCAGACTCATGCGCTCATACGGCCCCGGGGGGCAGCGATACGGCCCGTCCGGCGGACAGATGACCACGGTACCGCCGTCGTCCATGGCCTCGATCTGGCCGCGGAGGATGGAGTACTGCGCCCCGCCCCACCAGGCGTGGGGGACAGCAATGGTGTCGTCGCCGTCCATCCCCTCGACCCGGTCCCAGTCGAAGGCGATGCCCGGCGCCACCACCAGCCGGTCGTAGGCGATGGAGCCGTTCTCGGCGGTCTCCACCCGGTGACCATCCAGGTCAATGTCCCGGGCCCGATCGTGGATAACCTGGATGCCGTACTCGTCGCGCAGGGTGTGGTAGCCGTGGCGAAGGGTACGCAGCTCGCGGAAGCCACCCAGATACCAGTTGCCGGCGTAGCAGGTGTAGTAGCTCTCGTTGGGTTCGATGAGGGTCACCTCCAGCTCCGGCGCGTGGTGCTTGAGGTAGCGCGCGGCGGTGGCACCGCCCGAGCCGCCGCCGACCACCACCACACGGCCCTCGACCCGGCCATTGACTTCCGGTTCTCTGGGGGCGCAGCCGGCCAGACCCAGTCCGGCACCTGCGGTCCCGAGACCCGCGAGGCGGATGAAATCCCTTCGCGTAAGACGTTTGCTCATGCCTGCCCTTCCCTTATTGATCCATCTCGGCGATGTAGGCAGCCGCCGCGCGCAGCTGCTCATCGGTGTAGCCGGTGGCGTGCCGGTCCATGACCGTGGGGTCGCCCCGTCCCTCGCGGAACTCCTTCATCACCTCGACCAGGGCCTCCTCGTCCCAGCCGGCCAGTGGCGGCATGCTCTCCGCACCCTGTCCGCCGGGGCCGTGGCAGGCCAGGCAGCTGTTGGCGATCATCTCGCCCTCGGAGATCGCACCGTCACCGGCCGCTGCCGTGCTCCCCCCGAGCACCAGCCCCAGGGTGACGGCACCGCCGAGCAGTGCCCTGCGCGCTAATTGCTGCATGGATCCCCTCCTCCTTCTCTCATGGTCGGGGGCGGCCACGGCCGCCCCGCTCAGAACGTGGCGCCGAAATCGTACCGGGCGCCAATGGCGTAAGTGGTCAGATAGTCGTCCCCGTCATCATTTATTGCACCGATCATGTCGTCGAAAGACTGGTGCTGCACACCGGCGTAGACACGGAAATCCGCGTGGGGCCGGTGGACCAGCGCGCCGGTGACCGAGGTCACGTCCTCGTCGTCGCCATCGGCATCGGCGTGCCCGAAAGCCACCACCCAGGTGTTGCGGCCCTGTTCATAGGTCCCGATAAGAGCGTGGTGGTCGACCGAATCGGTGAACAATGCGTCGTCACCATCCCCATCCACCCGGTTCGAAGCGTCATCGACCAAATTGTCGATCCGCCCGGTACCGGCCGGGCCGCGGATGATCTCCACCGACTCGTACTGGTAGGCTAGCGAGAAGTCGTCTGGCGACCAGCGCGCCCCCACCTTCCAGTTGGTGTCGCCGTCGTCGACGTCGTCCACGTCGGTGAACGGCTCGTCGAGGTGCATCACCGCGGCGATGAACTGCCAGTCGGGCAGGCCGGTGTAGTCGGCCCCGAGGATGACATCGCCCTGCCGCATTGCCGGATCCGCGTCTCCGTCGTCTGTACGATCCTGGTTGTCGTCCTCCGTCCCGATCTGCGCGTGCAGCTGCCAGCCAGCCAACTCCGGGCTGACGTACTGCACGGCGCGGTCCACGAAATCATTGTGGCCGAACGATCCCCCGGACATGCCCCCGGTCCGCCGCTGCTGCAACTCGGTGGTCACCAGCGGATCCCAGCGGACGCCACCGAGGGTCTTGTAGGCGGCGTGGACCGTACCCACCACCACCTCGCCGTAGGGGCCGTCCACCCCCACGTAGCTGATCCGGCGGCTGAGATTGTCCTCGCCCAGATGGGGCCCGACGGCCCACTCCAGCTGCCCGATGGCCGCCCAATCACCGTCCAGGAGCTGTCGGCCGGCAACCCCGAGGCGGGTCCGCCCCTGATCGGTGAATTGGGTGACATCCGAGGCGTCCTCGTAGGAGAAGTGGTTCAGCCCCGCATGGACCTGCCCGTAGAGATCGACCTCAGCGGACCCGGACTGCGCCACCCACGGGATGCCGCCCAGGCTAAACGCGCCTGCCAGTACCGCCGCCGTTGTTGTTCTTTTCATGGTGCCTGCCTCCGGTGCCTGATGGGGTTCCGGGCCGGAGACCGCGCCGCGTCCGCAGGGGACCTTCGCCGTCTCGCCAGCCCGCTCGCGCACCGGCCAGCCTGTTGCAACGCCCGAGAGCCAACAACTGCCCAGTTGGGCAGCCCGGCCTGCCCGATGGGGATAGGGCTTTGAACAACAGCTCACCCTAAAAAGGGTATTCGCACGCTCCCCCCCGCCCGCTAGCCTGCCAACACAGGCTACCCAGCCCACGATGTGACCAGAAATGGCCAATCGGACAATCCATATTCCGGGTTTCAAGGAGGGGGTCCCATGACAGCGCGCAGCCCTACACGCTCGGCACGAATCGCAGCAACCCTCGGCCTCTGTACCGGCGCGGCGGCCATCGGTCTCCTGGCGACACAGGGCGCCGGCGCCGGAGAGCAGGAGCGGAACATCGAGCCGCGCCCGGCCCCCGACGGCATGGATCACCACACCAGCGAGACCTGGGAATCCCTTGCCACGGAGCCCTCCCAGGGCCGGATCGTGGAGGAGGACGGCGAGACGCGACAGATCCGCTACGAGTTCGGCGGTTTCCCGGGCGAGGAGAACGAAGACTTCGGCGACTGGCCGACCCACTCCTACGCCGACGAGACCGAATACCCGGAGCCGCAGGAGGCGGACATCCCCGACGACCTCGAGGGTGATCCCGAGCGCGGCCGCGAGCTCTTCGCCAAGGGCGAGCTTGGCCCCTGTTCCTCTTGCCACTTGGTTCCCGAGGCGGGGATCGATTCGCCAGGCAATGTGGGCACCGACCTGCGCACCGTCGGCGAGTGGGCCCCGGACAAGGAGTGGCTCTACCAGGTGGTCTACGACCCCCGGGTGTTCTACGGCGAGGACAGCCCCATGCCCCCGTTCGGCCTGAGCGGTATGTGGTCCGAAGAGCAGATCGTCGACGTGGTCGCCTACCTGATGACCCTCGAGGGCGACGAGGACGGCGAGCCGATCACCCCGGAGGGGGTGGATCGGCACTGGGACCCGAACACCCGCCCCGCGCTGCAACCCGCGGGCGAACACTTGGATCCGTTCGACAATCCGGCGCTGATGCATGCCGAGCAGATCGCCGTCCCGCTCTGGGACGAGCCAGGCCCCAACGGCGAGTCCTGCGCCAGCTGCCACGGCGAGCTGGAGCCCGCCGATGAGTTGCGCCCGGTCGGCGTCATCGAGGACCTGGAGGGCGTGGCCGCCGAGTACCCGAAGTGGTTCGACGAGTACGACCGGATGATGTCCATCGAGGACTTTCTGGCGGTGCACGCCAAGGAGGAGCAGGACATGGAGCTGCCCACGCAATCGGACGAGAACCTCTACATGTCGCTGCTGGTGCACAGCCAGTCCAACGGCATGGCTTACGACCTGGATGACGACGACCCCAACGTCCAGGCGGCCATTGAACGGGGCGAGGCACTGTTCCACCGTCCGGTCGGGGAACGGGCCCACGCCTGCGCCAACTGCCACACCGACCGCGGCGGTGGGGATAAGTGGCTCAGCGGCCGTATCCTCGCCAATATCGAGGCCGAAGATACGGCGATGAGCAACCACCCCTACTGGCGCACGGCGCAGAGCCGGGTGTGGGATCTGCGCACCCGCTTCCAGTGGTGCATGACCCCGCTGGGCACCAACTACCTGCCGGGGGATGCGCCGGAGTACGCGGACCTGGAGACCTACCTTATCTCCGAGCAACAGGGCGAGGAGGTGCTGGTCCCGCGCTACGCTCACTGACCGGCGCCCGCGGCCCCGGCAGCCCGCCACGGCCGCGGCCCGGAGTCTCGGGCCGCGGCCGCTCCATGGACGAACCCGCGCGGGCCGAACCCGCCCGGACCAGGGCCCTTTAGGCCCCGGCCGGCTCATCCGCACCCACCCCGAGATTGCCCAACAGCCCACCGATGACCGGGCGCAAATCGGCGACCATCTCGGGCCCTTCGACCTCGGTCAGCCGCCCGTGCAACCACAGATCCCGCGGCCGGTCGCTGGCATCGCAGCCGCGCTGACCCAGCAGGTTGTAGGCCGGGAACCCCGGATCCTCACCGGCATAGGTGATGCGTGCATACTCGTTGAGGCGCTCGCCGGCGCGGGCCAGGAACGCCCGCCCCGCATCGGTGTCGCTGCCGTTGTCGCGGATGCCGTCGGCCAAGCGCTTCACCATGGCCTCGACCAGCCGGCGGCGCGACTCGTCGGCCAGCCCCCGCAGCCAGGCCAGCCGGTCGGTGTACTGCACGGCGAAGAGCAGCAGCTCCTCCACCAGGGCCAGATGCCCCCCGGTGCGATCGGTGATCGGGCCGTCCTCGGAGAGGGTGCGCACCGCCGCGGTGGCGGCACGCCAGGCACGGATCGACGCCGCGGCGCCAACCTCCTCGGGCTGCTGCTCGTCGCGGGGGCGGAACCAGTGGGTCTTGGTACGCATGATCAGATCACTGCCTTGTGGGGAATGAACAGCCCGCAGCCCCAACAGCGGCCGCGACCCAGCCCCCGGGCCTGAAGCCTGCGCCCGGCCTGGGGGCCCATGCCGTCGACCAGCAGACTGCGTGTGGCCACGGGCCCATCCGCGGTCACCAAGGTCTCCTGGCGACCGCAGAGCAGGCGCTTGGGGTGGACACCCATGCCTGCGAGCTCCTCGCGCGCCGCCGCCAGCAGTGCAGTCTCCTCCACTGCGCCGCGCTGTGGCCCCAGAACCCGATGGGCGTAGACGGTGGCCGCGGCGGGGATCTCAAAGCTCTGGGCCTGCCCCAGCGCAAGGACCTCGCCGGCGACATCCAGCGTCGCCCCGGTCAGCCCGGCCACGGCCCCGGCGTGCTCGCGGGGCACGCGCAGCACCAGGCGGCTGCGCCGCGGCAAGAGGATCGGTTGATCCGGCGTGCGCCACCAACCGTGGCCACTGGCCGGCAGGTGGGTGATGCGCACCCCCACCTCGTCGGGATCGAGCTGCGGCACCAGGCGCGGGGCCAGGGCCTCCGCCAGGGGCGCGGCGTAGGCCTCGGGCAGTGCGCGACCGCTCAGCGCGAAGGCCACGTCCACCGCCTCAGCGGTCTCCTGTGCCTGCTCCTGCTCGGTTTCCCAGTACACCGCGGCCTCCACACCGTTCGGGCTGACCCGAGTACAACCGCGCACCGAGCAGCGCTCTATATCCCGAAAGGGATACGCCGTATTCCTATTCAGCTCCTTGAATGGATATTCCCTCGCCCCGGCCCTCTGGCTAGCTTGGTCACCAACCGAGACCGGGCCGCCTCCCGCGGCCCTGAGATCCGTCAGCCGCAGGCGAGGTGAGGATCAGCGCCATGACCGACAAGACGTACAACACCCCGAAACTCGACGAGCTGGAGACCGGCCCGTGGCCGAGTTTCGTCACCGGGCTCAAGCGCCTGGCCGAGGACAAGCCCATGATCGCCGGCGTGCTCGGGCAGCTGGAGCACTCCTACACCGACCGCAAGGGGTACTGGAAGGGCGGCACCATCGGCGTCTATGGGTACGGCGGCGGCATCATTCCCCGCTTCACCGAGCTCAAGGACGACGACGGCAACCCGATCTACCCGGAGGCCCAGGAGTTCCACACCATGCGCTTCATCCCGCCGGCCGGGATGCACTACTCCACGGAACTGCTGCGCGACATCTGCGACATCTGGGAGAAGCACGGTTCGGGGCTGATCGCCCTGCACGGACAGACCGGCGACATCATGCTCCAGGGCATCACCGCGGACAACGTCCAGGCCTGCTTCGATGAGCTCAACGCCTACGGCCTCGATCTCGGCGGCGCCGGGCCGGCGGTGCGCACCGGCATGTCCTGCGTCGGCGCCGCCCGCTGCGAGCACTCGTGCTGCAACGAGCAGAAGATCCACCGCCTACTCGTCAACAACTTCCTCGACGACATGCACCGGCCCAGCCTGCCGTACAAGTTCAAGTTCAAGGTCTCGGGCTGCGCCAACGACTGCATGAACAGCATCGAGCGCTCGGACTTCGCGGTCATCGGCACCTGGCGCGACGACATCCAGGTGGATCAGGCCGAAGTCCAGGCCTTTGTCGAGACCAAGGGCCGCAAGCACACCATCGACAACGTGGTCAGCCGCTGCCCTTCCGGCTCCCTGAGCCTGAACGACGACAACACCCTGGAGATCGACAACGCCAGCTGCGTGCGCTGCATGCACTGCATCAACGTCATGACGCGGGCCCTGGCGCCGGGACAGGACCGGGGCGTCACCATCCTCGTCGGGGGCAAGCGCACCCTGCGCATCGGCGACCTCTTCGGCACGGTAGTGGTGCCCTTCCTGCCCCTGCGCAGCGACGCCGACTACCAGCGCATCCTCGAGATCGCCCAGGAGATCGTCGACTTCTTCGCCGAGAACGCCCTCGAGCACGAGCGGGTCGGCGAGATGATCGAGCGCATCGGCTTGGTCAACTTCCTCGAGGCGGTGGGCCTGGAGGTCGACCCGAACATGATCCACGAGCCGCGCTCGATCTCCTACGTCCGCACCGACGACTGGGACGAAGAGGCCGAGAAGTGGTACCGGCGCCAGCACATGCAGTCCGAGCAAGCCTCGTGAGGCACGCGTCAACGCCCCGGGCGCTCAGCAGCGGAGGAAGAGCGAATCATGGCTGAAGCAAGCACCACCAACCAACCGCGGTCCCCCGTCGAGAGCGGGACCCCGGATCCGTTCCCGCACATGCACGCCACGCTGCGCCGCAACTTCGGGCTGTGGCGCCACCACGACCGGCCGCAGCCGGGCGTGCTCCACCACGTCTCGGAGACCGGCGAGGAGGTCTGGACGGTGCGCGCCGGCACCCAGCGGCAGATGGACCTGGCCACGGTGCGTAAGCTCTGCGACATCGCCGACGAATACGCCGACGGCTACCTGCGCTTCACCATCCGCTCCAACGCCGAGATCACCGTCGACCGCGAAGAGAAGGTCCAGCCGCTGATCGACGCCCTACGCGGCGCCGGTTTCCCGGTGGGCGGCACCGGCCCGTCGGTGACCATGATCTCGCACACCCAGGGCTGGCTGCACTGCGACATCCCGGCCACGGACGCCTCCGGGGTGGTCAAGGCGCTCATGGACGAGCTCCACCAGGAGTTCGTCCGCGAGGAGATGCCCAACCGCGTGCACATCACCACCTCGTGCTGCCAGATCAACTGCGGCGGCCAGGGCGATATCGCCATCAACATCCAGCACACCAAGCCGCCGAAGATCCAGCACGACCTGGTCGGACAGGTCTGCGAGCGCCCCTCGGTGGTGGCCCGCTGCCCGGTGGCCGCCATCCGCCCGGCGGTGGTCGACGGCAAACCCTCGCTGGAGGTGGACGAGAGCAAGTGCGTCGCCTGCGGCGCCTGCTACCCGCCCTGCCCGCCGATGCAGATCAACGACCCGGAGCACTCGCGCCTGGCTATCTGGGTGGGCGGCAACCACTCCAACGCCCGCGGCGTGCCGACGTTCCACAAGCTGGTGGTGGCCGGCCTGCCCAACAACCCGCCGCGCTGGCCCGAGGTCGCCGAGCACGTGAAGAAGATCCTCTACACCTACCGCGACAACGCTCGGGACTACGAACGCGTCGGCGAGTGGATCGAGCGCATTGGCTGGAAGCGCTTCTTCGAGCTCACCGGCCTGCCCTTCACCAAGCACCACATCGAGAACTGGCAGGGCTCGCGGCACAAGCTCAACGCCTCGGCCCATCTGCGCTTCTAGGCAAGGAGGACCCATGCAATTCGGAATCCTGGTCAACGAGGGGCCGTACCAGCACCAGGCATCGGACAGCGCCTACCAGTTCGCCGTCGCAGCCTTGGAACAGGGCCACGAGGTGCCCCGCGTCTTTTTCTACATGGACGGGGTGCACAACGCCAACCGGCTCCAGGAGCCGCAGCAGGACGACCGCAACATGGTCCGACGCTGGTCCGAGCTCGCCGAGCGCCATCACACCGATCTGGTGGTCTGCGTCGCTGCCGCCCTGCGTCGCGGCATCAAGGACGAGATCCTGGCCCCGGGCTTCCGCATCTCCGGGCTCGGTCAACTGGTCGAGGTGGGCATCCAGGCGGACCGGCTGGTGACCTTCGGCGACTAGCGACGCCGGCGCAGGCAATTCGACAGGAGGCGAGACCGTGAGCGAGGCAATGGATCTGGAACAGGAAGGCGATATCAAGCGGTTCATGTTCATTAACCGCAAGGCGCCGCACGGGAGCATCTACGCCCTGGAGGCACTGGAGGTCGTGCTGATCGCCGCCGCCTTCGACCAGGACGTCAGCCTGGCGTTCCTGGACGACGGGGTCTTCCAGCTGCGCCAGGGGCAGAACGCGAAGGCCATCGACATGAAGAACTTCGCACCCACCTTCCGCGCCCTGGAGGACTACGACATCGAGAAGCTTTACGTCGAGCGCGAGTCCCTCGACGAGCGAGGGCTCACGGAAGCGGACCTGATCGTCCCCGTCGAAGTCGTCGATCGGGCGCGCATGGGCGCGCTGATGGCCGACCAGGATGTCGTGCTGTCGTTCTAGGAGGAATCGTCGTGCTGCACACCGTCAACAAATCCCCCTGGCAGACCCCCAACCTCGACGCCTGCCTGGCCCATCTCGGCAACGAGCGTCTGCTGCTGATCGAGGACGGAGTCTACGCCGCCGTGGCACGCAGTGACGCGGCCGGCAAGCTCGACACCCCGGCCCGCGACGGGCGGGTCTACGTCCTCGGCCCCGATCTGGAGGCCCGCGGCATCGACCCCGAGCAGATCGCCGAGGGTATCGAGGTGGTCGATTACACCGGCTTCGTGCAACTGGTCGCCGAGCACGGGCCGCACCAGGCCTGGCTCTGAGCACCGGAGGCACGGCCGCACCGGCTCCACGAGAAGAGAGACGACCGCAGAAGAGGAGAGCGAACCATGGCAATCCAGGTCAACGGCACCACCATCCCCACCGACGAGGAAGGCTACATCGAGGACCTGAGCCTCTGGAGCCCCGAGGTGGCCGAGATCATGGCGCAGGAAGATGGCCAGGAGCTGACCGAGCAGCACTGGGAGGTCATCAACTTCCTGCGCGAGTACTACGACGAGTACCAGATCGCACCAGCGGTGCGGGTGCTGACCAAGCAGATCGGCAAGCGCCTGGGCCCGGAGAAGGGCAACAGCAAATACCTCTACGAACTCTTCCCTTACGGCCCGGCCAAGCAGGCCTGCCGCTACGCCGGCCTGCCCAAGCCCACCGGCTGCGTCTAGGCCCACGGCAACAGCGCCGCCCCGGGGAGCGACAGGGAGAGCGAGTACCGTGCTGACAGCAATCTTTGCCGTGCTGTTCTACACCGCCACCGTGGTGCTGGTGCTCGGCCTGGCGGCGCGGGTCTACCTCTACGCCCGCACGCCAGCGCCGCTGCGCATCCCCACCACGCCCGCCCCGACTTCCCGGGGCGGCGCCGCCCTGCGCGTGACCGGCGAGGTGGTGGCCTTCCGCAGCCTCTTCCGCGGCGAGAAGCTGCTCTGGCTGCTCAGCTGGGCCTTCCACGTGGCCCTGCTGCTGGTCATCCTGCGCCACCTGCGCTACTTCCTCGATCCGGTGCCGCAATGGCTGGTCTGGATCCAGCCGCTCGGGCTGTATGCCGCCTACGTACTCGCGGCAGCCCTGATCGGCCTGTGGCTGCGGCGCCTGTGGATCGAGCGGGTGCGCCACATCAGCACCCCCTCCGATCACGCCGCCCTGGCCCTGTTGCTGGCCATCGGCTTCACCGGGCTGGGCCTGCAGCACTTCCAGCCCACCGATATCGTGGCGGTGAAGGCGTTCTTCATCGGCCTGATGCAGTTCGACTGGCAGCCGCTGCCGACCGAACCGCTCCTGCTCCTCCACCTGGCGCTGGTCGCCCTACTGATGATGGTCTTCCCGTTCAGCAAGCTGCTGCACGCCGCCGGGGTGTTCTTCAGCCCCACCCGCAATCAGCCGGACAACCCGCGGGAGCGCCGGCATACCGCCCCGTGGGCACGCGCCCTGGAGCAGGAAGCCACCCACCAACCGCACGAGTGAGGATGCCGTGAGCCAGGATCCCTTCCAAGTGCCGCCCCTTGCCGCGGACCCCGAGGCCAACGGCCCGCCGCGCATGGAGAACGAGGCGACCGGGCACGTGCGCCCGCACCCGGCAAGCAGCGATCACCAGGAGGCGCTCGGCTTCCCGGGCGAGATCCCGGAGGACTGGCAGGAGCGCGCCCTGGCGCGCATGGAGACCCTGCTCGAGCGCAACCGCTCGCTGCGCGTCTACATGGACGCCTGCGTGCGCTGCGGTGCCTGCACCGACAAATGCCACTTCTACCTGGGCACCACCGATCCGCGGAATATGCCAGTGGCACGCCAGGACCTGATGCGCGATGTCTACCGCCGCCACTTCACGGCGGCCGGCCGCAACTTCCCGGGTCTGGTCCGCGGCCGCGAGCTCACCCGCGAGGTCATGGAGGCGTGGTTCACCTACTTCCATCAGTGCTCGCAGTGCCGGCGCTGCTCGGTCTTCTGCCCCTACGGCATCGACACCGCGGAGATCTCCATGGCGGCCCGGGAGATCCTCGACGCCGCCGGCTTCGGCCAGAAGTACACCAACGAGATCATCGGCAAGGTCCACAAGGTCGGCAACAACCTCGGCCTCCCCGGCCCAGCCCTCGAGGACACCCTCGAGGGCCTGGAGGAGGATCTCAAGGACGACACCGGTCACGACATCCGCATCCCGCTCGATCAGGAGGGCGCGGACATCCTCCTGGTCACACCGTCGGCGGACTTCTTCGCCGAGCCCCACGTCGACGGCCTGATGGGCTACGCGAAGGTCCTTCACCAGGCCGGCCTCTCCTGGACGCTGAGTTCCTACGCCTCGGAGGCGGCCAACTTCGGCATGTTCATCGGCAGCTACGAGCAGATGAAGCAGATCGCCGAGCGCATCCGCAAGGCCGCCGTGGACCTGGGTGTCAAACGCATCGTGGTCGGCGAGTGCGGCCACGCCTGGCGCGTTGCGTACAGCTTCTGGAACACCCTGGCTGGCATCGGCCGCGGGGCGGATGCCGACGACACCTACGCGCGGGCGCTGCAGCGCCAGCTCGATCCGCGCTACCCGGTACCGCAGCACATCTGCGAGCTGACCCAGGACCTGGTAGACAGCGGCGCCATCCGCCTCGACCCGGAGGCCAACAGCCACTACGGCGGCGTCACCTTCCACGACTCCTGCAACGTCGCCCGGGCCTCCCGCATGGGTCAGCGCCCCGGGGGGCAGCTGGAGATCCCCCGCCGTCTGCTGCGCGCCAGCGTGCACAACTTCCGGGACATGGCCGACGCCACCATCGGCGACGAGACCTTCTGCTGCGGCGGCGGGGGCGGGCTGCTCACCGATGAACTCATGGAGCTGCGCGTCAAGGGCGCGCAGCCCCGCGTCTCCGCACTGCGCGAGACCATGGACGAGCACGGGGTCGACCGCATGGTGGCCATCTGCGCCATCTGCAAGGCCCAGTTCAGCAAGGTCCTGCCGTATTACGACATCCCGCGCGAGACCGTCATCAGCCTCCACGAGGTGGTGGGCAACGCGGTGCGGCTGGACCGCAGCGAGGCTTAAGCCGGCGCTGGGCCCGCGGGCCCCGGCCGAATAACGAGGGAGAGAGTCATGGCGACCCACGCGGAAGAGATCCCCTTTACGTTCCGTCGCTACCGCGACGGCGACGACCGGCAGCGCGCCTGGCGCGAGCAGATCTTCAAGGCGGACACGTCCCATAAATGCCCGACGTACGTCCACCGCACACCGCCGTGCCAGGCCAACTGCCCGGCCGGCGAAGAGATCCGCGGCTGGCTGCACGCCGCCCGCGGCCTGGAGAAACCCGCCGAAGGCGAGGCCTGGCAGGCGCTCGCCTTCCGCCGCCTGGCCGCCGCCAACCCCTTCCCCGCGGTGATAGGGCGCGTCTGCCCCGCGCCCTGCCAGCAGGGTTGCAACCGGCGGGTCGTCGACGACCACATCGCCATCAACGCCATCGAGCACACGATCGGCGACTACGCCCGCGATCACGGCCTGGACCTCGGCGAGCCCGGAGCGGACACCGGGCACCACGTGGCCGTCATTGGCGGTGGCCCGGCAGGGCTGTCCGCCGCCTACCAGCTGCGCAAGCGCGGCCACCGCTGCACCCTGTTCGAGGCGCAGCCAGAGCTCGGCGGCATGATGCGCTACGGGATCCCCGGCTACCGCGTTCCGCGCGAGGTCGTCGACACCGAGATCCAGCGCATCCTCGACCTCGGCGTCAACGTCCGCACCGGCTACCGGGTCGGCGAGCAGGTCACCCTTGAACAGCTCGAAAGCAACTACGACGCCGTACTCTGGGCCGTGGGCACCCACGAGGGGCGTCCCCTGCCGGTAGACGGCTGGGACGAGGCGTCCAACTGCCTGACCGGCGTCGAGTTCCTGCGCGCCTTCAACGAGGGCCGTCTAGGTGCGGTCAGCGACCGGATCCTGGTCATCGGCGGCGGCGACACCTCCATCGATGTGGCCTCCGTGGCCCGACGCCTGGGCTACAGTGCCGAGCTGCCCGACGAGGACCGGCCGGAGCACGCCGTGCTCGGTTACACCGCCCACGACGCCGCCAACCTGGCGATCCGCGAGGGAGCGGAGGTGGTTCTCACCTCCCTGTTTCCCCGTGAGGAGATGGCCGCCTCGGAGCAGGAGATCGAGGACGCGCTGCGCGAGGGGGTGACCATCCGCGACGGGGTGATGCCCCTGGCCGTCGAGCGCGACGCCGACGGCCGCGCCTGCGCGGTGCGCTTCGCCGAGTGCCGCATGGAGGGCAACACCCCGCACCCGATCGAAGGCACGGAGTTCCGGGTCGAAACCGACCTGGTCATCGCCGCCATCGGCCAGCGGGGCAACCTCGAGGGGCTCGAGGCGCTGGATAACGGCCACGGATTCATGGATGCGGACCAGTCCTACCAGCTCAGCGGCCGTCCGGGCCACTTCGTCGCCGGCGACATCATCCAGCCGCACCTGCTGACCACAGCCATCGGCCAGGCGGCCACGGCAGTGCAGGGCATCGACGCCTACCTCCAGGGCCGCGAGCCGTCCCGGCCGCCCAAGGTCAATGCCCACCATTTCCGACTGCTCGACGCGCTGCGGCGGGCAGGCCGCGAACCGGAACCCTATGAGCCGGCAGCGGTGCGCGGCACCGATACGAGCGGCTTCGCCATCCACAACTTCGAGGACCGCGCCACCCACGAGGTGATTCGCCACGACCGGCTCTACCTCGGCCACTTCACCCCCGGGGAACGCCCCGAGCGCGAACGCCGAGCCATCGACCCGGAAGGCGTGATCGGCGACTTCAGCGAACGCATCCAGCCGCTGCCCGCCGAGACGGCCGTTGGCGAGGCTCGCCGGTGCATGAGCTGTGGGCTCTGCTTCGAGTGCGACAACTGCCTCGTCTACTGCCCACAGACCGCCGTGCAGCGCGTGCCCAAAACTGAGCGGGCCATCGGCCGCTACGTGCAGACCGACTACAGCCGCTGCGTGGGCTGCCACATCTGCCGAGACGTCTGCCCCACGGGGTACATCGAGATGGGCTTGGGCGAGTAGGGGGAACCGGCCATGCGGCGGAGACATCGACTGGCGTGGATCGGCTCCGGGGCCGCACTGGTGCTGGTGGCCACCGGCCTTGCCCTGGCCATCGGCGGCCTGCCCGGCAACGGTGGCGAGCCGTCAGCCCTCGCCGACCGTCCCGAGCCCCGGGGCGACGCTTGCATCCACGACGATGCCGGCACCATGCGCCGCGAGCACATGGACCTGCTCCGGGCGCACAAGGATGAGTCAGTGCGCGAGGGCCGGCGAGACGCCGACAAGAGCCTGCAGGGGTGCGTGAACTGCCACGCCACCCCTGCCGAGCAGCAGGCGCAGGGTGTCCCGGAGATGGCCTTCTGCACCAGCTGCCACGAGTACACCGCCGTGGAGATGGCGTGCTTCCAATGCCACAGCAGCGACGACACGGAGGGGCACGATGAGCGATAGGGATCCGGGCGGCATCAGCCGCCGGCGGCTGCTCGGCAGCGCCGCGGCGCTTGCCGGCGCCGCGCTCGCCCCCGGGCTTTTCCTAGTCCAGGCACACCCGGATGGCGGGGCCGATGCCGGGGCCCGCTGGGGACTGCTGGTGGATACCAACCGCTGCCGCCGGGATTGCCGGGCCTGCGTGGACGCCTGCCGCGAGGAGAACGGCTGGCCCGCCGCCGACAACGCGGGCGGCGACATCCACTGGATCCGCAAGGTGGACCTGCAGCCGGCCGAGGCAGACGGTCCCGGCCACTCTGCGCCGGTGATGTGCCAGCACTGCGCCGAACCGCCCTGCGTCAGTGTCTGCCCCACACGGGCCTCGTTCCGGCGCGCCGACGGCATCGTGTTGGTCGACAAGCATCGCTGCATCGGCTGTCGCTACTGCATGGTGGCCTGCCCCTTCCACGCCCGCGCCTTCGTCCATGCGCCGGTCGACGAACGCTCGCCCAACCACCCACGGGGCAAGGGTACCGTGGAGTCATGCACCCTCTGCGTCCACCGCATCGACCGGGGCGAGGCCCCGGCCTGCGTGGCACGCTGCGCCGAGGCGGGGCACGCGGCCCTCGTCTTCGGCGATCTCAACGACCCCGACAGCGAGATACGCCACGCCCTGCGCGAGCGCAGCGCCGAATCTCTGCGCCCGGACCTGGCGCTGGATGCCGGCGTGCGCTACCACGGACTGTCCTGAGGGAGCATCAGTCATGGCGACACGGATTCGCTATCAACACCTGGGCACGCGCCACCCGCTGCGCTGGGCTGCCGCCATGGCTGGCGCCGGCGTGCTGGCGCTGATCGGGGCGGCAACAGGCCTCTATCTCATCGTGGCCGGCCACCACCTGACCGGCATGGGCCAGCAGGTGGTCTGGGGGTGGCCACACGTCGTCGCCATCGGCCTGATCCTCGCTGGCGCCGGGGCCTTCGCCCTGGCGGCACTGGCCCCCGGCGCCCTGGGGCAATCCGGCGAGCCGTGGGCCCGCCTGGGCACGGCGTCCGCGGCGGCACTGCTGGTCGGCGGGCTGGCGGTCCTCAGCCTGGATCTGGGCAGCCCGCAGCGCATCCTTCCGCCGCTGGAACTCAACCTGATGTCGAGCTTCAGCCGCAACCTCTTCCTGTACACGGCGTTTCTGGCCGTCGCCCTGCTCTACCTGGCCACCCTGATCGAGCCGCGCATGCGTCGCTACACGGTGACCGCCGGCGCCCTGGCCGCGGTGGTAGCGGTCCTGCTGGCGCTGAACGTCGGCTCGATCTTCGCCATGCTCGCCGCCCGTCCGGTCTACGGCGGCGCCATCATGATGCCGCTTTTCCTCGCCGCCGCACTCACCCTGGGCACGGCGGCCCTCTCCCTGATCTGGCTGGCGGTGCTGCGCGCCCAGGGCCAGGCGCCGCCGCCCCGGGCCACGGAGCGGCTCGGCAGCATCCTGCTCGTCGCACTGCTGGCCCTGGCCACCCTGCTGGCGCTGCACTTCGTGACCCTTGCCTACCAGCCGGGCCATAGGGACATTGCCCGTTTCCTCCTCGTCGACGGCGGCGTCTACCCGATCGTGTTCTGGCTCGGGGCAGTCGCCGTCGGCATCATCACGCCCACTCTCCTCCTGCTGCGGAAGGCGGCCCGCGCTCGTGGTCAGGCCCTCGCCTGGGCCTCGGGGGTTGCCCTGATCGGCGGGTTCGCCCATCTTTTCGTGATGATCGTCGGTGCCCAGGCCTTTCCGCTGCAGATCTTTCCGGGGCGCGAGGTCCAGGGCGCCGTCTTCGACGGGGAGGCTGCCTCCTACCTCCCCAGCGCCTGGGAGGCCCTGCTGAGCTTGGCCGGCCCCGGGCTGGCCCTGCTCATCCTCCTGCTGGCGCTGCGCGCGCTGCCCCTGGCAGCGGTGCACCCCCCGGAGGAGCGAACGGCGGCGGAAGACCCGCCAGCAGCCGACTCCGAAACCCGGGCAACCCCCGAGCCGGGCCAGTGACCCGCGGCATGACCGGACACCCAGCCAGGCTCTACCTCTCGGCCCTGCACAAGGGCTCCGGCAAGACCTCCCTGAGCGTCGGCCTGGCCGCAGCCCTGATCCGCCAGGGGGTCGGGGTGCGACCCTACAAGCGCGGGCCGGACTATATCGACCCCGGCTGGCTGACGCTGGCCAGCGGCCACCCGTGCCGCAACCTCGACCACCACACCATGGCGCGCGACGAGATCCGCGCCGAGGTGGCCGGGGCCGGCGACAGCCTGGCGCTGATCGAGGGCAACAAGGGCCTGCACGATGGCGTCGACCCCGGCGGCCGGGACAGCAACGCCGCACTGGCCGCAGAGCTGCAGGCACCGATCGTGCTCATCGTCGACACCCGGGGCATGACCCGCGGGATCGCCCCCACGGTCCTCGGCCACGCCGGCTTCGACCCGCAGGCCCCGGTCGCCGGGGTGATCCTCAACCGCGTCGGCGGCTCCCGCCACGAACGCAAGCTACGCCAGGCCCTGGAGACCTACACCGATCTGCCCGTGTTCGGGGCCGTTCCCGACGACCGCACGCTGCACATCGACGCCCCGTATCTGGGGCTGATCCCGGCGGCGGAGCAGGCGCAGGCCCAGCGGGTGATCGATCGCTGGGCCGACCGGGCCGAGACGCACCTCGATCTTGACGGCCTACAGGCTCTGGCGGCGACGGCCCCGCCACTACCAGCCCCAGCCCGACCCGCGACCCTGGGGCGGGCGGCGGATGTGGACATCGGGATCGCCCACGACCGGGCGTTCAACTTCTACTACCCCGGGGACCTGGAGGCCCTCGAACGGGCCGGTGCCCGGCTTCACTGGATCGACCTGATCTCCGACATGCGCCTTCCAGCGCTCGACGGGCTCATCCTCGGTGGCGGATTCCCTGAGCGTCACGCCGCCGAACTCGCCGCCAACCAGGCCATGAGGCGAGCGGTTGCCCGGCTTGCGGCGGCGGGACTGCCCGTCTACGCCGAGTGTGGCGGACTGCTCTACCTGTGCCGGCAGCTCCACACCCACGATGGCTATCACGCCATGGCTGGTGTTTTCCCGGTGGACGCCGAGATGACCGACCGGCCCCAGGGGCACGGATACATGACGCTGCACGCCTCGCCGCAGGCCCCGTGGAACCCGGGGGCCGGGACGGCCGGGATCCCGGCCCACGAATTCCATTACTCCCGACTCCGCGCGCCTCTGCCACAGGAACTGCCGTGCGCCTACCTCGTTGATCGCGGCCAGGGCCTGGGCGGGGGCCGGGACGGCCTGGTCACCGGCAACACCCTGGCCTCGTACGCCCACCTGCGCCATACGTGGGCCACGCCATGGGCCGAGCGCTTCGTGGACTTCGTCCGCGCGCAGCGGTCCGGTGCAGCATGCGCCGCCCCAGGGTGACGTTTGCGTCAGATCAATTTTTTCGCCTTCCCCCCCTTTATTCCGGACGTGCTGATGAATATAGTCTGAATATATGAGGCAGATAGCCGCGGACTTTCTGCGGCGAAAAAAACAGCAACGGCCCTAATAAAAACAAGGACTTACGTTCCAAAGGGCCCCCGGTTGAACGTCAGGAGGAGACATGTACGCCGGGAGAGATGCGGACCCAACCGGCCTGCGCCGGCAACGGGCGGCGCGCACTATCGAGCCCCCCAACGCACGGGAGCCCCACGGGCATGGATTCCACGAGGGACCCGGCGGCTCCAGCCGCTGGCGGCCGCTGCGCCGGTTGCGGACCCTCCCGACCCCCACACACTACCCCGATACGCCGCATGCCTCCGCATCCTCAGCCACCGAGCAGGAAGCCCTGCACCTGCTCAGCGCCCTGGGCGTAGTGGCGGCGCAGGCCCGCGACCTCGATGAACTGCTCGAGCACGGCCTGGCACGACTCATCGAGCAGACGGGGGCCGCCGCGGCCGCCGTGCGCCTCTTCGACGAGCAGGGTTATCTGCGCCTGGTCGAGGCCAACGGACTCAACGCCGGCTTCATCGACGCCGAGCGTCGTCAGCCGGCGGAGGGCTGCCCCTGCGCCATCGCCGGAGAACGCACCGCTGTGCAGTTCCGCGGCGACCTGCGTCAGTGCATCCGGCGCAGCGGCTGCAACCCGCTGCCGAACCGACCACAGCTGGCCATGCTGGCGGTACCGATTCTCGATCCGGGCGGCAACGGCGTTGGCATCTACAACCTGTACTTCGAACCGCACGAAGCACAGCGCTGGATGCACCCGCCGCGCATGCTGGAGTGGATCGGCCGTCAGCTCGGCGCGGCCATCGCCCGGATCCGCGAAGAGTACCGCACCCATCACAGCGCGCTGCAGGAGGAGCGCAACCTCCTCGCCCACGAACTACACGACACGGTCGCCCAGGAGGTGGCCACGCTGCGCCTGCGGGTCCGGCAGCTGGAGGAACGGGTCAGCAGCGGAGCCGACACCGAGGCCCTGCTCGCCCCGCTGGAGGATCTGCGCACCCGGCTCGACCACACCAACGACCAGGTCCGGACGGTGATGCAGCAGTTCCGCACGCAGGCGTTGGGCACGCCGCTGGAGACGGCCCTGAGCCGACTGGTCAACCGGTTCAGCCGGGACAGCGGCATCGAGGTCCGACTGATCCACCGCTGGCCGGAGCTGGCCCTCGGCGAGCGCGAGCAGCTGCACATCCACCGCATTGTCGAGGAAGCCCTGTCCAACGCCTGGCACCACGGCGGCGCCCGCAATGTCCGCCTGCAGCTGGAGACCCCCGGCGGTGACCTCTGCCTGCTGATCGAGGACGACGGCGGCGGCTTCGTGGTGGACGAGGTACCCGATTCGGACCCGACCCAGCCCCGCGGACACGGCCTGCGGGGGATGCGCGAGCGCGCCCGGCACCTGGGGGCGATCCTGAGCGTGGAGAGCGAGCCGGGCCAGGGCACTGCCATCCATCTGCGCCTGCCGCAGCCGCAGCGCCTGACGTGGACCACCAAGAGCCTTCACCAAGCGGGGTTCAACGACCATGCGTATCCTGCTTGTCGATGATCATCAGCTCTTCCGCGCCGCGCTGCAGGAGCTGCTCAACGCCCAGGGGCTGACCACCGCGAGCGGCTCCGGCCAGGACGACGTGCTCGCCCTGGTGGCTTCGTTCGGACCCGATCTGGTGCTGCTCGATCTGCGCATGCCCGGACAGGACGGGCTGACGGTCCTGCGGCGGATCCACGATCAGCACCCCGGGCTGCCGGTGGTGATGCTCACCGGCAGCGAGGAGGAGCGCGACTTGTTCGACTGCCTGCGCGCCGGGGCGCAGGGGTACCTGCTCAAACACAACGACCCCGATTACCTGATCTCCGCCTTGCACCAGGCCACCGACGGTAAGATCGCCGTGGCGCCCCAACTGACCGACACCCTGGCGCGGGCCCTGGGGCAGCCGCCTGATCAGCGAGCCGACGACACCCCGCCGGACCCCTTCGCCGGCCTCACCCCGAGGGAACGGGACATCCTCGAACGCCTGGCCGCCGGCGAGAGCAACAAGGTCATCGCCCGGCACCTGGGAATCTCCGACGGGACCGTCAAGCTCCATGTCAAATCGGTGCTGCGCAAGCTCGGCGTCCACTCCCGGGTTGAGGCGGCTATCAAGGCCGTGGACTTCGGGCTGACCCGTCGCCCCACCACCTGAGACGCCACCTCGGCTACCCTCTCCCCCGCGCGGGGGGCCGTTCAGCGACTGCAGTCCCCCGTTTGGGATATTCCGGGCAACGCTTGCACGCTGAAGAATGTGCCGGGCAGAGACGCAGACCGCCCGGCGCCGCCGGGCTGCCCTCCTGAACCGACGCTGAAGGGTCGCACAGTTATGGTCTTCGATTCCTTTATCGCAGCGCACTGGACGATGCTCGGCACCGTCTTCGCCATCGCGGTGGTCCTCGGTGCCGTCGTCAACAAGAGCAACTTCTGCACGATGGGCGCCGTCTCCGACATCGTGAACATGCAGGACTGGCAGCGGATGCGCATGTGGATCCTGATCATCGCCGTGGCGATCCTCGGCGTGGGGCTGCTCGAGCCACTGGGGCTGATCAACGCCGACGAGAGCATGCCACCATATCGCAGCGCCGACTTCGCCTGGGCCGGCTACCTCGTCGGCGGCCTGCTCTTCGGCATCGGCATGACCCTGGGCAGCGGCTGCGGCAACAAGACCGTGGTGCGCATCGGCGCCGGCAACCTCAAGTCGCTATTCGTGGCCGCGATCCTGGGCACGGTGGCCTTTTTCATGGTCAATCCCCTGCCGCTGGTCGACGCCTCGCTGCGCGATCTGCTCTTCGGATGGGTCCAGGCGACGGCCCTGTCCCACAGCCACGGCCAGGACCTGGGCAGCCTCATCGCCGGCGAGGCGGGGCACTGGGTGCGGCCGCTCCTGGCCCTGTTCATCGGCGGCGCCCTGCTCTACGCCGTGCTGCGGGTGACCGGCTTCCGCCGGGACCGCAACGCCGTCTCCGGGGCCCTGATCATCGGCGCCTGCATCGTCGCGGTCTGGACGGTGACCAGCAACGTCTACGTGGCCGACGAGATGGGTCAGCGGGATACCCTGCAGACCTACGCCACAGACTGGGACTTCCACCACCCCGACACCGACACCGGCCGCCCGGAGAGCACCCGCTGGCTGGCACCGCAGGGGGTCAACTTCGTTGGTCCGCTGGTGCAGAGCACCGAATACACCGCCAGCGGCTTCGATCCGGCACTGGTCACCGTGGGCGTGATGGTCATCGGCGGCGTAATCCTCGGCTCTTTCCTTTGGGCCCTGATCAGCCGCAGCTTCCGCTTTGAGTGGTTCGCCGACCGCCAGGACTTCAACCGCCACCTCAGCGGTGGCGTCCTCATGGGCATCGGCGGCCCCCTGGCAATGGGGTGCACCTTCGGCCAGGGCATCACCGGCATGTCCACTCTGGCCCTGAGCGCACCGCTGGCCCTGGGCGGACTGATCCTGGGCAGTGCCCTAACCATGAAGGTCCAGTACTACAAGCTCCTCTACGAAGACGAGGCGACCTTCGGCAAGGCCTTGGTCACCGGCTTGGTGGACCTGCGCCTGTTACCGGCATCGCTGAGGCAACTCGATGCGCTTTGACGGCAGCGGGCGGTGGGCCCCCGCCCGCCGCCTGATCCCCTGTCGCGAGTGGCCCCGTCCAACCCCGGCGAGCATCCGGGCCGACCTGATCGCCGGCATCGCCGTGGCGCTGGTGCTCATCCCCCAGTCCATGGCGTATGCGGCGCTGGCCGGTATGCCGCCCTACTACGGCCTGTACGCTGCCTTCCTGCCGGTGATCGTCGCAGCCGTATGGGGCTCCTCGCCGCAGCTGGCTACCGGCCCGGTCGCTGTAGTGGCCCTGCTAACGGCCTCGGCACTGACCCCGCTGGCCGAGCCGGGCAGCGGCGAGTTCATCACCCTGGCTATCGCCCTCGCCTTCCTGGTCGGCGTGATCCAACTGGTGCTCGGACTCTTCTCCCTGGGCACTCTGGTGAACTTTCTCGCCCACCCGGTCATCCTGGGCTTCACCAACGCCGCTGCCATCGTCATCGCCCTGTCCCAGGTCAACGACCTGCTCGGCGTTCCCTTGGACCGCGACGCCGGAATGCTGGTGGCCTTCGCCGACGTCCTCGGTCGGCTGGAGAATGCTCATCTGCCCACGCTGGCTATGGGGCTCGGCGCGCTGGCTCTGATGCTCGCCGCCCGGCGCTGGCTGCCGCGGATCCCCGGCGTCCTGCTGGCAGTGGCCGTCGGCGTGCCGGTGAGCTACCTGGTGGGGTTTGAAGACCTCGGCGGGGCCGTGGTGGGTACGGTGCCCGAGGGCCTGCCCGCGCCCGCGCTGCCCGAGCTGAGCTGGGACCTGGTGGTCACCCTGCTCGGCACGGCGGCGGTGATCGCCCTGGTCGCCTTCATGGAGGCGATCTCCATCGCCAAGGCCCTGGCGACGCGTACCCGCGACCGCATCGATCCCAATCAGGAGCTGGTCGGCCAGGGGCTGTCCAACCTCACCGCCAGCGTTTTCCAGGCCTTCCCGGTCAGCGGCTCGTTCTCGCGCAGCGCGGTGAACCACGACAGCGGAGCCCGCAGCGGCCTGGCCTCGGTCTTCACGGCGGCGCTGGTGGGCCTGACCCTGCTTTTCCTCACCCCGCTGCTCCACCACCTGCCCGAGGCAATCCTGGCGGCGATCATCATCATGGCGGTGATCGGACTGGTGAACATCCGGGCCCTGGTACAGACCTGGCACACCCACCGCCATGACGGTATCGCCGCGCTGGTGACCTTCGGCGGGACCCTGATCTTTGCCCCCCACCTCGACTACGGCATCCTCCTCGGCGCCGGGCTGGCGATCGTGCTCTACCTGCTGCGCACCATGCGCCCACGGGTGGTTATCCTCTCGCGCCACCCGGAGGACGGAGCGCTGCGCGACGCACGCTTTTTCGACCTGCCCGAGAGCGAGCACATCGCGGCGCTGCGCTTCGACGGGCCACTCTATTTCGCCAATGTCGGCCACCTAGAAGACACGGTGCTGCAGATCAACAACGAGCACCCGCAGGCGCGCTTCCTGCTGCTCGTCGCCGACGGCATCACCTCCATCGACTCCTCCGGGGTGGAGAGCCTGCACGGGCTGCGGGAGCGGCTTGACGACAATGGCGTGACCCTGGTGCTGGCCGGGGTCAAGCTTCAGGTCCGGGAGGTGATGCAGCGCGCCGGGCTGGAGACCGAGATCGGCGCGGAGAACATCTTCCGCCACGAGGACGACGCCATCGAGGCCATCCACCAGCGGATCGATGACCCGACCTTCGATCCAGCCCGGTGCCCCCTGGCACCGCAACGGGGCGCCGCAGTCTGATGGCGCCCCGTCACCTCAGTCGATATCGAAACGGTACATCAGGTCGAGGGCGCTATCCTCACCGCTGACCGCCTCGAGGTAAAGCTGCCAGGTCAGGTAGTAGCGCAGGGTCACGGTATTCACCGGGCTGAACACGGCCACCCCGTACGCGACGTAGAGCCGCGGAGTGATGTACCCGGAGAGCACCACTTGGGCGTCCTCGCCCTCGCCGGCAGTGTCGATGTCGAAATCGCGTATACCCACCTGCTCGGCCGCCGCGGTGACCACGCCGGCGCCACCGTAAAGCCCGAGGGCCAGGGCCGCCGAGGCGAGCATTTCGTCGGTCCCGGGGCCCTCGGCCCCCATCGGCCGCCCCCGGATCAGGTAGGACAGGGCGTTCTCCTGGGACATGGTCGGCTCGCTGAACAGCGTGACCTGGGGCTCGTCAGCAAAGCCGCCGACGCGGATGCCGGCCGTTACCCGGTCACGCTCGATCCGCCGCACAGCCTCGATATCGAGCTGCGGCCGATCCAGCGGACCAGCAAACAGCACCAGCCCCCGCCGGATGGCCAAGCGCTGCCCGTAGGCACGGTACTCGCCATCCTCGACGCGCAGCTCGCCGTAAGCCTCGGTGGATCCATCCGGCTGCTGGAGCACACGCAAGGCCCCGCCGAGGCGCCCGCGCACCCCGAAGGCGGCAAGGGTGACCGCATCGCCGAGGGCCAGCTCCACAGCCCCCTCTACCTGCCAGCCTTCGGGCATGGCGTCGGTCAGCGCCGGCGCCTCTTCGTCGCGGCGAACCACCACCACATCGCGCGAATGCCCTACCGCCCGGTCCGGAAGCTCGCGTATGGCGATGGCGCCCCGCGGCACCTGCACCTGTCCACCAACGCGCACCTGGCCCGGGCGCACTGCCAGGTTCAGCCGCGGACTGACCGCCAACTCGGCGAACGGGGGCACGTCCGCCCATAGCTCGTCCCCGTCCAGGCCCAGGTCCACGCGCCAGTCATCCCCGTTCCAGGCGGCGTCCCCCTGGATCCGCGCCTGGCCGTCGCCGACCCGGAAGCCGCCGCCGATATCGGCCTGATCGCCGTCGAAAGCGACCCACAGCCCCAAGTCCTCCACACGGCTGGCGGACTGCGGCGCCGCTACGATGCCATCCCGCAGCTCGACCCGCCCGGCCAACCGCGGATCGCTGCGTGTACCGGTGAGCTGCGCCCGAGCATTGACCTCACCGGCCAGTTCGCTGAGATCGGGCACAAGGGGCCGGAAGAAGCCCACGCGCAGGCCGTCGACCCTCAGTTCGCCGGCAACGGCCTCACCGTCCGCACGCGGATCGCCGCGGACCCGGAGCGCCGCATTGCCCGCATCGGCGGCCTCAAAGTCGAGCTGGGCCTCCGCCTCGTCAGGGCTATAGCGCCCCTGGACAGCCAGGCGCTGATAATCGACGTCGCGAATCACCGGATCCCCATCGTCGAATTCGTCGTGTAGCGTCAGGGCCAGGCGCCCATCGAGGCTTTCCGCCCGGACCCGGGCGTCCACACCCTCCTCCGGGGTCCAGCGGACCGCGCCGTCCCCGGACAGGCCGCCCTCCCAGTCAACCCCGGCGGGGAGCCAAGGCTCTACCCAGGCCAGGTCGAAGCCCTCGAGGAGGAATCGCAGGTCGGCCCCCTCGGGGCCAGCGCGCACACCGTCGGGCAGCTGCAGGCGCGCGTCCCGGTAACGCCAGCACTGCGCCCCAAGTTCAAGCTCCTCGTCGGCATAGCGCATCGGGAAGGGGGCATCCAGGCGAACCCGGTGGTCGCGGAACTCGCCGCCGGCGTCCACGAGCAGACCACTCCAGCCGAATTCCGGTTGCCAGCCCCCGGCCACCCCCAGGTGGCCCTGCCCCTCGGGGGCGTGCAGGCGCACCCCTAAGTGGTGGGCGGCGCGGCTGCCGGTGGCGCGCATCTCGAGTTCGTCGACTCCCCCCTGGGGCAGCTCGATACCTCGGGCCTGCACGACGGCATCGCCCGGCTGCTGCGCCAGCGCCGGGACATCGGCCTGCCAGTCCAGGGCATCGATGTGGTAGGCGTCGTAGCGCAGCCCGCGCCCACGGCCGGCACTTTCGATATCCAGGGCGTCGGGGGCGCCGCGAACCCGTGCATGGGCCTCCAGGGCGCCGCCCAGACGCTCGTCCAGCGCGCCGAGATCAGACAGCCGGGCGCGTAGCTCTACATCCCAGGTCTCCGCCAGGGCACCGTCCAGCAAGACCTCCCCACCATCGACCCGCGCCTCGATGCCGCTCAGGCGCCAGACCTCGTCCAGGGTGTGCTCGCCACGGCCGCGGACGGCCACCGCGCGCCCGTGCAGCTCGCCACTCAGGCCGGGGGTATCGATGGTCAACGCCCACCCCTCCCCGCCGGCCTGACCGCGGACGCTGAGCGGTCCGCTCACCCCTTGCGGGGCCTGCGGCCATTCCAGCGACGGATCCAAGGCGACAGCCTCGGCGGTCACGTCCCAACGCACCCCGTCGGCGTCCCAGCCGAGCCGCGCCTGCCCTTCGAGCTCGCCGCCGAGCAGCTCACCCCGCAAATCGGTAAGACGCGCCCCCTCGGCATCAACCTCGAACCGGCTGCGCCAGTACCCGCGGGGCACGTGCTCACCGGTCAGATCGGTGTCCAGGGTGCCGCGCAGGCCGTCGAGATCCCCCTCGGCAGTCAGGTTCAGCCCTTCGGCGGCCACGACCCCCCGGGTATCCAGGGGCCAGCCGCCATCCAGATCCTCGGTCTCGATCCGCAGAGGCAGCTGCGGATCGAGCGGCTGGATATCCAGATCGATCGCGCCGCTGACCGGCCCAGCCAGGGTGCTGGTCACCCGCAACGCCGCCACGCTGCCGCCGAACCGCGAGGCGAAACGGAGACGTTCCGGCAGCCCGGGGGCTGCCGCCGTGCCGCGCACAAACAGAGACAGCGGATAGCTCTCGGCGGTATGCAGCGAGCCCTCCAGCTCCACCCGGGCGTCGTCCCGCTCGACCAGCAACCGATGGATGCGCCACTCGGTGCCGACAGCCGTCCACGCGGTCTCCAGACGCTTGATCCGCTGCGCCGGGGCGTCACCGAAGGTCAGGGTCACCTGCTCGACCAGCAGGTTCTCGACGTCGACGGCGAGGGGCAGCTCGATGCGGGGCAGGGTCAGCGGCTCGTCCTGGGCCTCCGGGTCGGCTTGGACCGGCGGCTCCTCTCCCTCGGCCACGGTCACCTCGACCCCACTGACCCGCAGGGAATCGACCCGCGCCTCACCGGCAAGCAGGCGCTGCGGCTGCCAGACCAGGGCCGCGCTCGTCACGGCGACGTCGACCCGTTCATCGCGCCAGCCCACGTCCGCCACTTCAACGCCCCGCGCGAGGTTGCCGCCGGTGACCCGCAGCTCCAGCCGCGGCTCCACCGACTCGGCCACGGCGGCGGCCAGGCGCGCCCCCGAGGTGGTCATCAGCAGCCAGGCAAGCGCCAGCAAAAGCAGGCCGAGCAGCGCCAGAAGGATCGTGCCGGAAAGCTTGAACAGGCGACGCAGAGTGATCACAGGTCCGACCCCATGGAAAAGTGGAGACGCCAGGAGTCATCCGTCTCCCCCACCGTCGAGGCGAGATCGAGACGGACCGGCCCCACCGGCGACGACCAACGGATGCCGAAACCGGCCCCGGTTTTCGCTTCGCTGCCGAGGTCGTCCCAGTCGGCGTAGGCATTGCCGCTGTCGAGAAAGACCGCCGGGCGCCAGTTGGGCGTAAGCTGGTAACCGTATTCGACACTGCCCACGGCCAGGTAACGCCCGCCGATCACCGTGCCGTCCTCCTCCGGCCCCAACGTCTGGTACTTGTAGCCGCGCACGCTCTGATCACCACCGGCGTAAAAGCGCAGCGACGGCGGTACATCCGCGAATGAATCCGTGGCCAGCGCACCGACTTCACCACGGACGAGGAAACGGTGCCGCTCGCCCAGCGTGCGCACCCAGCGGGTGGCGGCACGCACACGGCGCAGCTCAATGTCCGAGGCCAGATCGGGGTCCGCCACCTCCAGGGCCAGCAGCTGCCGGTCGCCCCAGCGCGGATCGAGCCCGCCGCGGCTGCGCACCCGGCTCCAGCTGACGCCCGGGATGTAGAGCTGCGTCGTGCGCCGGTCGTCATCGATGCGGTATCGCTCGCGCTGGGCGCGCAGGGACAGGACCTGCTGCCAGCCACTCTCCAGCCGATGCCGGTGCTGAACGGAGGCGGTGATCTGCTCGGTATCGATGTCCGCCACGTCCTGGGCCTGGACCCCAAGCTGGTATTCCAGCTGGGTGCGCAGGGGGTCGCGCAGCGGCACCGTATAGGTGCCGCTCAGGTTCTGCCGGCGCTGGGCGATCTCGCTTTCCACCGCCAGGGAGTGACCCCACTGGTTAACCCAGGGCCGGCGCCAACCCAGACGAATCCGGGCGCCGAGGTCCGTGGTGTAGCCCACCCCGGTGGTGATCTCATGCCGGGCCCGGGTCGAGAGGTCCACATCCACCGGCACCTCGCCCTCGTCCGTGCCATCGCGCTGCGGGCGAACGCGCACGTCGGAGAAATAGCCGCTGTCGAGCAGCTGGCGGTTGAAGGCCGCCACCTGCTCGGCGGTGTACGGCTCGCCGCGCTCGAAGGGGACCAGGCGCTGCAGGAACTCTTCGGCCAGGGGGGCTTCGGCGAACTGCACCACTCCGAAGCGGTACCGTATGCCGCTGTGGTAATGCAGGATCACCTCGGCCTCGCGGGCCTCCGGGTCCACCTCGACCCGGCGGGTGACGTAGCGGCCATCGAAGTACCCCCGATCCAGCGCGAGGTTCTGGATCGCCCGGCGCGCCGCCTCGTAGCGCCCGTGGTGGAGGACATCCCCCTCGGCGAGGCCGAGCCGCTGCTCGATCCCGGCGAAGGCCGGATCCGTCCCCGCCGGCCCGGTGATTAGCACGTGCACACGGCTCAGGCGGACCGGCTCACCCGGATCCACCAGCACGGTCAGCCGCACCTGCTCTTCGTCGATCCGCTCGCGACGCACCTGGACCTGCGAGTCGTAATAGCCCACGGCCTGCAGTCCGCGCTCGGCCCGCTCCGGGGCCCGCCGGCGGAAGGCGGCAACAACCGCGGGGTCGGCGGATGCCGGTTCGCCGATATGGCCGCGCACCTGATCGGCCAACTCGCCGCTGACCCCCTCGATGACCACCTCCACCCCGGCTTGGGCCGGACGCCCGGGCAGTGCCAGCAGGATCAGCAAGAGCACGACCGGCAGCCAGACCGGGGGGGTCACCAAGGGCCGGCACAGGCTTGTATACTCGGGGGCTGCGCCCCCCCGGGAGCGCCTTGGCCGATCAGAAGAGGGGATCACGAGGTCCATGCAAGAAGAGCCGGAAACGGAACGGACGGAACAGGATGAGCACCACCTGCGCCTGCGCAACATGGTCCTCGAGGACTATGACGATGTCGCGCGCATCATGGACCAAGTGTATCCCGATATGGACGGGGCGTGGTCCCGGGAGCAGTTCGCCGCGCAGATCAACCGCTTCCCGGAGGGGCAGATCTGCATCGAGGACAATGGTCGTGTGGTTGCCGGCGCCATCACGCTCATCGTGGACTACGGCCGTTTTGGCGACAAGCACACCTACGAGGAGATCACCGGCGGGGGCTACCTGACCACCCACGACCCCAACGGCGACGTCCTCTACGGCGTGGACATCTTCGTCGATCCGGAGTACCGCGCCATGCGCCTCGGCCGTCGGCTCTACGACGCGCGCAAGGAGCTGTGCCGGCGCCTGAACCTGCGCGGCATCGTCGCCGGCGGGCGCATTCCCGGCTACACCCGGCACGCCGACGAGATGTCGCCCGAGGAGTACATCGAGCTGGTCAAGCGCCGCGAGATCCACGATCCGATCCTCTCCTTCCAGCTCGCCAACGACTTCCACGTGCGGCGGATCATCACCGACTACCTGCCGTCGGACCGCGACTCGCACGCCTACGCCACCCTGGTGCAGTGGAACAACATCTTCTACGAGCCCAAGGAGCAGCCGCTGATCACGCGGCGCAAGGCCGTGGTCCGGGTTGGCACCGTGCAGTGGCAGATGCGCCCGATGAGCTCGGTCGATGAACTGATCGACCAAGTCGAGTTCTTCGTGGACGCCCTGGCCGGCTACAACGCCGATTTCGCCCTGTTCCCGGAGTTCTTCAACGGCCCGTTGCTGTCACTGTTCAACCAGGAGAACCCGGCCGAGGCCATCCGCGGACTGGCGCAGTACACCGACGAGATCGTCGATGAGATGTCGCGCCTGGCCGTCTCCTACAACATCAACATCATCGCCGGCTCGATGCCGGTCTACCAGGAGCAGTCGCTCTACAACGTCTCCTACCTGTGCCGGCGCGACGGCACCACCGACGAGCAGCACAAGCTGCACATCACCCCGGATGAGCGCTCCTACTGGGGGGTGCGCGGCGGCGATGAGTTGAAGGTCTTCGAGACCGACATCGGCAAGATCGGCATCCTGGTCTGCTACGACTCCGAGTTCCCGGAACTGCCGCGAATCCTCAACCAGAAAGGGGCGCGCATCCTCTTCGTGCCGTACTGGGTGGACACGCAGACCGGCTACCTGCGCGTGCGCCGCTGCGCCCAGGCCCGGGCCATCGAGAACGAGTGCTACGTGGCGATCACCGGATCCGTCGGCAACCTGCCCAAGGTCGAGAACATCGACATCCAGTATTCACAGTCGGCCGTGTTCTCGCCGGCGGACTTCGCCTTCCCCCACGACGCCATCGTGGCGGAGACGACGCCGAACACGGAGATGACCCTGATCGTCGACCTGGACCTGGACAAGCTCACCGAGATCCGCAACGAGGGATCCGTCCGCAACTACAAGGACCGCCGCCTGGACCTCTACCGCATCCAGTGGCTGGGCCGGGACTGATCGGCCCGGCCCCGGAAATCAGGCGATCAGCGCCAGCAGCACGAGTACAGCGCAGACCACGGCGGTGAGCCGCCCGCGGAGCTGGCGGTACCAAGGCGGGAAGCCGGTCCCCGGATCGGCGAGGCGCTCGTAGCCGTACCAGGCGGCGAACCCGGCGGCCAGCAGCAGTGCCCCGGCGGCAGGGGCGGCAACAACCCCGAGCCCGGCACCCAGCCAGCCGACCAGCGCCGGCAGGACACCGACTGTCATGACCGGCCAGGGGCGCTGGTCCCGCAGCAGCGCCACCCCCCAGTGGACCCCGCCGAGGAACGCCAGGATGGCGGCGCCGTAGGCCAGGGTGGCGGCCACCGCCTGCTCGTGGACCCCCGCGGGAGCGGCGGCGGCCACCAGCAGGCCGACCACGAACGGGATCAGCCCGGCATAACCCAGCGCACGGCCCGGGCGCTCGGCCCGTGCCGACGCTGCGGTGTCACCGCCGACCACCGGATGCTCGAGGAGCTCATCGGGACCGCCGACGAAGGCGCCGTGGACGAAGATCTGGGGCAGGCTCCGCCAGCCGGTCATCTCCTGGAGCTGGTGGAATCGGTCGCGCATCTGCGCCGATCCCATGGGCATCTCGACCTCCCGGTAATCCACCCCGCTGCGGTGCAGCGCCCGCACCACCGAACGGGTATCGGTCAACCCCGAGCGGAAGATGACCACCGTCGCCGAACTCAGCTCACGGGCCAATGCGGGATCGCCGCCGCCCTGCCGTATCGTGCCGTCATCTGTCATGCCAGCTCCTCCGGTTGCATCGCGCCCCCAGTGTAGGGGATCCGGCGCGGCACCGTCGCCGGACATGCGGACTCTGAAAGTCCACTTTTGCTAGCATGAACCCGTCCGCCACACCGTTCAGCAAACCCGGGGATCCGAGCCATGTACGCACCCAAGGGCGAACCCATCACCTTCCAGCGCGACTGCGAAGCCGTGGTCATCCCCGCCGGGGACACCGGCATCATCCCCGCCGGCGCAGAAGGGGTGCTGACACAGGCCCTCGGCGGGAGCTACACCATCTACCTGCAGGGCTACCTGTTCCGCATCGACGGCGCCAACGCCGACGCCATCGGCAAGGAACCACCCCAGCCCCCGGAACTCCCGGAAGGCGCCGGCGACGAGGACGTGGAGCGGCTGATCTGGGAACAGATGGCCACCTGCTACGACCCGGAGATCCCGGTCAACGTGGTCGACCTCGGGCTGATCTACCGCTGCGACATCCACAAGGACGAGCACGGGCAGCGCCATGTGGACATCGACATGACCCTCACCGCGCCAGGCTGCGGCATGGGCGACATCCTCGCCCACGACGTCCGGGTCAAGGTGCAGATGGTGCCCACCGTCGCCGAGGCCCAGGTGAACCTCGTCTTCACGCCGCCGTGGAGCAAGGAGATGATGTCCGAGGCCGCCAAGCTGCAGGTCGGCCTGATGTAGTCGCAGACACTGGCGCCGCCCCCGGGGGGGGGCCCCCC
>NZ_JAJNRE010000049.1:0-5570 GCF_022228025.1 Halorhodospira sp. 9622 | reverse complement strand
TCCAGCCGAGCAGCGGGCGGAAGAGCAGGAGCGGCTTCGCGAGGAGATCCGCCAGCGCATGGCGGAAGAGCGCGAGGCGCAGCGCCAGCAGGAACTCGAAGCCGAACGCCAGCGCCAGGAAGCGGCCCGCCAGGAGGCCGAGGAGCAACGCCGGCTGCAGGGGCAGCAGCAGCGCTACACCGCGGCGATCGCCGAGGCTGTCGAGCGCAACTGGCGACGCCCCACCGGCACGCCCGAGGGGCTCGAGGCGGTCATCCGGGTGTCGTTCTCGCGAAGCGGCGACGTGCGCCGGGTCGAGGTCGTCAGCGGCAGCGGTGACTCCGGCTTCGACCGTTCCGTCGAGCGCGCCGTCCAGGCCGCCTCGCCGGTGCCTTTCCCCGACGAGGCCGCGCTGCAGGAGCGCATGCAGACCATAACCTTCCGATTCGCACCGGACCGGAGTTAAGCCGTGACGCGACTGAACCGAGTATGGAGCACCGTGTACCTGGCAGCCCTGCTGATGCTGCCCGGGCAGGCCAGCGCCGATGACGTGGTGATCGACATCATCGGCGGCATCGAGGGCGCCACCCCCATCGCCGTCGTGCCGTTCCAGCGCGCCGATGGCGCCGCCCCGGAGACCGGGATCGCCCCGATCATCACCGCCAACCTCGCCCGCACCGGCCGCTTCGACGTCCTGCCGGAGGACGACCTGGTGGCCACCCCGGGGCGCATGGAGGACGTGCGCTTCTCCACCTGGCGCGCCCAGGGCGTGGACCATCTGGTGGTCGGCGGCATCGATAATGCCACCGACGGCCGTTACGAGGTGCGCTTCGAACTCCTTGACGCCTTCCAGGGACAGCGGACCGACGGCCGGCGCTACCGCGCCGAAGAGCGCCACCTGCGCACCCTGGCCCACACCATCTCCGACCGCATCTACGAGGCGATCACCGACCGCCCAGGCACCTTCACCAAGCGGATCGCCTACGTCGCAGTCGAGCAGCGCGAGGACGGCGAGGGCCGGCAACATCGACTGGTGGTAGCCGATTCCGACGGACACCGGCCACAGACCATCCTGACCTCCGATGAGCCACTGCTCTCGCCCGCCTGGTCACCGTCGCGGGACCGCCTGGCTTACGTCTCCTTTGAAGGCCGCCGCTCGGAGGTTTTCGTCCAGGAGATCCGCACCGGAGAGCGCGAGCAGGTAGCCAGCTTCCGCGGGATCAACAGCGCCCCGGCCTGGTCACCGGACGGCGACCGGCTGGCGGTCACCCTGTCGCGCGACGGCGCCGCCAACATCTACCTGATCGACCTGGCCAGCGGTGAGGTCCGCCCCGTCACCGACCACTGGGCCATCGACACCGAGGCCACCTGGGGCCCCGACGGCGAGTGGATCTACTTCACCTCCGACCGGGGCGGACGGCCACAGATCTACCGCACCACGCCGGATGGCGGCGAGACCGAACGGGTCACCTATGAGGGGGCGTACAACGCCCGGCCGAGCATCTCACCCGACGGTGAGCGGATGGCCATGGTTCACCGCCACGACGGGCAGTACTATATCGCCCTGCAGGATCTGGAGACCGAGGCGGTGCAGATCATCAGCGACGGGCCGGCCGACGAATCGCCGAGCTTCGCCCCCAACGGTGACCTGGTCATCTACACCGCTGGCGGCACCGAGGGGCAGCGACTGGCCACAGCCTCGGTCATCGGCGGCGCGGTGGCCCCACTGGAGTCCACCGAACGACCGGATACCCGCGTACGCGAACCGGCCTGGTAAACCACCTGCGAGGACGAGACACCATGACCGCCAGAAGCCACCGAAACGTCGCGCTCCGCCCCCTGCGCACCCTAGGGCTGACAGCCAGCCTGGCCCTGCTGGCCGGCTGCGCCCACTGGATCGAGGACCCGGAGACCGCACCCGGCGAAGAGACCGAACTGGAAACGGAAGACTTCGATCCGACCGAGGCCGAGGCCCTGGAAGACCCGAGCGATGCCGACGAAGAACGCCTGGAGCGGGCACGCGCCGAGGGGCTGGACCCCGACGACCCGCTGGACGCCGCCGTCCTGGATGAGCCCGACAGCCCGCTGGCGACCCGGCGCGTGCACTTCGCCTTCGACTCCAGCGACATCCGCGACGAGGACATACCGGTCCTCGAGGCCCATGCCGAGTTCCTGCGCGAGCACCCCGATGAGCGGATGACCATCGAGGGCCATACCGACGAGCGCGGCTCGCGGGAGTACAATCTGGCCCTGGGCGAGCGGCGCGCCGAGGCGGTCGAACGGCTCCTGCGCGCCAACGGGGCCCGCTCGGACCAGCTCGAGGTGGTCAGCTACGGCGAGGAAGACCCGCTGATCGACGAATCCAACGAAGACGCGTGGGCGGAAAACCGCCGCGCGGAGCTGCTCTACGAGCGCTAACGCGGTACACCGGCTATGCGAAAGATCGCCACCATCACCGTACTTCTGGCCTTCGCCGCGCCTGCCGTGGCCGAGGACGTCGAGCAGCGCCTCGACCGCCTCGAGGACCTGCTCGACGGACGCGGACTGGCCGAACTGGTCCGCGACGTCGAGCGCATCAAGCGGGAAAACCGCGAGCTGCGGGGCGATATCGAGAGCCTCGACCGCCAGGTCCGCCGACTCCAGGAACGCCAGCGCGAACACTACGCCGACCTGGACGACCGGCTGCGCGAGCTTCAGGAGCGCGGGCTGGCCCAGGAGCAGGAGCAGGTCCCCATCCCCGACCTCGACGGCCCGGACAGCGAGGCCAGCGAAGAGGACGCCGACGCCGGGGAACTCTACCAGGCGGCCTTCCGCCAGCTCGGCGACGGCCTCTACGAGGACGCCCGCGAAGGCTTTCGTGACGTCCTCGACGCCGACCCGGACAGCGACTACGCCGCCAACGCCGTCTACTGGATCGCCGAGACGTACTACGCCGAGCGCGACTTCGAGGCCGCCGGCGAGCACTTCGAACGGGTGATCGACGACTACGGCGACAGCGACAAGGTGCCGGACGCCCGCCTGAAGCTCGGCTACATCGCCTTCGAGGAGGATCGACTGGAGGACGCCCGCGAGAAGCTCGAGGCGGTGCAGGCAGACCACCCGGATACCACTGCCGCCAACCTGGCTCAGCAGCGGGTCGCGGAGATTCGCCGTCTGATGTCCGACGACGAATAGCCGCCGGGCGCTTCCCTACCGCCGGCGGCTTGGTTAAAATGTGCGCTTTTCGGGGCCGTTAGCTCAGCTGGTAGAGCATCGGACTTTTAATCCGCTGGTCGCAGGTTCGAATCCTGCACGGCCCACCACCTTCTCTCTCCCAAGTCAGCAACGCAGCCTGCCGCCGGAAGCCGGCCCACTTCCTCATGGGCATGCATTGCCTCACGGCATTCGGCGGATCCGTAAAAGACCCATCTAGAGCGGCCACTCGAGGACAGGATGCGAACGCTACTGACGGTCATAGCCACCCTGCTTGTCGTCTGGGCAGGCCTGATCGGCTCCCTTTACGCCGTCGAACGGCTTGGGGAAAACCTCGGCTACGGCGTGGAGCGCATGGTCCTCGGCGATGAGACCGAGGAGGATATTGAGGAGTTTGACAGGTGGCTCGAAGCCCGGGCGGAGCGCCTGGATAAAGCCGAGGAGCACCTACCCCGAGCCGGAGCTCTGACATGGATCGCGCCCCCGGGCTTCCGCGCGGAGGTACGAGATCTGATCACCGAAGCGCGGGCCCTGCATGCCGATACCAAGGCGTTGCTCGACGAGGCTCAGGAACTCGACGAGCGCCATGAAGCCTTCGGCGGCGTCGTGGGCGAACCCCTGTTCGTCGAGGGGCGAGGACTTCCGGATGAGCAGGCCCTGCTGCAACAGGAAGCCCTGGAGCTGACACAGGACCTGGAAGCCATCGTCGAACTCGCTCAACGCTGGCAGGAGCTGCGGCAGCAAACCCGTGAGCTTAGCGCCCGGGGGGAGGCGCTCCAGAGACGCGCCCATGCCGAGCGCGGCGCGCTCCAGCCTTTTTAAGTAGCATGTGTGGCATAAACTGAGGGCACGACCGAGGCAGAGACGCCGAGACCCGCCATGGAGACGAAGATCAGCGAGGAGGAGCGCCTGAGGCAGGTGCGCAGCCTAGAGCTCAGCGAGGCCGCCGCTTCCCGGGCGTTGCAGGAGCTGCTGGCGCTCGCCGAGGAGCTTTTCCACGTCCCCATCGTCCGCATCCACCTCATCGAGGCGGAGGCGCAGCGCTCGCTGGCCGGCACCGGGCACGCCCCGGCCTTCAACATGGCCCGCGACCGGTCGGTGTGCACCCACACCATCGAGCAGGAGGAGACCCTCATCCTGCCGGACTTGGCCGAGGACGGCCAGTTCCGAGAACACCCGCTGGTGACCGGGGCGCCCTTCCTGCGCTTCTACGCCGGGGCCGTGCTGCGTACCCCGCAAGGCGGCGCTCTCGGCACCCTCTGCCTGATCGACTACGCCCCGCGGGCGTTCACGGCGGAGGACGAGCGCCGGCTCATCCAGCTTGCCCGCGTCGTCGAGATCCACCTCACCGGCGGCACCGCCGTCCGCAGCCCGGCGGCCCGGAACCCGAGCCTCGACGAGGCGACGGGGCTGCCCAATCGGGCGAGCACAGCCGGCCGCGTGGCGCCCCTGCTCGAGGCCGCCGCTGAGGGGGAGCACCCTGCTCCCCTCGCTCTGATGAGCATCTACCTTGAGGATGCGGCCGGCCTGCGCGCCAGTCGCCAGACGGCCTCGGCAGACCGGCTGCTCGCCGCCACCGCTGCCCGGCTCCGGGCCGCTCTGCCGGAACAGGCCAGCCTCGGGCACTGGGAGGCCAACGAGCTCCTGGTCTGGGCGCCGGCCACGGCCCCCGGTTGCGATCCGGAGGCCATCGGCACCAGCGCCGCGGCGGCGCTCCAGGAGCCGATCACCACCGGCATGGAGCAGATCCGTCCCACCGTCGCCGTTAGCGTGGTCCAGGCGCCCGATGACGGCGAGCGCCTCGACGAGCTCACCAGCCTCCTCCACCTACTCACCGGCAACCAGCGTGGCGCCGGCCGGGTCCGGGTGGTCCAGAACGGCACCGGCCGGCTCGGGGTCTCGGAGCAGATCCATCTCGTCCAGCGCCTCGACAAGGCGCTGGACCAAGGCTGCATCGAGCCGCACTACCAGCCTCGCTTCGACCTGGCCTCCGGCGCCATGACCGGGATGGAGGCCCTCGCCCGCTGGCACGACCCGAAACTCGGATGGATCTCGCCGGGCGAGTTCATCCCCCTCGCCGAGCGCACCGGGCGCATCGAGGAGCTCACCGGGGTGATCCTGCAGGCCGTTTGCCGCCAGGTCCGCGCCTGGATGGCTGAGGGGATCACCGTGCCGCCGGTGGCCGTGAACATCAGCCCGCAGGAGCTGCTCGAGCCCCGCTTCGCGCCCCGGCTGCGGCAGGCGCTCGCCGAGGCCTGCCTGGCGCAGCCGCAGGTGGAGCTGGAGATCACCGAGCGCGGCTTCAGCGAGGAGCTCCAGCCCATGGCGCTGGCCATGCGCACGCTCGCCGAGCAGGGGACCCCGTTCGCCATCGACGACTTCGGCACCGGCTACTCGTC
>NZ_JAJNRE010000048.1:0-6361 GCF_022228025.1 Halorhodospira sp. 9622 | reverse complement strand
TTCGCCTACCCATGTCAGAAGTTCGCCCGACCGCCGACCGTCAGGGTCTCCATGGTGTCCCGCGCGCCGTAGTCGGTATTGTCGTACTCGACGAACAGGGCCGCGTCGCGGCTCACATGGAACAGCGCATTGACCGTGGTGCCGCTAGCGTCATCCAGAAGCGTATCCCCCTCGTCCCCGGTGAACAGGGACCGCGCCTCGAGCCCGACCTCTAGGCGGTTCAGCCGCTGCCGGAAACCAATCCGCGCCCCAAGCTCGTACTCGCTGCTAACCCCCTGACGGTCCGCGTACTCCAGCGCCGGCGCGGCGTAGATGTCGGCCTCCCCGGTGACCCCGTAGCGGAAACCGAGGGCGATGGCGCCGTATTCCGCATGGGTTTCTCCGCCGTGCTGCCAGATACGCGCATCCTGATGGCGGTAGAGGCCCTCCACGAATACATGGCGGTGCAGCCAGGCGGAGGCGCGCAGATCAACACCTTCGAAGTCTTCGGAGAACCCGTAATCGGTCACCGCGTAACCCACCTGGACCCAGTTGTAGTTGACCCCCGCCATCCCCGCAGCCGGCGCCAGGGCCAACACGGCGGCCATCAGGTACGAGCGGATGCAGCGAGAACGCATGAGGGGCTCCTTCTTCGCCGGGGTCGGTCAGTCAGCTTGCTAACCGGCGTATCGGCGGGCCGGCGGGAATCCTGAGGGCACCATCCGACCGGAAGTAAACCTGACCGCCTTGCTGTTAGCGACCGTTCGTTGTAGCTTCCGCGCAAATCCCTGACACCCGATCCCACCAAGGCCCATGAACGAACAGAACACCCCCGGCACCCGGCCTCCCAGCCACCGCGGCGATGCAAACTTCCCGGAGGAGTCACGCCGGGTCCCGGATGACGAGATCAGCCTGGTCGACCTGTGGCTGGTTCTGGTGCGGCGGCGCTGGTGGCTGTTCGGCATCGCCCTGGTCGTCTTCGCCCTGGGCACCACCTACGCCCTTCTGCAGAAACCCAGCCAGACTTACACCACCACGCTGGAGTTCGCCGCCAAGGATGAGGAGCCGCTGATCTCCTCCGACGCTGTCATGGCCCGCTTGGAGCGGGTGGTGCTGCCGGAGCTTAAACGGCGGTTTGAGGCCGAGCACGAGGTGGGGGCGCCATCCATCAAGCTGACCCACGTTGAAGGCTCACGGCTGCTGATCCTGGAGAGCAGTGTCAGCGAGGATCGCCTGCCCCGGGTAGAGGCCCTACACGGCGCGGTCCGGGACTGGTTCCTGGCGACACAAGGAACCTTGTACGAGCGCCATGAATCTCGCATCGAACGCGATTTCGCCCGAGCGAATGCCACGCTTAAATCCAACCACAACGCAATCAAGGATGATCTAGAGACCACCCATGCGGAGCTGGAGTGGATCAAGGAGGAACGCCGGAGACTTCAGGAAAGCCACGACCACATACTCGAAGAACTTCAAAATGAAGCAGGCCTCGATCAATCCCCAGAGATATTGCGAATCCGACTGGAGGGTATGCGCCAAGACCTGTCAATAACCAGCTCTGAGGTACGCGAGCTCCAGCGGAAAATCAGTATGTTTCGAACCGAAAAACGCCGGATAGAGCAACGCATGCACAAAAAAAAAGACGACTACGAAGATCGTATTGAGGAGCTTCAAACCGCGGAAGCCCCAATACTCGCAGCGGCGAACCAAGCGGATGCCCTTGGTCCAAGCTTGACTATGGCCCTCTCAGCAGTGCTCGGCACCATGCTGGGGATCATGGCCGCCTTCTTCCGGGAGTTCCTAGCCCACGCACACCAGCTCTCGACATGAGCCACGCTTCAATGCGATCTTGTCGTGGTGTCGGCCCCCCAAGGACCATGCCGAAAGCTGCCCACTTATGGCTGCTGGGAGCGGAAAGAACCTAACACATGATAAGGTGCACTGCCGATTGACAGCCCAAAAAATGAAACGTTGGTTGGTTGTCAATCACCCGAATGGTCATGCTTGGCATCCAACCGATAGTTAGACCGCTGACCCTCCTCCTGCTCGGCGTCAGTGGGCTCGACGCAGCGTTCGCCGCTGAGGATACTCAACACGATCAGACCTCGGAGGCTCCCGATACGGATGCGCCGCCGGATGAAAAGCCAGCAGTGCATGCCGTGGGCTCTGTTGCAGCTGGTGCGCTAGCCGCTGGCACGGCCATCTGGATCCTCCAGCAGTCGGACAGCGACTCGGACGATGAATCGCAAGGAGTCGCTCCCCACGAGCCCCACTCCGGCGAGGGCGCCCGCGTGGCCGTCATCGACTCCGATTTCCGGATCAGCCACCGGGAGCTTAAGCCCCACGCGGAACGTTACCAGCGCTTCTACAACCCAGGGGATCGCGACTGGGACGTGACCGAAGAGGACGCCCAGAATCATGGCACCCGTGTGGCCAGTATCACCGCCGGTACTGAACAGGGTGTGGCGCCGGAGGCCGACCTACACCTCTACGCTGACGGCCTTGGCATCGGGGCGTGGTCCCGCGAGAGCTTCGATGCCGCCGTCTCCGCGGCCGAGGCCGAAGATATACGGATTCTCAACCTCTCCGCAGTCTATTTTGACCCCAGCGACGCCATCCCTGAGCGCTTGCGCGAGTTCACCGCCAATGACCGCCTCCTCGTCATCGCCGCCGGTAACGAAGGTGCTGATGGCCCTATCGGCGATGTCGCCGGAGCCATCGATACCTTCAAAGATCGAGCCATCGCCGTCGGTGCCCTCGATGAAGACGACCGGCTCTGGGAACACTCCAACCGGGCCGGCTCCGAACCGGCCGTCCAGGCACGCTTTCTGACCGCACCAGGCGTCCGCATCGAAAGCGCCGACAGCAGCGGCGACGATGATTACAGCCGCGCCAGCGGCACCTCATTCAGCAGCCCGAAAGTCGCTGGCGCGGCGGCTCTCATCCTCAGTGAGTGGGAACATCTCGCCGCCGAAGAGATTGCCGAGATTCTTCTGGAAACCGCCGACCGAGATTTCGACGAGTACGACCCCAGCCACTACGGCCAAGGTCGACTCGACATCGAGGCCGCCCTAGAGCCCCAAGGCACTTTGCAGATTCCTCTAAAAGAAGGTGAAAGCGCACCGGCGGCGACAACCACGCTCACCGGCAACGACGCAACCGTGCAGGCACTGCTTGACAACGACGCCCTGGCTGGCGGCATTCTCACCGATCGCTTCAACCGCGACTTCCCCGCGGATTTAAGCGCTGCGGTCGGTCACGCCACCGCTCCTCAAGGCCTGAACCAGCGGATGGCGCATGCCCTTTCTCCACTGACTCCCTCCAGACAGCAGACCGAAGAATATGCGTTTGGCCGTTTGGTGCTGCGCGCCGAAGGCACCCAACCGCCTCCGTCCCTGAACGCCCCGAGCTCGCTGCGGATAACGCTGGCCGCCCCGGCTGGCCGACTGATGCTTGAGCAGCACAACCTGGCGACCGCCGGCGCCCTGCTACCGGAGAGCCTTGCGTTTGAGCCAAGGGCCTGGCTACACACCGATCCAGAGCTGGACGCGCATACCCACCTGCAACGGCTCACCGCCCAAGGGACACTCGCCCCCTGGCTCGATGTCCAGGCACAGGCGCTGCTGGCAGGTGGGGAAGACGGCCTGCTGCCTCACCGGGAGCGCGAAGATGGCCTCCGGAAAGCCGATGAGCGTACGGTCGGTTACCATACCGGCGTCCGGCTCAAGCGCGGGCGGCTGGGCCTGGAGATCGCCCACACCGTCTACCAGCACGAAGGCCACGGCGCTGAGTTGCGTGGCGAGGGCGGATTTGCGGTCGACGGCGCAACACACCAACGCAGCACCATCAGCCTGCGCTGGCAAGCGACCAACGCCACCGATCTGCTGCTGGAGCACCGCCACACGCACCGCAAAGCGGCCAACCTGGGGAGCTTGCTGCAAAGCGCTGACCTGAGGGAACAGATCACCCGCCTGGGTCTGGAGCACCGTCGTGACGCTGAGCGCCTGGGACTGGCGATCGGCCATAGACGCCATCTTGGCGGTCACCTGACCCTACGCCTACCCACCGGGATCGAGGCCGATGGCAGCCTCCGCCACGAGTCGAGAACCGTGGACATCCCCACCACCGAGACGATCGTCGCTGACGCCTTCTGGCGGTTCCCGCTGCTCGGCGGCGATGCACACCTGAGCGCCTTCAAGGATCACCAAGAGCAAGGAGGCACACTGGCCTGGGCTGTGGCATTCTAGAATCCCCTCTAGGAATCCGGTTTCGGCTCGCCCTCTATTCGACAGGCGCTGGGCGACAACCTTGGAGGCCGTACCGGGCGCGCGGGGGCAGCAATCAAGCGAAACGACAAGTCACAGAAGACTGAGAACGATGCAGGGACACCAAGTCGAACCATCCCAAGGCCACTGCGCACGCCGGATGCTCTGCGCATTCGCAGCCACCACCTGGCTCGCCATCCCGTGTGTTGGCTGCTATGTCCCTCCGGACGACGGCATCGCAAGATCCGATGCCGAGCAACCGGAACGGGAACCTGTGGAGGAGACCGAGCAGCCGGACTCCCCCTGGGGCCAGTTCGACCAGCCCGTACAAGAGCCGGGCGCAGCGCCGGAGGATCCAGAGACTGAAGAAGAACAGCGACAGGAAGCGAACGAACTGGCTCGCCGCGCACGCCAAAAGTTGGAGGACAGCGAACCACAGCAGGCGGTGGAGTATCTACAGCAAGCCGTGAACCTAACCCCCAACCGCGCTGTACTTTGGCAAAACCTGGCCGCTGCGCAGTTGGCAACCGGGGAGTTCGGCCCTGCGGAGACGTCAGCCCAACGCGCCCTGGACCTCTCCGGATCTCGTGAGCACGGCGTCATACGGGAAAGCTGGTGGGTAATCGCCGCTGCCCGAAAGGAACTCGGCGACGACCGAGGCCTGCGCAGAGCCGTCGAGGCCGCCAGCCGAGACACGGCGGCCAATCAAGATTCGCAACCCGGCCAGGACCGATCCACGCCCCCCGCCGAGCCCTGGCACTCCCACTGAATCGTAAAACGCGCACAGAAGTGCTCTCCAGCGCCGCTGAACTCGAATCGAACTGCGCCCATTGGAGTATGGACATCCATCGCGGCTGTCAGGCCGTCACCGATGCGCTGCGCAGCCCCGAAGAACTCGAGCACACCTCGCACCACGTCCTCCACCCCCTCGAGGATCGCGGCTATCGACTCCAACAGCGCATCGCCGCCCATCGGGGACCAGAGACCCTCGACGCCTATGGGGCGAGCGCCTCGTATCTTGTCGAGGCCGCAGCGATTTTCCAGGGGACGGTCGCAGTGCTGCGCTCGCTCCACGAGTCCATCAGCGAGAACCACAGCCTTTGCGTGCCCGTGCGCCGTCAGGCCGTGGCCGCACTGAGAACGGCAACCCAACGACTCCAAGCCCTGGAAGCCACCGTGGAAGGTGTGCGCATCCTCCTCCTTGAGCACGACGCCGACCGGATGCCCGCCATGAGCCACGAAGCCGCCCATCTCACACGGCAGGTCATGGCCCGGATCGGTCAATAAGCGCCGAGAACTCGGTCCCCTGGCTGTTGCACGAGGCCGTGCCTTGACAATGCCCCTGGCGAGACAAAGCGGACACACGGTACCACCGCATTGGAACCGGAAGACGCCTTCGCACACAGGGCCCTGGGTGGCAGCACCTCCCGATCGTAAACGCACCCTGCTGTTTGCCCTCGGTTCCGCATGGGCTTTATCGTAACCTAGACGTGGTTTCAAGAACGTCCGCCGCGGTGCGGAAACCTGCACACCGGCACAGCGCACGCCGGAACCGACCATCACTCCATCGGAGCCTCTCAGCCAAGCGCCATGGACAAGGGCCGTACCAACACCGCATCGGGGCAGCGCCGGGCACTCGCACTGGCCCTGGTGACAGGCTTCACAGCCCTTGGGCTGCTCACCAATACCGGCTGCTACGTCCCACCCGACGACGGTATCGCCCGCACGGACACTGATCCGCAGGAACAGCAAAACGAACAGACCGAGGAGCAGCAGCAAGAGCACGAGCGCTCCCCCTGGGATGAGTTGGACCAACCGCCCATCTCCAGCGCGCCTGAACCGGAGCAGGATCCCGAAGAGGCGCAGGCAGCGCACCAGGAAGCCAACCAACTGGCCAAGCAGGGTCGCGAAGCACTCGAGGCGGACGATCCCCGGCAGGCCGTCGAGTACTTTGAGCAAGCCGTCAATCACACGCCGAATCGCGCCGTGCTCTGGCAGAACCTGGCCGCCGCGCAGCTTGAGGCCGGGAACTACGCCGAGGCGGAGACCTCCGCACAACGTGCGCTCGATCTGGCCGATGCACGCGACGAGCCGGTCATCCGTGAAAGCCTGTGGCT
>NZ_JAJNRE010000047.1:0-6914 GCF_022228025.1 Halorhodospira sp. 9622 | reverse complement strand
GCAGCAGGAGAGTGCTCAGCGGATCATCGCACGGGCAACATCCTCCGATGCCCGGCAAGCGCCCGGCGTGCGGTTTTGCTATCAGCCGGCGGCGATGCTCGGTGGGGATGTGTTCCTCGCCGAGCGCCGGGGTGATGGGGTGCTCGTCCTGCTTCTTGGAGACTTTACCGGCCACGGGATCGACTCTGCGGTGGGCGTGCCTGCACTGGCGACCCTTTTCTATGACATGGTCAGGCGCGGGGTGGATAGCAACACGGTGCTCGAGACGATCAATGAGCAGCTCTACCGCAACCTGCCGCCGGAAATCTTCCTCGCGGCGACTCTGTTTGAGGTCGATTGTCGTAACCAGCGTCTGGGGGTCTGGAACGCCGGGATGCCGCGGGCATGGCTTGTTGGCCCGGAAGGGATCGAGGAAAGGCTGGATCCCAGAGGGCTGCCGCTGGCTGCCGTGCCGAGCGGGACGGTGGAGAACCGGCGGCTGGTTGACTACCCGCTCTCTGCGGGCTTGCACCTGATCGCCTGTTCCGATGGATTGCTTGAGATCGAATCCGCCTCTGGGGAGCAGTTCGGAGAGGGCAATGCGGAGGCCACGCTCGAGCGGGTGCCGCCGGAAGAGGCCTTCGATGCACTGTGTAGCGATGTGACCGCATGGCGTGGTGCCGGTGAGGTTCGTGATGACGTGACCCTGCTGGATGTGTCCTTTGATGAGCTTTTCTCGGGGGCAGTTGATGGGTGCCCGGGGTACGCAAAACGGCCGGCTGATGATGGGTGACGCTTGTTCGAAGGAAGCTGGAGCGGAGTTGATGCCGGCCTGATCTGAGCGCTGAGAGCCCCGGACTCGGCGGGTTATCGGGCCGAGCCGTGCGGCTGAACCCGCTCTCCTTGGCGGGGCGGGGCTTGGAAATGGCACAAACCAGGCCGCAGGACCTCGGCTGGCTCTTGGCCGCGGTGGGCGAGGAAGATGGAGAGCATGGACTGACCGATGGGCCAATCGGCTCCGGAAACGCAGCCCCACCGCGAGGTGCTCGCCGGCTCGGTTGAGCGGGTGACCTACCACAACGCGGAAAACGGCTTCTGCGTGCTGCGCGTTAAGGCGCGCGGGCAGAGGGATCTGGTGACCGTGATCGGGCATGCGGCCAATGTCTCGGCGGGCGAGTGGGTGACCGCCTCCGGCGAGTGGTTCAACGACCGAAAGCACGGGGTGCAGTTCAGGGCCCAGTTTCTGCGCGTCTCCGCCCCCAGTTCGGCAGAGGGCATCGAGAAGTTCCTCGGCTCCGGGATGATCAAGGGCATCGGCCCGGTTTACGGCAAGAAGCTCGTGGAGGCCTTCGGCGAGGAGGTCTTCGAGGTCATCGAGAACACGCCCGAGCGGCTTCAGGAGATCGAGGGCATCGGTCTTAAGCGCGCCGAGCGCATCTGCTCGGGCTGGGCCGATCAGAAGGTCATCCGCGAGATCATGATGTTCCTCCACAGCCACGGGGTGGGGACCGCCCGGGCCGTGCGCATCTACAAGACCTACGGGGTGGATGCGGTGGAGAAGATGTCGGAGAACCCCTACCGGCTTGCCCGGGACATCCGCGGTATCGGGTTCAAGACCGCGGATGCCATCGCCATGCGCCTGGGCATTGAGCCGGATGCACTCATCCGGCTGCGCGCGGGGATTGCTTTCGCCTTGCTCGAGGCCACGGATCAGGGCCACTGCGGTCTGCCGGTCGGCGAACTCCTGCCGAAAGCCTCTGAGCTGCTGGAGGTGGATGAGGAGCGTCTGCAGGAAGCGCTCGCGCTGGAGATTGAAGAGGGCGAGGTGATTGAAGCGCCGCTGGGGGATAAGCGCTGTGTTTTCCTCGCTGCGCTCTTCCGTGCCGAGGAGGTGATCGCCGAGCGGCTGCGCCAGATCTGCGTGGGCGCGCCGAACTGGCCCGAGATCGATGCCGACAAGGCGCTGCCCTGGGTCGAGGCGAGGACCGGGCTCTCGCTGGCCGAGCAGCAGTCGCAGGCCGTGCGCCAGGCGCTCAAGAGCAAGGTGACCGTAATCACCGGCGGACCGGGCGTGGGGAAGACCACCCTGGTCAACAGCATCCTGGCCATCCTCGCTGCCAAGGGAGTCGAGATGCTCCTGTGCGCTCCGACCGGCCGGGCGGCCAAGCGTATGAGCGAGACCTCCGGGCGGGAGGCGACCACCATCCATCGGATGCTGGAGATCGACCCAAGTCACGGTGGTTTCAAACGAAACGAGGACAATCCCCTCGAGTGCGACCTGCTCGTGCTCGATGAAGCCTCGATGGTCGATGTGCGGCTGATGCAGTCGGTGTTGCGGGCGATGCCGGATTATGCGGCGCTGCTGATCGTCGGTGATATCGATCAGCTCCCATCGGTGGGTCCCGGCCAGGTTCTGGCTGATGTAATCCAGTCCGAGGCGGTCCCGGTGGTGCGCCTGACCGAGGTCTTTCGCCAGGCCGCGCGAAGCCAGATCATCACCAACGCGCACCGGGTCAACCAAGGCCAGATCCCCAACCTGGATCCGCCGGGAGGTGAGTCGGACTTCTATTTCGTCCCGGCCGCCGAGCCTGAAGAGGCGGGGCCGAAGATCCTGGAGCTGGTCAAAAACCGCATCCCCGGGCGCTTCGGGTTGGATCCCATCGATGGCATCCAGGTTCTGTGCCCGATGAACCGCGGTGGCGTGGGCGCGCGCTCACTGAACCTCGAGCTTCAGAAGGTGCTCAATCCCGCCGAGGGGCAGCCGGCGGTAGAGCGTTTCGGCTGGCGCTTTGCCCCCGGCGATAAGGTCATGCAGACGCAGAACGACCACGACAAGGAGGTCTACAACGGGGACATGGGCCGGATCGAGTCCGTGGATCCGGATGAGGAAGAGGTCGCCATCAATTTCGAGGGGCGCTCGGTGACCTATGGCTTCGGCGAACTCGATCAGGTCGTCCCCGGCTATGCCGCCACCATCCACAAGTCCCAGGGTTCGGAGTACCCGGCGGTGGTCATCCCGGTGCTCACGCAGCACTATCCGATGCTCCAGCGCAACCTGCTCTACACCGGCATCACGCGAGGCCGCGAGCTGGTGGTTCTGGTTGGCCAGCCCAAGGCAGTGGCCATGGCGGCGCGCAATGCCTCGAGCCGCAAGCGCTATACAAGGCTGCGCGATCTATTGCGTCTTCCGGCATGACGGAGCCCCGTGTAGAGTCATTTATGCCAACATGAGTATTTCGGAGAAGGCGAGATGTTAGTTCTTGAGCGTAAGATCGGTCAGTCGCTGCGCATCGGCGATGAGATCGAAGTACAGGTGCTAGGGGTCCATGGTAAACAGATCAAGCTCGGAATCGACGCGCCCAAGTCAGTGCCTGTGCGCCGGGAGGAATTGGAGCCGCGGTCACCAGAAGCCGAAACCGATTTGGACCGGGGGGGGTAAGGCAGTGGATCTCTCCTGATCGTCACCCCAGATGGTCAGGTCAGGCTAGCAATCGCCATGAGCGTGTATTGGTCTTGAGAGAGATTCGGCTTACGTAGGGGTGGGAGCCAGCCGTACCGAGTGCCACGCCGAACATAGAGGGTTTGGCAAGACCCCGGGGCGTCAGCTGTGCCGAGCACAGGAGGGGATCTAGGTTTTGGTTGTTGGATCGCGCTGGGTGCAGCGCGCGGTGCGGATGGCGTGGTCGCTAGCACATACCGCGAAGGCGCCACGGCGATCCAAGCAGCTAGGCCCGACCACTTAGAGCGCGAGGGAACGGGTCACCTCCTTTCGAGGGGCCGGCTGACCGAGACCGAACCCTTGCAGCCCATCAAAGTGGATCTGGGACAAAGCGGAAGCATGACCGGTTGTCTCCACTCCCTCGGCGATGACCTCAAGTCCCATGGCGTGTCCCAAAGCCTGAATCCCGCGCAGGATTGCTTCGTTGCTGGGGTCCTCGAAAAGGCCGATCGTGAAAGAGCCATCCACTTTGAGTATGTCTACCGCCATTCGCTTGATGTAGCCCAGGGAGGCGAAGCCTGCCCCGAAATCGTCCAGAGCTACGCGGACCCCCAGCTCGTGGCAGGCAGCGATGTTGGCTGCTGCCGCATCAAAATTCGCTACCATCGCGGTCTCGGTGATCTCGATGACCAAGCGCTCAGGCTCGACCGTTGGGTATCGGGTTAAGATTGCCTCCAGCTCATCCGGGAATTGCGGCGAGGTAAAATGGATCGCTGACATGTTGACCTGCAGACGGACCTCGGGCGCCGATTGAGACAAGATCTCGCTGAATTGTCCTGTGGCAGTGTTCAGCACCCAGCGATCCATCATGCCCACCATTCCTTTGCCTTGGCGCTCCAGTTGCGGCATAAACTGCCCTGCAGTCAGCAGGCCTTGATCCTCATGATCCCATCGCACCAATGCCTCGTAGGCAACCACGTCACCGCTATCCGGCCGGACAATTGGCTGATAGTAAAGGTGTAGACGCCCGGACTCCATGGCCTCCAGTACCCCGTGCGCTGTGCGCTCCTGATCGCGTATTCGCTCCTCCTGTTCGGCCTGGAAGAACTGGAAGGAGGCCCCCTCACAAGTCTTGGCCTCGTAGACAGCCAAGTCGCAACGGCGAAGTAGAGCCTCTCCGGAATCGCCATCCTGCGGACAGCGCACCGCTCCAATACTTGGAGTCGGTTTTGCCCCAGCCGCAATGATCGGCAATGATAAAGCCTCGGCCAGTCGTCTCAGCAGTGGTTCTAGCGGCTCTTCCGGGTGGTTTGTATCGGCCAAGATAACAAATTCGTCACCTCCCAAGCGGCCAATGTCATCGTGCCGACGGCAGACATTGCGCATGCGCTCGGCGCAATCCCTAAGCATTTGATCACCCAGATTGTGTCCGTATTGGTCATTAACCGCTTTGAAGCGGTCCATATCGACCATGATGAGCGCAAAGGTGCGGTGTTGCCGCTCGTGGTGGGCCAGCTTGGACGCCAGCCGGTCGAGGATGCCCTTGCGGTTGTAGAGGCCGGTCAAATCGTCCACGAGGGCCTGCTCATGAAGGCGCTGCTCAAGAACGTGTCGATGAGTGGCAACAGCGATTTGGTTAGCTACTTTCTGGGCCAAGTACTGATCCCGCTCGCCGAGTGGCGCTTGAGGAGGTCTGAACCAAGATAGTACAAGTGCCCCCAAAAGCTGACTGTCAGTGATTAAGGGGAGGGCTAGGTTGGCACATAGACCCGCCTGCTTGAAATCACTCAGCGCGTAGGGGCTGTTTGCGTAGTCGGGCTCGTAGATGGGTCGGCGCTCCCGCAAAGCCATGCCAGCCGTACCCCGATCCATGCTGAACGAATAGCCGCTGAATCTCGATAACCTTAGCGCATGCTCGCCATGGAAAAATTGGTATTCCAGATTTCCTCGTTCGTTAAACAGAATGAGGGCCGCCCCACAAGCTCCTACAATATCTCGGGCCACCTCGGCCGCATGCGGGAAAAATTGCTCCAGATCCGGGTCCAATGTCAGGGCGTCAACCACTCTCAGTAGTAGGTGAGCACCCTCAGGATCATCGAGTAAATCCTTAAGCTGCAGGTTGGATTGATCCATGGATGTGGCCTTTTGAGTGTGTGGGGTAAGCCTAAGCGCGGGAATTATTCGGGGACCGCTCATCTAGGTCTTGGGACAACATGAGGTGAATGTGTCTTTGTCCCACGACCGTTTCATCGATGTCTACGGCGCGGGCCTCGCTGTGCTGCTCCTGAGTGCCGGTGACTCTGGCGCAGTGACCCGGGCAGGATCTGCCATAGCGCGTCCTCGCTGATGCACAGCAAGTTGGCGACCTTACGTAATGGCATCTCGCGGCAAAGCGTGATGGCCATGGCCTCGAACAGCTGCGAGAACCCGCTGCCCGGCCGCGCCCAAGGCACCTCGATCTCCGTGGTCTTCGCGCAGTTCTGGCAGCGCACCCGCGGCACAGCGGCGTGGATGAAGGTTTGGTGTTCGAAAAAGTGCAGGTGCTGCCAAGTGCGCCAGCGTGTGTCGTGGACAGGCTGCCGCTCAGCGCAGCAGGCCGGACAGGCGAAGCGGCTGCCGTTATCAAAGGTGATGTCGAAGTCGATACGCCTAGCCTCGGAGTCAATGCGGATATCACCGACTTGCCAAGGTGCCCTCAACCCCAGCGCGGTGCTAAACACGGCGTGATCCCCGGGCATTGTGGCTCCTCCTCGGCCGATCTATCTCGCCCCCATACATGGCATGGGGCCAGCCCCGATGTCGCGAGCCCCCTGCGCGAGCGTTGGCTACCCACGAAGATCGCGAAGGGCTCGGTTTGCCTCGGGCTGTGCTCTTTGTGGCTGATGCACGGCAGGCTGTCCATGGTCGGCATCCTTAGAGGTTCCCGCTCAATAGTAAGGGTATCTTATCCTGCAGAGCCTGTGTGGTGTTTCTTCTGATGCCCTGAGGTGGGACCCGGGATCGCCCTTGAAGGCGAGCGGCAGACGCTCCGGCTCATTGTGCCGCAGGTCAGCGTTGAAGCTCGGGATTGCCAGTGCCTTAACCCACTGATCTCGCAAATCGCCTCACAATGGATCAAGCTCAACCTCAGGGGCCGGTCACCGGCATCGGCAGCCGCTGCTTCCGGTGTTCGCCACTGGCTGGACCGTGCTGGGGCCGGTCTAAGACTGAGAGCGGGTTATCCATCGAACAAGGTCGCACAAATCCCGCCTTGAGACCGGTTTGCCGAGGTAGGCATCGAAGATGGCGCTCGGAGCCATGCCTTCAGCGTCTTCGCGGGCGTATGCGGTGCAAAGGGCGATGGCCATACGGTGCAGTCCCTGCTCCTGCTCAATTGCTCGAACGGCCTGCGCGACCTGGATGCCATCGAGCTCCGGCATGTGCAGGTCGAGCAGGAGTAGATCGAAAGCATCGTTCCGGTAGGCCTCAAGGGCTGCATTGCCGCTTGGAGCCGTGA
>NZ_JAJNRE010000046.1:0-8221 GCF_022228025.1 Halorhodospira sp. 9622 | reverse complement strand
CCCCCCCCCCCCGCCACGCCACCGGCTAGAAGTTGTAGCTCGCCCCCAGGGTGTAGTTGCGGCCGAGGATCGGCGCCGAGCTCTTGAAGAAGCTCTCGTGGCGTCGGCCGTCCTCGTCGAGGAGGTTCCGGCCGCGGAAGAACACGCGCAGCTCCTCGACATCCTGCGGTTCCCAGCCGATATCGAAGCCGACCAGGTTGTAGCTGCCGGTCTCGGTCTCCGCCGGACCGGTATCCGTCTGCCGGAAAACGTGTCGCCAGTCCACGGCGAAGTCCAGAGTCCGCCAGGCGGTGTCCACGCCGATCCCCAGCCGCGGCGCCGTCATCCGCGGCAGGCTCCCGCCGTCGCGGAAACGCCCGCGCAGGTAGTCGCCGCTGGCCCGGGCGGTCACCGGCCAGTCGGCCACGGTGAGATCGTGCTCCGCCTCGAACTCCAGGCCGTAGAGGTGGACGTCGGCGGCGGTGTTGTAGACCAGCTGATCGCCGCCGTCCTCTTGCACAACTTCATCGTCATCCGCCCCAACGCGCAGGGGCTCGCCGTTGTCGTCGAAGCTCTGGAAGTAGATGTAGTCATCCACCCGGTTGTAGAAGACCGCGGCGTCGTAGCGGACCGCCCCCTGGTGGCGCTCCAGGGCGATGTCCAGGTTGAGGTACTGCTCCTCGCCGAGATCCGGATCCCCCACCTCCCAGGTGCCGGCGGCGCCGTGGCGGCCGAAGGCGTAGAGCTGCTCGGCCGAGGGGGCGCGCTCGGCGTAGGTCACCGAGGTGCGCAGGCGGTGGGCGTCGTCGAGCTCGAAGCGGGCGCCGGCGGAGGCGCTGCCGGTGGTGAAGGTGCGGCTGCCGAGTTCCTCCTGGAAGTTGCGCTCGGGCACGTCGATCTCGACCCCATCGGCGCCTTCTATGCTGCCGCCGTCCGCGACCTGCTCGATTTGCTGGTCCGCCACATCCGCCGCCCGTGAGCGCTCTTGGTTGAGCCGGGCGCCGAACTCGACGGCGCCGAAGCCGGTGGGCAGCTCCTCGACCACGAAGACCCCGGTGGAGGTGGTCTCGGTGGGGCGAATGAGGTCGTCGCCATCAGCCGCGCCGATATAGTCCACGTCGTGGAAATCGATGCCGACGGTCCCGCGCAGCCCGCCGAGGGCGTCCAGGGGATCGTGGGTCAGCTCCAGCCGGGCGTCGAGCTCGTCCTGCTCGAAAGTCGCCTCCAGCTCTCGCTTGTCCAGCCGTCCGGTGCTCGTGTCGTACTCGTACTCGATCTCATCCTGGACGAACTCGGTGTAAGAGAGATTGAAACGGGCGGCCGAGAAGCCGTCGAACGGGTCGTAGAACTCACTGCGCAGATCGAAGCGGTCGTGCTCGGCGTAGATCCGCTCGTACTCGTCGGAGAGGTCGATATCGCCTGTGTTGTGCACCGGGAAGAAGGCCTCCGGCACGCCGTACTCGATCTCCCAGCGGTCGTAGCCGACGCCGATGTAGCCCCAGTCCTCCGACCACATCCCGGTCAGCGACCAGCTGTCGTCCTTGACGTCGCTGTTGACCAGCGTATCGCGGATCAGGTGATCGCCGTCGCGTCCCTCCTCAAGCTGGAAGCCGGCGATGTCGGCGTCGTCGCTGCGACTGAGGCTGTAGTCGGTGCGCAGGGCGAACCCCTCGGTCAGGGGCACCTCGACACCGGCGTAGCCCTGGCGCTTGTTGGCATTGTCGGTGTAGGCGCCGTAAAGGCGGCCGGAGACCTGGTCCCCGATAAACGGGTCAAAGCGGCTGGTGACCATGTTCACGGCCCCGCCGGCGGCCCCGGAGCCGTACATCAGTGTCGCCGGCCCGCGGATGAACTCCACCGACTGCGCCCGCCGCGAGTCCCCCCCGACGGCGTGATCGACGCCCTCGTCCGAGACATCGCTGATGCGCATGCCGTCCTGCAGCTCCTCGACCCGGGACCCCTGCAGGCCACGGATCGTGGGCCGGCCCACGCCGGGCCCGAAGTCCGCGTTGCTGATCCCCGGCAGGCCGTCGAGGACCTCGCCGATGGTCCCGCCACCGCGACGGCGCTCCAGCGCCTCACCCTCCACCACCGAGATCGGGCGCACGAGTTCGCTCTCCGTGCGGCTGCCCAGGGGATCGCCGGTCACGGTCACCTGGGGCAGGACCTCGGCCCCCGAGTCCCCAAGCACCGCCGCCGGTGCCGCCAGCCCCGCCAGACCGGCCGCCGGCAGTGCGCCGCGCCACGATACCGCGAGGGTCCGGAACCGGAGTATCATGCTACCTCCTTCATGCGAATGCGAATGCGTCCTGTTTATTTTATCCGCTCAGCCGTATGCCCGCCAGGGGCTGCGGCAGCCGCGACCCCTACGGCCGGAAGCGCTCGTCCGCCCGACCCTCGGCGAAGCGGGCCCGGGCCTCGTCCAGCCAGCCGCGGCGCACCGGGCCCTGTGGACCCAACTCCGGCGTACACGGCTTGATGTCGAGTAGCGGCGTGCCGTCGAGCATGTCCGGCCCCCGGATCTCGAGGGTGTTGCCGCGCACCGCCTCCAGTCGCACGGTGGACAGGCCGATGGGGTTCGGCCGCCGGGGCGCCCGGGTGGCGAAGACACCGTGGGGGCGATCATCGAGAAAGGGGACCACCTCGAGCTCGTAGCCCTCGCTGCGGTCGAAGAGAAAGATCAGGGTGATGTGCGAGAACCCGTCCAGATCCTTGAGCCCGGCCGCGTAGGCGGGATCGACCTCCACCTGGCCGGTGAAGTCGCCGGCACCGCTCGGCTGGACCGGCATACCGCGACGTTCGGTGTGCGGGGTGCGGATCACCCCGATCGGCTGCATCTCGATCATGCGCTCCTCCTCTGCAGGCAGGTCACGCCCCTGCGGGGCGCAAACGCGCACAGTCTGCGTCATTGCGCGGGCGCATGCAGCCTTGTTGCATCAGCACACGGCGCACGGGGGAAGTGCAGGCGCACATCGAGGGCAAGGATCCCGCCCGGACCCAATGCCTGGCGCGGCGAGGGATACGTGCCCCCGCCGCCCAGGTACCAACGAGCCCCGGGCGGCGGGTGCGACGGGTCAGTCCATACGCGCCCGGACGCGATCGAACTCGCGCTCGATCTCCTCGCCGGGACGGCCACCAATGCGGCTGAAGACCAGGATCGCCAGTGTCCCGAGGATGAAGCCGGGCAGGATCTCGTACATATCGAACAGGCCACCCTCGAGCAGATCCCAGACGACCACCGTCACCGCACCGACGACGATCCCCGCCAGCGCACCGTTGCGGGTGGTACCCCGCCAGAACACCGAGAGGATGATCACCGGGCCGAAGGCGGCACCGAATCCAGCCCAGGCGTAGGCGACCAGGTCGAGGACCGCGGCGTCCGGATCGAACGCCAACAGCGTTGCGAAGAGTCCGATGACGAGCACCGTGGCACGGCCGACCCAGACCAGCTCGCGATCGCCGGCGCGCGGGCGCAGGAAGCGCTTGTAGAAGTCCTCGGACAGGGCCGAGGAGGAGACCAGCAGCTGCGAGTCGATGGTGCTCATGATCGCCGCCAGCACCGCCGCCAGCAGGCAGCCGGCCACCCACGGGTTGAACAGCGCCTGGATCAGGGCCAGGAAGACCGTCTCGGGGTTGTCCAGGGTGCCGGTCCCCTCGAAGAAGGCGATACCGGCAAAGCCGGTGAAGATCGCCCCGAACAGGGCAAAGACCATCCAGCTGATGCCGATGAACCGGGCCGCCGGGATGTCCTTCGGGCTGCGGATGGCCATGAATCGGGTCAGCACGTGGGGCTGCCCGAAGTAGCCCAGCCCCCAAGCCATCAGCGAGATGATGCTGAACAACGTCACGTCGTGGAAGGCATCCAGCGCCCCGGGCTCGAAGTCCGCCACCGCCCCGGCGGTCTCCGACCAGCCGCCGAGATTCATCACCGTGATCACCGGCACCAGGATCAGCGCGACGAACATCAGGATGCCCTGGATGAAGTCGGTCCAACTAACCGCCAGGAAGCCGCCAAGCAGGGTGTAGACCAGGATCACCGAGGCGCCGACCGCCAGGGCCAGCGTGTAGTCCACGCCAAAGGTGTCCTCGAACAGCGTGCCCGCCGCCACCAGCCCGGCCGAGGTGTAGAAGGTGAAAAAGAGCAGGATCACCAGGGCGGAGACCACGCGCAGGGCGGAGGTCCGGTCCCGGAAACGGTTCTCAAAGTAGGCGGGGATGGTGATGGAGTCCCGCGCCACCTCGGTGTAGCGGCGCAGCCGCTCGGCGATGAACTGCCAGTTGAGGTAGGCGCCGATGGCCAGGCCCACCGCGATCCAGATCTGATTCATCCCCGAGGCGTAGACCGCCCCGGGCAAGCCGAGCAGCAGCCAGCCGCTCATGTCCGAGGCGCCGGCGGACAGGGCCGCAGTCCCCGATCCGAGACGCCGCCCGCCGAGGATGTAGTCGGCCAGGCTCTTGGTGAAGCGGTAGGCGAAGAGCCCCACCAGGATCATGAGGATCAGGTAGACGACAAAGGTCGCCAGCAGCGGGATGTTCAGGTCGAGCTCCCCGTTCATTGGTCCTCCTCCCGCAGCTTGCGGCGCACCAGGCTCGCCAGCGCGAGCACCACCACCAGCAACATCGGCACCAGCAGCCAGAACCAGGTGGCTGCCGTGAGGTTCTCTTCCATAGCCCGCTCCTCCGCTTGTGCAACGCCCGCCGCCCGGCGGCCGCGGGTCAGGGTCAACGATTACCGGGTGCAGATTCCGTGCCGCTGCGCACCGCCCGGCATCCCCGGACGCAGGCGCGGCGATTGCACCATGCGTGACCGGGGATGAAATACCAGGCACTGCGATCGTGCAAGGCACTGCGCCGGCATACCGCCCTCGCCGACCCGGCCGACAGGCGCCACAATCAGGGAAAGCGCCGCCCGCTCGCAGGCCGAGCACTGCGCGCGGGGCGGGCTGGCACGCGCCCTGCACGCAGCAGGCGATGTCCGCCCTGATTCGATCCGCCCGAGGAGGTGCCATGAGCGCGTTCGTCCATCCGGACCCCGAGCAGCTGCTGCCCGTCGAGCGCCAACCCCTGGCCGCGGCCTATCGCATCGACGAGCCCACCCGCAGCCAGGCCCTAATCCGGGAGGCCGAGTGCAACCCGCAGACCCGGGCGCGTATCCAGGAGCGGGCCCGCACCCTGGTCCACGGCATGATCCGTGCCCAGCGCCGCCAGTCCTCGCTGACCGCGCTGCTCCACGAGTACGACCTCTCCAGCGAGGAAGGGGTCGCGCTCATGTGCCTGGCCGAAGCGTTACTGCGCATCCCCGACGCCCCCACGGCCGATCGGTTGATCCACGACAAGCTCGGCGCCGGAGGCTGGTCATCGCACCTGGGCCGCGACCGCCGCCTGCTGGTCAACGCCGCCACCCTGGGCCTGGCGCTGACCGGGCGGATCCTCGATGCCGGCGAAGCCGAACGCTGGTTCGGGGCTCAACTGCGCGGTGCCATGGCGCGCCGGGGGGCGCCACTGATCCGCCGCGCGGTGCGCCGCTCCATGGGCCTGCTCGGCGAGACCTTTGTCCTCGGCCGCGACATCCCCGAGGCGCAGCGGCGTGCCCGCAAGCTCGAAGCCAAGGGGTACCGCTACTCCTACGACATGCTCGGCGAAGCGGCGCGGACCGATGCCGACGCCGAGCGCTTCTTCCAGGCTTACTGCGCAGGGATCGAACACTTTGGCCGCAGCGCCGACCCCAACGCATCGATGGACGCCCGCGCCGAGGTCTCGGTGAAGCTCTCGGCCCTCGACCCGCGCTTCGAGCCCGGCCAGGAGGAACGCGTCCGGGAGACGGTCATCCCACGGCTGCAGGCGCTCTGCCGACGGGCCCGGGAGGCCGGCATCGCCCTGTGCGTGGACGCCGAGGAAGCGGCCCGGTTGGATCTGACCCTGGACGTGCTCGAGGCGGTGATGGCCGACCCCGAACTGGCCGACTGGCACGGCCTGGGGATCGCGGTGCAGGCCTACCAGAAGCGGGCGCCGGAGTGGATCGAGTGGCTCGCCGAACGGGCGCGGCACCACCAGCGACGGCTGCGGGTCCGCCTGGTCAAGGGCGCCTACTGGGACACCGAGGTCAAGGACACCCAGATCCAGGGCCTCGACGACTACCCCGTCTTCACGCGCAAGGCGGCCAGCGACGTCTGCTTCCTGGCCTGCGCCCGGCGCATGCTGCGCTACCCCGAACAGATCTACCCCCAGTTCGCCACCCACAACGCCCACACGGTGGCCGCCGTGCTGGAACTGGCCGAAGAGCAACCCTTCGAGTTCCAGCGCCTGCACGGCATGGCCGACGAGCTTTACGATCAACTCGTCGACGCCCGCCCCGGCCGGGGTGTCCCGGTGCGTATTTACGCGCCGGTGGGCCAGCACGAGGCCCTGCTCCCCTACCTGGTCCGTCGGCTGCTCGAGAACGGCGCCAACTCCTCCTTCGTCAACCGGATCCACGAGGGCGATGTGGAGACCCTGATCGCCGATCCGGTGGAGCACCTGCGCTCGCGCCCGACCCTGCGCCACCCCCACCTGCCGCTGCCGGCCGGGATCTTCGGCCCGGACCGAACCAACAGCCGCGGCATCGACTTCTCCAACCGCCAGGAGACCGCGACCCTGGCCGAGGCGATGACCGCCGCTGCCGAGTCCCGGCGTGAGGCGCGGCCGATCATCAACGGCCGTGGCGCCCCCGAAGCCGACGGCACCTGGGCCGACGTCTGCAGCCCCACCGACACCGGGCAGCGGGTGGGCAGCGTGCTGTGGGCCGGCCCCGAACACCTGGAGCAGGCCCTGGCCGGCGCCGCCGCAGCGTGGCCGCGCTGGGCCGCCACACCGGTCGAAGAGCGCGCCCGCGCCCTGGAACGCTTGGCCGACCTCTACGAGGCGCACACCGCCGAACTCATGACCCTCTGCACCCTGGAGGGCGGCAAGACGCTGCGCGATGGCATCGCCGAGGTCCGCGAGGCGGTGGACTTCTGCCGTTACTACGCCGCCCAGGCGCGACGACTGATGGCTGAGCCGACGCCGCTACCCGGCCCAACCGGCGAGACCAACACGCTACAACTCCATGGCCGCGGCACGTATCTGTGCATCAGCCCCTGGAACCTGCCGCTGGCGATCTTCACCGGTCAGATCACCGCCGCCCTGGCCGCCGGCAACGCAGTGATCGCCAAGCCGGCGGAGCAGACGCCGCTGATCGCCCAACGGGCGGTGACGCTGATGCACCAGGCGGGCATCCCTGGCGACGTGCTCCACCTGCTACCCGGCGAGGGCGGGCGCATCGGGCCGCCGCTGGTCGCCGACCGGCGCATCGACGGCGTGGCCTTCACCGGCTCGGTGGCTACGGCGCAGCAGATCCACCGCACCCTGGCCGGGCGTGACGGCCCCATCGTTCCCCTGATCGCCGAGACCGGTGGCCTCAACGCCCTGATCGTGGACTCCAGCGCCCTGCCCGAGCAGGCGGTGGTGGATGTCCTGCGCTCGGCGTTCTTCAGTACCGGTCAGCGCTGCTCGGCGCTGCGCCTGCTTTGCCTCCAGGAAGACATCGCCGAACCTTTTCTAGAGATGCTGCGCGGTGCCATGGACGCCCTGCGGGTCGGCGACCCGCGCTGGCTGGCCACCGACATCGGCCCGGTCATCGATGCCTCGGCCCGGGCCCGGCTGGAGGCCCACCATGAGGCGATGGCCGCCGCCGGCCGGGTGGTCCATCGAACACCTCTGGGCGACGCCGGAGCCCGCGGCCATTTTGTCCCCCCGTCGCTCTACCGGCTGGACGCCAACGAGGACCTGCAGGAGGAGTTCTTTGGGCCGATGCTCCACTACACCACTTGGCGGGCGGGGGAACTCGAGTCGGTGGTGGAGCGGATCAACGCCGCCGGTTATGGGCTGACGTTCGGTGTGCACAGCCGCGTCGACAGTCATCGGGATGCGGCCACGCGGGCGATCCGCGCCGGCAACGCCTATGTGAACCGGGATATCGTCGGTGCGGTGGTCGGCTCGCAGCCCTTCGGCGGCGAGGGGCTGTCGGGCACCGGTTTCAAGGCGGGCGGTCCGAACTACCTACTGCGCTTCGTCAACGAGCGGGTGGTCACGGAGAACACGGCCGCGGCCGGGGGCAATGCCTCGCTCTTCGCCCTGGGCGAGGATGACGAGGCGTAAGCGGCGAGGAGCCGGCGGGCAGACGGTTCACCTGCTTGAGCGTCGACACAGCCCGGAGCCGGTGGAT
>NZ_JAJNRE010000045.1:0-9056 GCF_022228025.1 Halorhodospira sp. 9622 | reverse complement strand
CACCCTCAGGCGGGCTCAGCCGCCGGCGGTGTGCCCAGGCGGACCGGCTCCATCAGGTAGCAGAGTACATCCTGACGGATGGCCGTCGTATTGCAGGCGAGCATGGCCGGCATCGCCGGACGGCGCAGGCGGATCGTCTCACCATCGCGCTGGAAAAACTCCGCCGCCGCCTCGCGCCCGTCATTGTCCTCCACCGTGAAGAACGCCCGGGACTCCGGCGCAACCCGGGCGAACACGGTCCCCTCGGGCAGATCACGGAAATTGCACCGCTCCAGATCGTCCATCAGCTGTAGATCCGCCCCGCGCGCCTCGCCGAAACCGAAGCTGCACTGCTCCGGAATCCGCACCGCAGCCACCGTGTGATAGACCGAGATATCCGCGGGCACCCCCTGGGGCAGGCGGGAGAGGTGTAGCGCGCTGGAGATCAGTTCGGCGGCGTGATCCGCCGCCCCGGGGCTGCCCGGCTGCCCGCACTCCACGGTGACCGCCGGCGCCAGCCGGGCCATGGCCAGCGACTGTACCCCTTGAGGCCGCGTGAAGTAGACCACCGTGCGCGAGAACAGCGCAGCGAGCTGAAGATACGGCCCCTCGAGGCGATTAACGCAGCCGTAGTGCGGGTTCAGCCCGGTGTTGTTGTGCACATCGATGCTGGCGAAACAGCCCCGCGAGCGTACGCGGGCCACCACCTCGGCGGCGAGGTGCTGTTCCGGGCTGTCGGGCAGGCTCGTCCCCGGCCACACCCGATTGTAGTCGGGCTGTTCGGGGAGACGGCGGACGCCGTGCCGGGCTGCACGCACATTGCCGATGAACAGCAGCAGGGTCCGGGGCAGCGGACGCCCCTGGAAATCGGCCAGGACCTGCCGCACCGCCTCCCAGCCGGTGGTCTCGTTGCCGTGGAGCAGGACGGTGACGAAAAGCGGCGGTTCACGGCGCCCGGGCACCTCGATCAGGCTCGGCCCGCCGAGGCGCTCCTCCAACTCGGCGGGCCCTGCGCGGAGCAGTCCTTCCGGCAGTCCCTGGTAGGTCTTCAGCATGGGCCGATCGCCCTCCTGTCTGGTTTCTAAAGCGGCCAGCGATGAACCGGTTCACCGTCGGCAGCTCGATCCAGGTAGGCCCGCGTCAGGGCCTGGTTGTCGTCGCCGTGGCGCTCCATCCAGGCGAGCTGCCAATCGGCGCCGGTGCGCCCGCTGGCCACCCGCTCCTCCACCACGCGCAGGTGCGCGGTGGCCTCGGCCTCGGCCACGCCGGCCCGTACCAGCCCGCGGCGGGCCTTGGGCAGCAAGCGCTCGGCGACCAGGTCGCCCAGCCGGCCGAACCAGCCGTCCAGCCACTCCACCTCGGCGTCCAGGCCGTAACGGGCGGCAGCATAGAAGTTCTGCTCAGCGATGTGGAACGGCAGCTCCTCCACCAGCCCTGGGCGGGATTCGGCCAGCTCGGCCACCGCACCGTAGAAAAAGGCGGCGTTGGCCAGCACGTCGGCCAGGGTCGGGCCGGCGGCCATCACCCGATGCTCAAGACGCAGCTGGCACCGGCCGTCGACCACGTCCACCAGCGGCCGGTTCCAGCGCCAGATGGTGCCGTTGTGCAGGCGCAGATGGGCCAGCGCTTCCACCGGGGTGTCCTGGAGCACCGGCAGCAGCACGGGGTGGTGCTGCCGATTCTCGACAAAGAAGCCATAGAGGGCGTCGCGTGCATAGCCACTACCGAACCCCACCCGCGCCAGGGTACCGGCGCCGCGCGGCTCCAGGCGAGTGCACGCCACAGCCTGCTCGAACAGCGGGATGCGGCTCTCCTGCCAGAGGCGGCGCCCGAAGAGCAGCGGCGAATTGGCGGCCACCGCCACCGATGCCGCCGACAGCGCCACCGCCGCATTGAAGAACGCCGCGATGCGCTGCGGCGGCACCTGCAGGTGCAGCTGCAGCGAAGTGGTGGCCGCCTCCAGCATGACGTCGTGACGCTCGGTGCGGAAGCGCTCCGCCCCCTCGATATCGAGAGTCAGCGGCTGGCGCCCGCGCAGCGCCAGCACCTGCTCGTTCAGCGCGGCGTAGCGCGGCGACGGGGTCATGTTGCTCAGGCACAGGTCCGCTTCCCGCACCGAAGGCAGGATACCCACTAGGGCGACCCGGCAGCCGGCCTCCGACGCCGCCTGCTGCGCTCGCGCCCAGCGCCCGGTCAGCTCCGCCTGCAGGGCCTGCAGCGAGGAGCCGGCCAGCGCATGCACGTCCGTGTTGATCTCCAGGTTGAAGCGCGCGAGCTCATTCTCGACGCGCTCATCCTCGACCCGGCTTAGCACCCGATCGCTGACCGGCGCCGGGCGCCCCTGCGCATCCACCAGCCACGCCTCGAGCTCGAGACCGATGCTCGGCGCCCCCTGCGCGACCCGTCCGGCCCGCAGCCACTCGCCCAGCAGCCGGGTCTCGTCCCGGAGCCTCTGGCGAAAGACCGAGAAGTCGTCGCTCCCGAAGCGTGCCCGACCGATCTCCTGTCCCACGTCCGTCGCTCCCTCGCTACTCCGGCGCCGGACCGGCCTCCGCCAGCACCTGGCGGCGCAGCTGCTCGAGCCGTTCCGGCGTGCCGATATCGGACCAGATCCCGGGCCAGTAGGTCCCGGTGAGTTCCCCGCGCTGCGCAGCACTGCGCAGCAACGGCGCCAGCGGGAAACACCCGCGCCGGCACCCGCGCCAGAGGCGGGGGTGGAAGGCGCCGATCCCGGCAAAGGTCAGCCGCTGTCCGCTCCCGGTGGTCACCCGTCCCTGACCGTCGAGGGCGAAATCGCCGTCGGGGTTATGGGCCGGGTTGTCCACCAGCACCAAGTGCGCAGCGACCGAGAGCGAGCGGGGCAGGCGCTGCAGCGGGTAGTCGCTCCAGACGTCGCCGTTGACGACCCAGAACGGGCTGTCGCCGAGTAGAGGCAGCGCCTGGCGGATGCCGCCGCCGGTGTCCAAGGCGCCTTCCGGCTCGCGGCTGTAGTGCACGCGCACCCCCCAGGCGCGCCCATCGCCGACCGCCGTCTCGATCTGCTCACCCAGCCAGGCGGTATTGATCACCACCGTCTCGACCCCGGCCGCGCTCAGGCGCTGCAGCTGCCAGCCAATCAGCGGCATCCCCGCAACCTCCAGCAGCGGCTTCGGGGTGGTGTCGGTCAGCGGGCGCATCCGCTCGCCGCGCCCGGCGGCCAGGATCATGGCACGCATCTCAGTCCACCTTGGCGTCCGGGACCCGCCCCGGCGCCTCCGCCAGGGCCCGCACCTCGTCCACCAGCGCGCGTAGCGCCGGCTCCTCCTCCGCTGCTGCGCGCAGATACTTAAAGAACCGCGGCGCGTCGGCCAGGTAATGCGGCTTGCCGTCACGGTAGGCCAACCGGGCGAAGATACCGAGCACCTTGAGGTGACGCTGCACCCCCATCCACTGGCAGTCCGCCCAGAACAGCTCGAACGCCCACGGCACGGGTACGCCGGCCTCGAGCGCCAGGCGGTGATAGCGCTGAAGGGTGGCCACTTCGCGTTCGCGCGGCCAGCTGATGAAGGCATCGCGCACGAGGGAGACAGCATCATAGGAAACCGGCCCGTCCACCGCGTCCTGGAAGTCCAGCACACCAGGCAGCGGCGCACAGTCCATCAGATTGCGCGGCATGTAGTCCCGGTGACAGAACGCCCGGCTCTGGGCGGCAAGCCGTTCGAGCAGATCGTCCAGACCGCCGCCAAGGCGCCGCCGGGCTTCCGCGGCAGCCACCCCGCAGCAGTGCGGCAGGTACCAGTCGGTGAACAGCTCCAGCTCCCGGCGCAGCCGCGGGGTATCGTAGGCGGGCAGACCGGCCACCGGCACGGCAGCCTGGGCGCGGACCAGGGCGTTGACGGCAGCGTCGAGCAGCGGCTGGGGGTCGGCCCCATCCTGGAATGCCTGCAGGTAGGTGCGGCGGCCCAGGTCGGTGAGCAGCAACAGGCCCCGCTCCTGGTCGGCGGCCTCCACTCGCGGTGCGTGGACCCCCGCAGCAGTCAGCAATCCGGCGACGTGTACAAAGGCCGCCACGGACTCGGGCTGCCCCGGGGCGTCCATGATGATCCGGCTACCCCCGTCGGGCAGCTCGATCCGGAAGTAGCGGCGGCTGCTGGCGTCGGCCGCCGCCGGCGTCAGCGCCGGCGGCTGCGCGGCATCGAGCTGCCACCGAGCCCACTCGCGCGCCTCGGCGGCGCGGGCATCATCCCAGGCCAGTGCGTTCATCCCTCCATTGCGCGCCACGGCGGCGCCGATTGCAAGCCGTCGTGCGTTGCCACGCGCCCCCCCGTGTGCCAAGGTAGCGGCGCTCGCCGCCGGATCGCAACGAACCGTGAACCGTTCACTCCCACTCACCGCCGTCCTTGCGGCAGGCCTGGCCGCCTCCGTGGTTGCAGCCGCCGATGCGGACAACGTCGAAGAGGCCCGTGTCCCCCCCGGCCACATCCCCAGCGACCCTGGCGCACTCCGGCAGATCCAGCTTTGCGGCCCCCCACTGGCGCCATCCCCCGACGCCGTGGACCGCACACGGCGCAACCACCCCGACACACCCCTGATCCTGGATGCCGAAGCCATCGACGCCGATGGCCTGCGCGCCCTCTACCGTCTGCGCGGCGACGCTGAACTGCGCCGGCTCGATCAGCACCTGCGCGCGGAGAACCTCGATCTCGACGAGGCGGCGGGTCGCGCGCGCGTGCCTGGGGCCTTCGCGTACTCGGAGTCCGGCCTGCACCTATGGGGCACGGCGGGGCGCTTCGACCTCGACGAAGACCGCATCGAGGTGGACGGCGCGGAATTCCGGATCCATCCGCACATGCACGGCGCCGCCCGGCACCTGGTCTCCACCGGAGCGGAGCAGACCCGGCTAACCGACCTGCGCTACTCCACCTGCCCGCCGGGGGATGAGTTGTGGTGGCTGCACGCCGGGTCGCTGGACCTGGATCACGACGGCGGCCTGGGCGAGGCGCGCCACGCGCGGGTGGAGCTCGGCGGCATCCCCTGGTTCTACACCCCGTATCTGCAGTTCCCCATCGACGACCGGCCACGCACCGGGATCCTGCCGCCGAGCTTCGGCCAGTCCGATACCGACGGTGGCTATTTCACGCTGCCGGTCTACGTGCGCCTGGCGCCGAATTACGACCTGACCCTGCAGCCGACCTACTACTCGCGACGGGGGGTTCAGCTCGGTGGGGAGTTCCGCTATCTGCGCCCGAGCTTCGATGGCGAGCTGTCCGCGGAGTACCTGCCCGACGACGACGTCTACGCCGATCAGCTGCGCGAAGACGGCGAGCCGGAGATCGATGCCGAACGCTGGGCCGTGGACTGGTCCCACCGCGGGGATCTACCCTACGGCGTCGACTACCAGGTAGACGTCGAGCGCGTCGGCGACGTGGACTACCTGAGGGACTTCTCATCGGATCTGGTAGGCAGCAGCGATGCCGAGCTCGAGAGTCGCGCCCTGGCGCGGCAGTCCCGCGGCGATCACGAGTGGGAGGCCGAGCTGCAGCACTGGCAGAACCTGCGCCCGGACGACCGCGACGACCCGTACCGGCGCTGGCCCGCGATCGGCTACCAGCACACGCCCGGGGTGCTGCCCGGTGGCGTGGAGTACCGCCTGGAGGGCGAGGCGGTGCGCTTCGAGCTGCCCGAGGGTCCCGAGGCAGAGAATGACGAACAGCGCCCGGTGGGACGACGCTACCACGTCAACCCGCGGATCTCCTGGCCCCTGCAGCGCCAGGCCTTCTTCATCGAGCCGGGGCTGAGCCTGCACCACACCCGCTACGACCTAGATCGGGCCGGCGACGCCCCCGGTGACGAGCAGCTCAGCCGCACCGTGCCCATCGCCAGCCTCGATGCCGGCATCTTCCTCGAGCGGCCGTTCCAGCTCGGCAACCGCCCTTTCCTGCAAACGCTGGAACCCCGGGTGTACTATCTTTACGCCCCCTACCGCGACCAGGGGGACTACCCGGACTTCGACACCAGCGAGCGCGGCAACACCGTGGCGCAGCTCTTCCAGGAGAACCGCTTCTCCGGCATCGACCGCATCGGTGACGCAGACCAGATCACCGCCGCGGTGACCACCCGTTTCCTCGACATCGTCGATGGCCGCGAACCGTTACGCGCGAGCATCGGCCAGGTCTACTACCGGGAGGATCGGCGGGTGACCCTGGACACCGACCCGGACGACCCGGCCCTGACCCGCAGCAGTTCGGACATCTTCGCCGACGCCGAGCTGCGCCTGCCCGGCGGGCTTTCGGTCCGCGGCGAATACCGCTACGACCCGGAGCGGGAAGTGGCTGCAGCCACCAGCCTCGCCGCCGACTGGCAGTACCAGCCCACCCCGGGCGCCCTGGTGAATCTCGGCTACCGGGTCCGCCAGGAAGCCAAGGACGACGAGGACGATGAACCGGTGCTGGAGACCACGCAGGACCTGATCGAGGCCTCGGCGGTGGTGCCCATCGACGCCCGTTGGCGCGGCGTTGGCGGCTGGCAGTACTCGCGGCTGGAACGGACGAACCTGGAAGTGGTCGGAGGAGTGGAGTACCGCCAGTGCTGCTGGGCGGTGCGCGGTGTCGCCCGGCGCTTCCGCCGCGGCGCGGCCCGGGAAGTGGAAAACACCTTCATGCTCGAATTCGAGCTCACCGGCCTGGGCCGACTGGGCCAGGACACGGCATCCTTCCTTGAAGACGTGGTGCCCGACTACGACGAAACGGTATTCTAGACCCCATGAAGATTCGAGCCTTTCTCTGCGCCGCAACCCTGCTCGCCGGGCTGCCGGCCCTGGCCGCCAGTGAGACCCTGGACCGCATCGTGGCCGTCGCCGACCAGGAGGTCGTGCTCGCCTCGGAGCTGGAACAGGAGATCGAGCAGATCCGTGCCCAGTTCTTCCAGCGCGGTCAGCAGCCGCCACCGGCGGACCAGCTGCGCGAGCAGGTTCTCGAGCGCCTGGTGATGCAGCGCTTGCAGATGGGCCATGCGCAGCGCGCCGGCATCCAGGTAGACGACGCCACCCTGGACGCCGCCATGCAGCGCATCGCCGCGCAGAACAACATGACCCTCGCTCAGCTGCGCGACGCCCTCGCCCAGGAGGGGATGGACATGGCCGGTTTCCGTGAGGACCTGCGCGAGCAGATCACCGTCGAGCGACTCCAGCAGGCCGTGGTCCAGCAGGAGGTCGAGGTCTCGCCGCAGGAGATCGACGAGGCCGTCGAGGCGGCGGCGGCTCGGGATAACATGGAGTACCGGGTGGCGCACATCCGCATCGGCACGCCTGAGGGCGCCTCCTCGGATGACCTGCGCGCCGCCGAAGAGCGGGCCGGCGAGATCCGCGCCCGTGCGGTGGACAGCGACAGCGACTTCGCCACCCTGGCCGAGACCTTCTCGGATGCGGCCACCGCCGGCGAAGGCGGCGAGATCGGCTGGCGACTGCCCGGCCAGTTGCCCTCGGCCTTTGCCGACGTCGTCGAAGGCATGGAGCCGGGCGAGGTCAGCGAGCCGGTCCAGGCGGCCGACGGTTTCCATATCGTCAAGCTCATCGACCGGCGCAGTGAAGATGCCCAGATTGTCGAGGAGACCCGCGCCCGCCACATCCTCCTGCGCCCCGGCGACGGCATCGAGGTGGAGGACGTCCGGCAACGGCTGAACAGCTTCCGCGAGCGCATCGACGAGGGCGAGAGCTTGGAGTTCCTCGCCCGGCAGTACTCGCAGGAGCCGGGCGCCGAGGCCAGCGGCGGGGACATCGGCTGGACCCGCAGTGGCCAGCTGGTCGCCTCCTTCCAGGAGCAGCTGGATGAGCTCGAAGTGGGTGAGGTCAGCGAGCCGTTCCGCACCGAATACGGCTGGCACATCGTCCGCGTGGAGGATCGGCGCGAGCGCGACGTCACGGACGATCGCCGCCGCGAGCGCATCGCCCAGCAGATCCACGAGCGCAAGAGCCAGGAGGCCCTGGAGCAGTGGCTGCGGGAGCTGCGCGAGGAGGCCTACGTCGACTACCGCCTGGGGGGGTCGTGAGCGACGGCCGCCCGCGCATCGCGGTCACCTGCGGCGAACCGGCTGGTATCGGCTACGAGCTGGTAGCCGCTGCGGCCATGCGCAGTCACGCCGCGGAGCTGGTCGCCATCGGCGATCCGGCGCTGCTGCGCGAGCGCAGCCGCGTCCTCGACGCCCCCGAGCTGGCCACCCCGGCGTGGTCCCCCGAAACGCCGCGGGCGGCCCAGCGTGCCGGTTGCCTGCCCGTGGATCCCGTGCGGTTGGCCCGCCCGGCCCACCCCGGGACGCTGGACCCGGCCAACGCCGAGGCGGTGGTCGCCAGCCTCAGGCGGGCGGTGCGGCTGGCCGCCGAGGGTCAGGTGGACGGCATCGTCACTGCTCCGGTCCACAAGGGGGTGATCAATGACGCTGGTATCCCCTTCTCGGGCCATACCGAGCTGCTCGCCGAGTTAACCGCCACCGAGACGCCGGTGATGATGCTGGTCGCCGGGGAGCTCCGCGTGGCCCTGGCCACGACGCACATGGCGCTCCATGAAGTGCCGTCGGCGATCACCCCCGAGCGGCTGGAGGCGGTGATCACAGCGCTGCACCACGACCTGGTCGACAAGTTCGCCATCGCGGCACCGCGCATCCTGGTCACTGGCCTCAACCCCCACGCGGGCGAGGGTGGCCACCTGGGCCGCGAGGAGCTCGAGGTCATCGAGCCGACCCTGGAGCGACTGCGCGACGCCGGCCTGCTGGGGCTGGTGGGGCCTTTGCCGGCGGATACGGCCTTCACGCCGCGCTCGCTGGAGGGGGCCGACGCGGTGCTGGCCATGTACCACGACCAGGGTCTGCCGGTGCTCAAACACGCCGGCTTTGGCCGGGCGGTGAACGTCACCCTGGGGCTGCCCATCGTGCGCACGTCGGTGGATCACGGCACGGCACTGGAACTGGCCGGGACGGGACGGGCGGACGGCGGCAGCCTGCAGGCGGCCATCGAGCTGGCGGCCGACCTGGCGCTGCGCCGTCAGCACCGGCCGGGCTGACCGCCCCACCGCCGCAGGGCGGGACAAGCGGGCCTACACGAGATC
>NZ_JAJNRE010000044.1:0-9097 GCF_022228025.1 Halorhodospira sp. 9622 | reverse complement strand
GCCGCCCTGCGGGTTGGTGACCGCCGCAGCGAGCAAGCCTGGACCCCTGTGCTCATCCACTGCGCGACGGCCGTCGATGCCGCCCGCCACCGCTTCATCCAAGCCCTCCGCCCGACGTGGGCCGATCTGGCGCGCCAGTGGCTCGGCCTGGAGAACCTGGAGCTGCGCTACTATCGGGGCGCTGCCGCCGAAGCCGCGTGGGAGGATGTCCTCGATGAGCAGCTCGAGCGCGACCGCACCGCCGGTTTCACCCACCGCGGCCCGCACCGGGCCGACCTGCTACTCAGCCGCGAGCGCATCCCTGCCGCCGACGCCCTTTCCCGGGGCCAGCAGAAGCTGCTGGTCGTCGCATTGCTGGTCGCCGAAGTTCAGCTCTGGGCACGCCAGGGTCTGGCGCCCCTGCTCCTGATCGATGATCTGCCTGCCGAACTCGATCCGGTGCACTTGCGCACGGTGCTGCACACCGTGACCGATCAGCCGACCCAGATCTTCCTGACCGCCATCGACGGCGACGCCCTCCCGGTCAATCTGCCCCCGGGCCACTGGTACGACGTACGCGAAGGCAGCCTGTCAGCGATGGTATAATGCCGTTTTACGGCCGGACCCCCGGTCCAGACGCACCCCTTGAGAGGCTGAATCATCGATGACCACGGAGATTACGCCGCAGTACGACTCCGAGAGCATTCAGGTGCTGCGCGGGCTCGATGCCGTCCGCAAGCGCCCGGGCATGTACATCGGCGATACGGACGACGGCACGGGCCTCCACCACATGGTCTTCGAGGTCCTCGACAACTCCATCGACGAGGCCCTCGCCGGACACTGCTCCGAGATCACCGTCACCCTCCACGCGGATCATTCCGTCACCGTGACCGACAACGGTCGCGGCATCCCGGTGGACACCCATGCTGAGGAGGGCGTCCCCGCGGCGCAGGTCATCATGACCGTGTTGCACGCCGGGGGTAAGTTCGATGACAACAGCTACAAGGTCTCCGGCGGCCTGCACGGCGTCGGTGTCTCGGTGGTGAACGCCCTCTCCGAGCGCCTGCGGCTGGTCATCGAGCGCGATGGCAAGGTCCACGTGCAGGAGTATGCCGACGGTGCTCCGGTCACCTCGCTCAAGGTCGTCGGGGAGACCGAGCAGACCGGTACGCGCATCACCTTCAAGCCCTCTGAGGCCGTCTTCACCGAGGTCCAGTACAACTACGACATCCTCGCCAAGCGCTTCCGGGAGCTCTCCTTCCTCAATCCCGGGGTGCGCATCGTCCTCAAGGACGAGCGGACCGAGAAAGAGGACGTCTTCGAGTACACCGGCGGCATCCGCGCCTTCGTGGAGCACCTCAACCGCAACAAGACCCCGCTGCACCCGACGGTGTTCTACGTCACCGCCTGGCGAGACGGTGTCGGCGTGGATGTGGCGATGCAGTGGAACGACTCCTACCAGGAGAATATCTTCTGTTTCACCAACAACATCCCGCAGCGCGACGGCGGCACCCACCTGGCCGGCTTCCGCGGGGCGTTGACTCGTACGGTGAACGGTTACCTGGAGACCGAGGGCTACCTGAAGAAGCTCAAGTCCACTCCGAGCGGCGAGGATGTCCGCGAGGGTCTGACCGCCGTGGTCTCGGTCAAGGCGCCGGATCCCAAGTTCTCCTCGCAGACCAAGGACAAGCTCGTCTCCTCCGAGGTGAAGGGGATTGTCGAATCCCTGCTCTCGGAGTCGCTGCAGACCTTCCTCGCCGAGCACCCGCCGGAGGCTCGCGCCATCGCCGAGCGGGTCATCCAGGCAAGCCGCGCCCGCGAAGCGGCGCGCAAGGCCCGCGAGATGACCCGGCGCAAGGACGCCCTGGACATCGCCGGTCTGCCCGGCAAGCTCGCCGACTGCCAGGAGCGCGACCCGGCCAAGTCGGAGATCTATCTAGTGGAGGGCGACTCCGCCGGCGGCTCTGCCAAACAGGGACGGGACCGGCGCACCCAGGCGATCCTGCCGCTCAAGGGCAAGATCCTCAACGTGGAGAAGGCGCGTTTTGACAAAATGCTCTCCTCCGCCGAGGTGGGCACCCTGATCACCGCGCTCGGCTGTGGCATCGGCCGTGATGACTTTGATCCGGATAAGCTGCGCTACCATCGGATCATCATCATGACCGACGCCGACGTGGACGGCTCGCACATCCGCACCCTGCTGCTGACCTTCTTCTATCGGCAGATGCGTGAGTTGGTCGAACGCGGCAACGTCTACATCGCCCAGCCCCCGCTGTACAAGATCAAGCGGGGTAAGCAGGAACACTACGTCAAGGATGAGCGCGAGCTGACCGATTACCTGCTGGAGCTGGCCCTTGACGGCGCCGCCCTCCACCCCGGCGGTGGTGCCCCGCCGATCACCGGCGAGGCCCTGGGTCGGCTGGCCCGTCGTTACTATGAGGCGATGGAGCTGATCGAGCACGTCTCACGGCGCTGGGATCCGGCCATCCTCGAGCAGATGACCACCCTGGCCCCGCGCGGCGAGGACGACATCACCGATGCCGCGGCCATGCAGGCGTGGTTCGAACAGCTGGTCGAGCGGGTGGAAGCCGCCACCGATGCCAGCATGCGTTACCGCGTGACGGTCCAGCGCGGCCCCGACGGGGGCTTCCAGGAAGCCGTCGTTACCCGGCGTCGCCACGGCCTGGATCAGGAGTACCGTTTTAACCCGCAGTTCTTCCTCTCGGCGGAGTACGAGACGCTGAAGGCCCTCGCCTCGCTGCTCGACGGTCTCCTGCACGAAGGCGCCGAGGTGCTCCGTGGCGAGCGGCGGAGACCGGTCGGCAGCCTCCGCGAGGCGGTGGATTGGCTCATGGAGGAGGCCAAGCGCGGGCAGACCATTCAGCGCTACAAGGGTCTGGGCGAGATGAATCCGGATCAGCTCTGGGAGACCACCATGAATCCGGAGACCCGCCGCCTCCTGCGGGTGACCATCGACGACGCGGTGGCCGCCGACGAGATCTTCACCACGCTGATGGGGGATCACGTGGAGCCGCGGCGCGACTTCATCGAGCGCAACGCACTGGCGGTCTCCAACCTCGACGTCTAATACCGCGGTCGCTCCCGGCGACCACGGCGGGGCGGCCGCGCCGGGGCGTTGCCGCCCCCGGCGAGGTTATCCGTCCGGGGGCCGGCCCTCCAGCTCCACCATCTGCCGCTCGATCCAGGCCTCGACCTCCGCGGTGATTTCCTCGGCGCTGCGGCCCTGGGTGGCCACAGGGGGACCGATGACAACCTCGATCCGCCCGCTGCGCCGCAGCGGGCTGTTACGGCCCCAGAACGAGCCGGCATTGTGCGCCACCGGCACCACCGGGACCCCGGCCCGGATGGCCAGCTCGGCACCGCCACTGCGGTAGCGGCCCTTCTGCCCTGGCGGGATCCGGGTTCCTTCCGGGAAGATAATGACCCAGCGCCCGCGCCGCAGCCGATCCGTGCCCTGTTCGATCACCTGTTGCCGTGCGGTGCCGCGGGCTTGGCGGTCGATGGCGATCGGCTCGAGCAGCCGCAGTCCCCAGCCGAAGAATGGGATGCGCAGCAATGACTCCTTGAGCACCCACGTCTGCGGCGAGAACCACTTCAGTAGGGCTAGCGTCTCCCACGCCGATTGGTGCTTGGCCATGACCACCGCGGCTCCCTCGGGGCGGTTCTCCAGTCCCTGCACCCGATAATCGAGGCTGCACAACCAGCGCGCCGACTCGATGACCACCAGCCCCCAGGCGCTAAGAAAGCGGTAGCGCGACCGGTAGCCGAGGGGATACGTAAGCAGCCCCAGCACGGTCCAGATCGGGGCGGTGACAGCCATCAAGGCCAGGTGTAGGCTGCTGCCCAGCCACTCGCGTGGAGTGCCGCCCTTGATTGTCATGGTTCCTCCTCCTCGAGCAGACGCGCCGCCGCTGCGGCCAGGTCGGCGTGGATCTCCGTCCCCGGCGGCAGCCCGCCCCGCGCCAACGTTTCCTCGCCCTTGCCGGTGCGTACCAAGATCGGTCGTGCGCCGACCGCGGCGGCGGCCTCCAGGTCCCGCGCCGAGTCGCCGATCACGGGTACGCCCTCGAGCCGCTCCTCCAGCCGTTCGGCCAGTTCGCGGTACAGTCCGGGGGCCGGCTTGCGACAGGTACACCCGTCCCCAGGACCGTGCGGGCAGTACGCCAGCGCATCGATACAGCCGCCGGCTGCAGAGACGGCCTGCTCGAGCTTAGCGTGGATGGCTTCCAGGGTCGCTGCGTCGAACAGTCCCCGGGCCAGACCGGACTGGTTCGTAGCGATGGCCACCCGCCAGCCGGCCCGGCTGAGCCGGGCCATGGCCTCGATGCTGCCGGGGATCGGTACCCACTCCTGCGGGGTCCGGATGAAGGCCTCGGAGTCGCGATTGATGACACCGTCCCGATCCAGGATGAGCCACGGCATAACGGCGGCTTCAGCCCGGCAGGTGGGAGAGGTCGGCCACCGCGCGGAAGGCGTGCCGGACGGCCCCGAGGAGCTCCAGCCGGCGCTGGCGCACCGCTTCGTCGTCGGCCATCACCATGACATCAGTGAAGAATCGGTCGACGGGCTCGTGCAGGCCTGCCAGAGCGGTGAGCGCTGCGCCGTAATCGGCCGCTTCGATGCATGGCTGAGCCTCCGCCCACGCCCCCCGCAGGGCCTCGGCCAGTGCCTGTTCGGCCGGCTCATCGCCGGCGGCCACGGCCTCCGGCCGCGTTTGAGGATCGAGTCCGGCACGGCGCAGGATATTGCCGATGCGCTTGTTCGCCTCGCCCAGGGTCTGTGCTTCGGCGCGCTCGCGGAACGCCGAACAGGCCGCCAGGCGGCGGTGGAAATCCAGAGGCGAAGCCGGTTCGACGGCGGCCACCGCCTCGAACACCTCGGCGGCGTAGCCCCGCTCGGCGTAGTAGCCCCGGAGCCGCTCGTGACAGAAGCCAGCGACCTGTTCGGCGATGCCGTCGGTCGCCACCCCGCACTCGTCGGCGATCATCCCGGCGGCGGTGTCCAGCAGCTCGCGCAGCGAGAGGTCATGGCCGCCCTCGATCAGGCAGCGGAGCAGGCCGATGGCCGCCCGGCGCAAGCCGAAGGGATCTTTGTCCGCCGAGGGCGGGCCGTCGGCGGCGAAGATGCCGACTAGGGTATCGATGCGGTCGGCGATGCTGACAGCCTGCCCCTCCGGCGTGTGAGGCAGGGCATCACCGGCAAAGGCCGGCCGATAGTGGGCGCCGATGGCCGCCGCCACGGCCTCGCCCTCGCCGTCGGCCCGCGCGTAGTGGCCACCCATGATCCCCTGCAGCTCAGGGAACTCGTCGACCATCTCGGTGACGAGATCGCACTTGGCCAGCAGCCCGGCGCGGCCTGCCGCATCGGCATCCGCACCGATCTGCCCGGTGACCCGCTCCGCCAGACGGCTGATTCGCTCGCTGCGTGCGCGCAGATCGCCCAGGCGGCGGTGGAAGACTACGTGCTGCAGCTGCTCGAGCCGCTCGCCCAGGGGCAGGCGCCGGTCCTGCCGCCAGAAGAACTCGGCGTCCGCCAGGCGGGGCCGGATCACCCGTTCATTGCCGTGGCGGACCTGCTGCGGGTCGCGGCTGTCGATGTTGGCCACCGTGATGAAGCTTGCCAGCAGTCGGCCCTCGGCACCGCGCACCGGGAAGCAGCGTTGGTGTCCCTGCATGCTGGAGATGAGGGCCTCTTCGGGCATCGCCAAGAAGCGTTGGTCGAAGTCGCCGGAGAGTGCCACCGGCCACTCCACAAGGCCCGTCACCTCGTCGAGTAGCGCCTCGTCACCCACCGGTGTGCCGCCGGCACGCTCGGCCTCCTGGCGCACACCCGCCTCGACGCGACGCCGACGATCGGCGAAGTCCGCCACGACCCGTCCTTCCTCCTCGAGCAATTGCTCGTAGACGCCGGGCTCGGGGAGGTCGATCCCGCTGCGACCCCGGCCGTGGAAGCGGTGGCCATATGTGGTCCGCCCGGTGGGAATGCCGAGAATGCTACCGGGGATCACCGCCTCGCCGAGCAGCGCCACCGTCCAGTGGATGGGCCGTACGAACTCGACCTCGCCGCTGCCCCAGCGCATGCGCTTGGGAATCGGCAGTCTTCCGAGCGCGGTCTCCACCAGCCCGGGGATGATCGCCTCGGCGGCCTCGCCCGGTTGGACCCCGCGCCAGACCAGCCGTGGGCCCTTGTTGGTGTCAACGCTCTCTAGGTCTTCGACGCTGACGCCGCAGGAGCGCGCAAACCCCTCTGCAGCCTTGGTGGGATTGCCATCGGCATCTTGGGCGGCGTCAAGCCGGGGCCCGAGCCGCTCGATCCGTTCGTCGGCCTGGCGGGTGTCCACGGCCTCAATGCGCACCGCCAGTCGCCGCGGGGTGGCGAACGCCTGCACCCCCTGCGGCTGCAGGCGCTGCTCCTCCAGGGCGCCGGCGAGGTCATCCCGGAAGGCGGTCATCAGCCGCTGCAGGGCCTTCGGCGGCAGTTCCTCGGTACCGATTTCGATGAGCAGGGGGCGGCGTTCAGCCATGGGTGGACTCCTTATCCTGCAGCAGCGGAAAGCCAAGCTCCTCGCGCGACTGGTAGTAGCCCTGCGCCACGGTGCGGGCCAGATTGCGCACCCGCAGGATGTAGCCCTGGCGCTCGGTGACCGAGATGGCGCCCCGTGCGTCGAGCAGGTTGAAGGTGTGCGAGGCCTTCAGGACCTGCTCGTAGGCCGGCAGCGGCAGCCCTACCTCGACCAGGCGTTGGCACTCCTGTTCCTGGTGCCGAAAGGCCTCGAGCAGCGCCTCCACGGGGGCCTGCTCGAAGTTGTATGCCGACTGCTCGCGCTCGTTCTGCAGGAAGACGTCGCCGTAGGTGACCGGCCCCGCATCGGTGTGCGTCCAAATCAGGTCGTAGACGCTCTCCACGTTCTGCAGATACATGGCGATGCGCTCGAGCCCGTAGGTGATCTCGCCCATCACTGGCCGGCAGTCGAGTCCGCCCACCTGTTGGAAATAGGTGAACTGGGTGATCTCCATGCCGTTGAGCCAGACCTCCCAGCCCAGGCCCCAGGCCCCGAGGGTCGGTGACTCCCAGTCGTCCTCGACGAAGCGGATATCGTGGATCTGCGGGTCGATGCCGAGCTGCTCCAGCGAGCCGAGGTAGCGCTCCTGAAAATCCGCCGGCGACGGCTTAAGAACCACCTGGAACTGATAGTAATGCTGCAGGCGGTTGGGGTTGTCACCGTAGCGCCCGTCCGTAGGCCGGCGTGACGGCTGGACGTAGGCGGCGTGCCAGGGCTCGGGGCCCACGGCGCGCAGGAAGGTCGCCGGGTGGAAGGTCCCCGCGCCCACTTCCATATCCAGTGGCTGCAGCACCACGCAGCCCTGTCGGGCCCAGTACTGCTGCAGGTTGAGGATGAGTTCCTGAAAATCCCGCGGTAGCTCGGCCAAGCTCGCCTCCGTTGATCCCGTCGGCTCAGTGCGCAGTAGCGGCGCAGTATAGCGATCCGGTCCGGGCACTTGCACGGGCTCAACGACCGTTTTGGTAGAATTCTCCCTCCACTCCGATACAGTTGCGTGTCATGCCCGAGCAACCGAAAGCCGTCGCGCTCATCTCCGGGGGTCTCGATTCCATGCTGGCCGCCCGCGTGGTCCAGGACCAGGGTGTCCACGTGGAGGGGATCAATTTCTACACCGGCTTCTGCGTCGAGGGCCACACCCACGCCATTCGCAGCAAGGATCAGCAACGGCCCAAGCGCAACAACGCCCTGTGGGTGGCCGAGCAGCTGGGTATGCCGCTACACATCGTCGATGTCATCGAGGAGTACAAGGAGGTCCTCACCAACCCCCGCTACGGCTACGGCGCTAATCTCAATCCTTGCCTGGACTGCAAGGTGTTCATGGTGCGCAAGGCCCGCGAGTGGATCGAGGCCAACGGCTTCGATTTCATCGTCACCGGCGAGGTGATCGGCCAGCGGCCCAAGTCCCAGACCCGGGACAAGCTGCCGGTGATCACCCGGGATGCCGAGGTCGAGGACCTGCTCCTGCGTCCGCTCTCGGCGAAGCTTCTGGAGCCGACGCGGCCCGAGCGCGAGGGCTGGGTGGATCGTGAGCGCCTCCACGACCTGCATGGCCGCTCGCGCAAGCCCCAGTTCGCGCTGGCGCGCAGCCTGGGCATCGAGGCCTGGGCGCAGCCCGCCGGCGGCTGCTGTTTTCTGACCGATGCCAGCTACTCGGCCAAGCTGGCCGATCTTTGGCAGGCGCGCGGTTCCCGTGAGTACGACCTGGACGACATCATGCTACTCAAGGTGGGGCGTCATCTGCGCCCGCGCGAGCACTTCAAGCTCATCATCGCCCGTGAGGCCGGTGAGACCCGCTTTCTGCAGGGCTACAAGCGCCGCTATCCGCACCTGCGCACGATCAGCCACGGCGGTCCGGTGGCGTTGATCGACGGCACCTGGGACGAGCACGACCTGGAGCTGGCGGCACGGTTGGTGGCTCGTTACTCTTCCGGGCGGAATGCCGAACGAGTCGATCTGGAACTCGAGGATACCGAGGGCAACGTGCAATCGCTCGCCGTGCCTCCGATGGCGCCGGAGAATGTTCCCGACGCGTGGTACGTGGGAGGCGATCATGGCGACGGATAACGAGCTCGACTGCCGCCATCTGCTTTGCCCGCTGCCGGTGATCCGCACCCAGGCCCAGGTGGCACGATTGGTCGCCGGCGATGAGCTGGAGGTGGTGGTCACCGACCCTGGTGCCCTCGAGGACATCCCGGCCTGGTGCCGGGTCCACGGTCATGAGGTCATCGCCACCGAGCCCAGCGGCGATGAGCACCGGATCCGCATCCGGGTCGGTGGGGCGTGAAGCCCATGCCGGCCGTAGCACCACGCCACAGGTGCGTCGGGGCGCGAAATGCCCCACAATAAGGCGCGGCTGCGGGGTTGATGCACCTTCCGGGCGCACGCCCCGCCCCATTGTTTCCCACGCAGAGGCTGTGAGCTTATGGCGCGTACCGGAGAAGATGTCCTCAAGCTGATCGAGGACGAAGACGTCAAATTCGTCGACCTTCGCTTTACCGACACTCGCGGCAAGGAGATGCACGTGACCTTGCCCGC
>NZ_JAJNRE010000043.1:0-10144 GCF_022228025.1 Halorhodospira sp. 9622 | reverse complement strand
TTCGTATACTCGGCGAGTTGAGCGCCAAGGCCCGCTGCGCGCGCCATGTTTTCTGCTGATTGTAAGTGCCGCTTACATCCTTAGGCGCTGGGACTTATTCGCTACACGTATCCATTTCCAATTTGTCAGGCCAAGAATAACCGTCAGGTGGCTCAAGCTGTCCAGCAGTATACTCGAGGATATTGTTATAGGTCGATATCAGCAGTGACACGCATTCACGAGCACGATTCACAGCCGAAGCGAATTCTTCGGCATCGCGCATATACTCATGGACAAGCCGATTCCGCAAATTCCTAGCCTCGACCCAATCGGAAACCGCAGCCAAGACACCCAGTTTCTCCATCCGGTTTAGATTGTCCAGCGCAGAGCCAGGCGTTTCCAAGATATCTCGCATCAGGCTCGGGATAAGCCGATCGCCGATCGTATCCTGCATACGTCCATAACGCGCCACAAAGGCATCAAGTCGCTCAGCCCGCTCCGGATCGTCTTCAAGAGACTCGACCCAGGAAACATCAACCGGCTCTCGCAGCAATCGGCCCGTCGTGTAGTGAAGATGTGCGCCCTCCCGATAAACGGTCTCAAGCAAAAAAATCAGCTGAGGGCTCGCTTCGTGCCGGCTCAAATCTCCACTCCTTCTCGAAGGGCCTCGTCATGAACCGGTAGTCGTGTGGTCGACGGGTCCAGGATCAGGACATCGATACGCTGATCACCGAGCCGCATTTGCAGCAGCGCCGCTACCCGGCTCGCCGCTGACGCGCGGTTCGGGACCTGCTCATCGCACTCGATCAACAAATCGATGTCGCCACCACGTGCGCTATCATCAACACGCGACCCGAACAGGCGAACCTTGACGTCGTGACCGAACACCTCGCGCACCACATCCAGAATGACTTTGCGCTCCGCACTGGTCAGCCGCATAGCCTATTACCAAATCGTCTTAACGTGCCGGTACGCTGTGATCTTTTCATCCGCTGTTATTAGCTCAGCATTGAAGCGTCGAGCTAACGCCACGATCATCCGATCCGCAGGGTCTTTGTGGAATTCTCCCGGAAGGCGCGTCGACTCAACCGCCGTGGCAGCGTCCAAGGCAATAAAACGCACGCCCTCGATTTCCTCAACCGTATCCAACCAGTCGCTGGTCGTCATCGATAGGGTAAGACGCCCCTTCTCAACCAGCAGCGCAATCTCCCAGGCAGAGATAGCCGAGATCAGAACCTCTCCATCATCCGCCTGCATCTCATGCTCAATGGCTGCAAGAGCATGGGGTGAGAGCTGGTCGTCACCATTTGCCCACCACAGTAGCGCGTGAGTATCCAGGACGATCAAGGGAGCGCTTCCCAGTCTTCCTCCCCCACAGGCTCGAAGGGATCCGCCAACTCGATGACGCTGCCACGCAGGCGCTCAAGCGGTGATCGCTGATCGCCCTTGTACCGGCGTACCTCGATCGTGGGGCGCCCTTTGTCCGTCACGATAACCGCCTCACCCGAGGATTCAACCTGACGGAAGTATTCGAGCGCCCGCGCCTTGAACTGCGACTTTGAGACTTCTTCGGAGCGCATGGCCCCTCCTGGTCATGGAGCCCGTCAACGGTAGCGCGCGCGAATGACTATGGCAAGTAGTCACCAGGAGAGCGATGCGCAGGACGAAGTGCAGCGCGGGCTGATGGGTAGAAGAAGCGCGCCTTCAGTTTCTGACTCGAATCGCTGAACAGGCGCGCAGCCGCCCCGAAGCCGCCGCGGCTCTGGGGGCACCCTCTCCTTTCCCGGTGCGCGGGTGGTGCGCGATACTGGCCGATTATAGCTGCGGTGCCGGAGCCGAGCGCGCATGGGCGATCTGGATCACGCGGACATCCTCTATCTCAGGCGCAACCACCCCGCCTGGCGGCTGCTCGCTGCCGAGACCGCGCCGCTGGTCATCGGCTTCCTACACCGGGCCTTCATCGCGCCCAACGCCCGCGCCATCCCGGAGACGGAGCTGGAGACGCAGCTCGACGACTACCTCTACGCCCTACGCGATCGCGCGGATGAGGACCCGTACCCGCGCCCGGCCCGCGAGTACCTGGCCGAGTGGGCGGGCGACGAGCGCGGCTGGCTGCGCCGCTACTACCCCACCGGCAGCGACGAGCCCTGCTACGACCTGCTGCCGGCGACCGAGAAGGCCATCCACTGGGTCGCCGAGCTCGAGCGGGGGCGGCAGTTCGTGGCCACCGAGTCGCGTCTGCGCAGTGTCTTCGACCTGCTGCGCGAACTCATCCATGGCGCCGAGACCGACCCCCAGGCTCGGCTGCAGGAGCTTGAGCGCCAGCGCGCCGAGATCGACGCCGAGATGGAGCGCCTGCGCGCCGGCGAGGTGGCGCTCATGGACCCGGTCCGCCAGCGCGAGCGCTTCCTGCAGGCCGAGCAGACCGCCCGCGGCCTGCTCGCCGACTTCCGGCAGGTGGAGCAGAACTTCCGCGATCTGGATCGGCAAGTGCGCGAGCGCATCGCCATGTGGGAGGGCAGCCGCGGCGAGCTGCTCGAGGAGATCTTCGGCGAGCAGGACGCCATCGCCGACTCCGACCAGGGCCGCAGCTTCCGCGCCTTCTGGGACTTCCTCATGTCCCCAGTGCGGCAGGAGGAACTGACCGAGCTTCTGGAGCGCGCCCTTCACCTGGAAACGGTCCAGGCCCTGGACCCGGACCCGCGCATCGGCCGCATCCACTACGACTGGCTCGAGGCCGGCGAGACCACCCAGCGCACGGTGGCCCAGCTCTCCCATCAGCTGCGGCGCTACCTCGACGACCAGGCCTGGCTGGAGAACCGCCGGATCATGGACCTGATCCGGGAGATCGAGCACCACGCCGTGGCGGTGCGCGACGAGCCGCCCCGGGAGGCGCTCATCGAGCTCGACGAGGCCTCGCCGCGGGTGGAGCTGCCCATGGAACGGCCGCTGTTCACGCCGCCGTTCCGGCCGCAGATCGCCGACCAGGTGGTCGCCGCCGACGGCTCCGACGTGGACGCCTCCGAGCTCTTCGAGCAGACTTACGTGGATCGCGACCGGCTGCGTCGGCGCATCCGCCGCGCCCTGCAGGAGCGTCGGCGCGTGGCGCTCGGCGAACTCCTCGCCGAGCATCCGCTGGAGCAGGGCCTGGCGGAGTTGGTCACCTACCTCGCCATCGCCACCGACGAGGCGCGCGCGGTGGTGGACGAGACTCGCACCGAGGCGGTGACCTGGACGGAGCCGGAGACAGGCCGACAGCGCTGCGCTCACGTCCCCGCCGTCACCTTCCTCCGCAGCAGCCCCAGCGACCCAACCGCAGGAGCCCAATGACCGAGCACGACGACCCCGACACCGCCACCCGCCCGCACACGGCCCAGCCGCTGGAGGGGCACGCCCCTGCCGCGTCCGGTTCCGTCGGCGCCTGGGGCACGACTCCCGGCGACGAGCGCCTCTCCCAGCTGCTCGTCCACCTCTTGCGGGGGGTGCTGCATCGCGACAGCGCCCCGCAGCGGTGGCAGCACCTGCTTGACCTTCAGGCCCGGGTGCGCGACTACGTCGGCGTCCTCGGCCTGGAGCTGATGCTCGACGAGGGTGAGGGCTACGCCTACCTGCGCCAGCGCCCGCGCGACGAGGACGACGACAGCCAGCTGCCCCGGATGGTGCCGCGTCGCCAGCTGAGCTACCCGGTCAGCCTCCTGCTCGCGCTGCTGCGCAAAAAACTCGCTGAGCACGATGCCGGCGGCGGGGACACACGGCTGATCCTGACGCGGGAGCAGATCGTGGACCTGATGCGCGTCTTCCTGCGCGATACGGCCAACGAGGCGCGCCTGCTCGACCGCATGGACAGCCATATCCGGCGCGTCGTGGAGCTCGGCTTCCTGCGCCGGCTGCGCGGCGACGAAGAGCGCTACGAGGTGCAGCGCATCCTCAAGGCCTTCGTGGATGCCCAGTGGCTCGGCGAGTTCGAGGAGCGCCTGCGCGCCTACCGGGCCCACGCCGAGGGGCGTGACCCCTCGGAGCTGGCCTCGGACGGCGCCGGCGACGGCAACACCTCCGGCCCAGACCACGGCGACAGCCCCGGCGCGCCGGCCGAGACCAGCCCCGAGCCTGAGCGCTGACCCGCATCGAGGTGACGCCACCCATGAAGCTGCAAGAGCTTGACCTGGCCCCCGTTTCCGAGCGCACCGGCTTCCGGCTGCATCGCGCGGAGCTCTACAACTGGGGCACCTTCGACGGCCGCGTCTGGTCCATGGCCCCGGGCGGCGAGAGCGCCCTGCTCACCGGCGACAACGGCTCCGGCAAGTCGACGCTGGTGGACGCGCTCACGACGCTGCTGGTACCCGCCCACCGCATCACCTACAACAAGGCCGCCGGTGCCGAGGGCCGTGAGCGCTCCCTGCGCTCCTACGTGCTCGGCCACTACAAGGCCGAGCGCGAGGAGACCGGCGGCAGCGCCCGCCCGGTGTCCCTGCGCGACGAGCACAGCTTCTCGGTCATCCTCGGTTACTTTTTCAATGAGGGCTTTGGGCACGGCGTGACCCTGGCCCAGGTCTTCTGGCTCTCGGGCTCGGGGCAACCGGAGCGCATGCACGTGATCGCCGACCGGGACCTGACCATCGCCCGGGACTTCTCCGACTTCGGCCACGACATCAAGAACCTGCGCAAGCGCCTGCGCGAGGCGCCAGATATCGAGGTACACGACACCTTCCCGCTCTACGGGGCCGCCTTCCGCCGGCGCTTCGGCATCGAGGGCGAGCAGGCGCTGGAGCTGTTCAGCCAGACGGTGTCCATGAAGTCGGTGGGCAATCTGACCGACTTCGTGCGCAGCCACATGCTCGAGCCGGAGCCGGTGGACGAGCGCATAGACGCCCTCATCCACCATTTCGACGATCTCAGCCGCGCCCACGAGGCGGTGATCCGCGCCCGGGCCCAGATCGAGGCCCTGGAGCCGCTCATCGCCGATGCCCACGAGCACCATCGCCTCAGCGCGGAGGCCGCCTCCTGGCGCGCGGCGCGCGAGGCCCTGGAGCCTTGGTTCGCCGGCATCGAGGCGCGGCTGCTCGAGGAGCGCCGGCAGAGGCTGGATGACCGCATCCGGCGTTACGACGAGCGCATCCGCCGCCTCGACGAAGACCTCACCGGCCAGCGCAGCCAGCGCGAGGAGCTCCAGCGGGCCATCGCCGAGCAGGGCGGCGACCGCCTGGAGGCCCTGGCGCAGCAGATCGGCGAGCACCAGCGCGAGGCGGAGCGGCGCCGGCGCAATGCCGACGCCTACAACGCCCTCGCCGAGCACCTCGGCCTCTCCCGGGCCGACGAGGCCGATACCTTCCTTGCCAACCAACAGCGCCTTGCCGGGCTACGCGAGGACGCCGAGGCGCGGCTGAGCGAGCGCCAGAACGAGCGCACCGAGCTGGAGGTCAGCTTCCGCGAGCTGCGCAGCCGCCACCAGGAGCTCGAGCAGGAGCTAGAGTCCCTGCGCGCCCGGCGCTCCAACATCCCCGCCCGGATGCTGGAACTGCGCCAGCACCTGTGCAAGGAGACCGGCCTGGACCCGGACGAGCTGCCCTTCGCCGGCGAACTTATCCAGGTCCACGAGGAGGCGCGCGACTGGGAGGGCGCCGCCGAGCGGCTACTGCACAACTTCGGTCTCTCGCTGCTGGTGCCGGACCGGGACTACCCGCGCGTTGCCGAGTGGGTGGACCGCACCCACCTGCGCGGCCGGCTGGTCTACTACCGGGTGCGGGAGCGCCAGCAGCGGTCGCCGGAGCTCCACCCGCACTCCCTGGTGCGGGCCCTGGCCATCCGGCCGGACTCGGGCTTCTACACCTGGCTGGAGGCCGAACTCGCCGAGCGCTTCGACTATGCCTGCTGCGACGATCTGGACACCTTGCGCCGCGAGCAGCGGGCGGTGACGCGCGCCGGTCAGATCAAGAGCGGCGGCTACCGCCACGAGAAGGACGACCGCCACGGCATCAACGACCGCTCGCGTTTCATCCTCGGCTGGTCCAACGAGGCCAAGATCGCGGCCCTGGAGCGGCAGGCGGCGGATTACCAGACGCGCATGCAAGAGCTGGCGGACCGGATGAGCCGCCTGGAGCAGGAGCTGCGCAGCTGGCAGGAGCAGATCCGGGCGCTGGACAAGATCGAGGTCTACGCCGACTTCCAGGAGCTGGACTGGCACAGCGTGGAGGCCGAGATCCAGCGCCTGGAGGCGGAGCGCGAGCGCATCCAGGCCAGCTCCGATCGGCTGCGCACGCTCCAGGAGCAGCGCGACGGCGTCGAGGCCCGCATCCAAGAGCTCGAGCAGCTGCTGCTCAAGGAGCGCGACGAGCGCAGCCGGCTGGCCGATCGCAGCGAGCGCACCGCCGAGGCACTGGCCAGCGCCCGCGAGCGCCACCAGGCGGCCACCGAGACGCAGCGCAGCGAGGCCTTCCCGCTGCTCGACGGCATCCGCGAGGAGGCGCTGGCGGAGCAGTCGCTGACCGTGGAGAGCTTGGCCAACGCCCAGAGCGCCGTGCGCGGCTGGGTGAGCCGGCACATCGACAACGTGGAGCGCAACCTGCGGCGCCTGGCGGACAAGGTGGTCAGCGCGATGGCCGACTTCCGCCACCAGTGGCCGCTGGAAGCGCAGGAGATGGACGCCCGGGTCGAGGCCTACGGCGAGTACGCGGCGCTGCTCGACGGCCTCAAGAGCGACGACCTCCCCCGCTTCGAGCGCCGCTTCCGGGAACTGCTCAACGAGAACACCCTGCGCGAGATCGCCAACTTCCAGGCGCACCTGCACCGGCAGCGCCAGTCCATCCGCGAGCGCATCAGCACCATCAACCGCTCGCTGCACGGCATCGACTTCAACCCGGGGCGCTACATCGAGCTCCTTGCCGACCCGACTCAGGATGCCGAGATCCGCGACTTCCAGAACGACCTGCGCTCCTGCGTCGAGGGCTGGGTGGACGACGACGGCGAGGCCTCCGAGGCAGAGTCGGAGGCGCGCTTCGCCCGCATCCGTGCCATCATCGAGCGCCTGCGCGGCCGCGAGGGCACCGCCGAGGCGGACCGGCGCTGGCGGCGCAAGGTCACCGATGTGCGCAACTGGTTCACCTTCTCGGCGGAGGAGCGCTGGCGCGAGGACGACGCCCCCTACGAGCACTACACCGACTCCGGGGGCAAGTCCGGCGGGCAGAAGGAGAAGCTGGCCTACACCGTGCTCGCCGCCAGCCTGGCCTACCAGTTCGGGCTCGACTGGGAGCGGCAGCGCTCGCGCTCGTTCCGGTTCGTGCTCATCGACGAGGCCTTCGGCCGCGGCTCGGACGAGTCCGCCCGCTTCGGCCTGGAGCTGTTCCAGCGCCTGGGGCTGCAGCTTCTGGTGGTCACGCCGCTGCAGAAGATCCACATCATCGAGCCCTACGTCGCCAGCGTCGGCCTGGTCAGCGCCCCGGACGGGGCGCACTCCAAGCTGCGCCACATCCCCATCGACGAGTACCGGGCGGAGCAGGCCGACCCCGGGGCCGGCCGGGAGGTGGACGGTGCACACGGGGACCGGAGCGAGACCCCGGCGGCGCGGGCGCGGGCGGCGGATGAGGGCACCGCTTGAGGCGCTGGAGTACGCCGGAGGCCGTCCGTGAGCGGCTGGAGCGGCTCTGGTCCCGCGGCACGCTGCTCGCCGCCCGCGTGCCCACGGCCGAGGCCCCAGAGCCCTTCCCGGTGGAGGTCAGCCTCACGCGTCCGCGGACCCATGAGATCAACGAGGACCTCGGCGCCGTGGCCGACTGGGCCGACGGCCTGCGCCGCGGCAGCCGCGAGGGCCGGGGCTTTGGCTACGACCTGCGCTGGCAGGCGCAGCGCAACCGCGTACACGGCCGGCAGGAGCTGCCCACCGCAGCGGTGGTGCCCTGCGCTGAGGACGCCCTCAAAATTCTGGGGCGACGCCGCGAGGCGGCCGCCTTCGATGCCGTCGCGAGCGCCACCGCAGAGCAGGCCGCGGAACTGCTGCCGTGGCTCGCCCGGCGGCCGCTGACTGCTCTGGAGCACGCGGAGGACTGGCCAAAGCTGCTCGCCGTCTGCGCCTGGTTCCGCGACCACCCTCGCCCCGAGATCTACCTGCGCCAGCTCGACATCCCCGGCGTTGATACCAAGTTCATCGAGTCCCGGCGCCGGCTCCTCGGTGAACTACTCGACCTTGTGCTGCCCGCCGAGGCGGTGGATACCCGCTACACCGGGGCCCGCGGCTTCGAGGCCCGCTACGGCCTCCGGCAGGCGCCGACGCGGATACGGCTGCGGCTGCTCGACCCGGAGCTGGCCATCCGCGGTCTGACCGATCTCGCCGTACCCGTCGAGGAGCTCGCCCGTCTGGACCTGGCCGCCGATACGCCGCCGCTGCGCCAACTGCTGATCACCGAGAACCAGGCTACCGGCCTGGCGCTACCACCGGTGCCGGGCACGGCCGCGATTTTGGGTCTTGGCTACGCGGTCGATGCCCTCGGCGCGGTGCCCTGGCTGGAGCGCGTACCCATCGCCTACTGGGGGGACCTGGACCGCGATGGCTTCGCCATCCTCGACCGGCTTCGGGGCGTCTGGCCGCACACTCGCTCGCTGCTTATGGACCGTGCGACCCTGGCGGCCCACCGGCACCTGTGCGTCCCCGACCCGCGCGGCGCCGCCAGTGCCGCGCCCCCGGAGCGGCTCACCCACGAGGAGGCGGCCACCCTCGCCGAGTTGCAGGCCGGAGACGCGGAGGCCGGCCCCCTGCGGCTGGAGCAAGAGCGCATCGGTATGGGGTGGGCGGAAGAGCGGATCCCGGGGGATAACCAGGCCACACTGTCATAAACTGAGCTCGCTACCCCAGCAGTCAGCGTCGTCAGGGGAGCGATCACGCTGCCGCAAGCTTGCACCCTTCGGCGCTTGTGTACACACTGCAAGTACACACCCAGGAGGCATAGAAATCCATGAAGGAGGTGAACGTTCGCCAGGCTCGTACGAACCTCGCACAGATCCTCAAAGAGGTTCAGCAAGGGCAGGAGGTGTGCATTCTGCGCCGCGGCCACCCCATCGCCCGGATGACCCGGCCCGAGGAGACCTTTGACGGATTCCGCTCACGCGCGGACCTACGACAGGAACTCCCGCCTGCGCACGAAGGGCCTGCCCAGGCCATACGCGCGCTCCGTGACGCCGAGCGTTATTGATGCTGTACGCCGACACCAGCGCAATCCTGCCCTATTACCGGCAGGAGCCTGCAAGCGCTGTCGTTGAGCGGCTTTTCATGGCTCAACCCCGACCGGTGGCGATCAGCCACCTCACACGCGTGGAGGTTGCCTCGGCACTGGCCCGCTGGGTGCGCATGGAGGAACTCACGGAGGCTCAGGCCAACCGGGTCGAATCGGCTTTTCACGAGGACCTCCACGAGGGACGTTTTCGCGTGCTTGAACTCAACCCAAGCCTGTACGATCGAGCCATGCACTGGCTCCTGGCTCGACGGACCAGCCTGAGGACGCTGGACGCCCTGCATCTGGCCTGCGCTGAGGCACACAACCTGCCCCTGTTGACCTTCGATGCCCCCCTCCGAGCGGCGGCCGAGTTCCTCGGTGTCAGGACTTGCGAATTGCGTACCGACCCATAGTGCGACCGAGCATGCGAAAGAGAAGCGACCCTGCACGGCAGGCCCTCGAGGCTCACGACAAACTGTTGCGCAGAGACAGCTGGGCCCACGGGCGCGACCTCCACGCGGCCACTTCGGCCAGGCGCTGCGCGACTGGAGGCCACGTACAGCTGCGCGCTTTGGCCGATCGAGGCCGCACCGTCAAGGGTGAGGTCTTTCTTAGGGAGAGCTATCCAGCCGCCAAGGATTGAGGATCTCTACGCCGATTCCCGCGAAATCCGGCTCGTTGCGGGTGGCAACCGCCAGACCGCGGCTGCGGGCCACGGCAGCGATCTGCCCATCCGGGGCCGACAGTGGCCGGCCCTCCCGTCGCCACGTCGCCATGATGCGCCCGTAGTGGCGAGCGGCCCGTTGATCGAAACCCAGGATGCGCTGTGCGAACGCCGTATGGATGAAGGTGTCGAAGCGCTCACGCAGGTCTTCGCGGCGTTGCCCATCAGGCATGGCGCAAAGGCCGTACTCGATCTCGGCGATGGTAATCGTGCACAGGTACAACGAGCCGCTACCCGTGGC
>NZ_JAJNRE010000042.1:0-10850 GCF_022228025.1 Halorhodospira sp. 9622 | reverse complement strand
GAGCGTGGAGGATGAGGCGGAGGGGGCACCCCTCCGCCGCCGGCGGGAGCCGCCCTAATCGCGCTCCTCGTGATAGCCGGTAACCATCGTCTTGAGGTGCTGTTACCAGGGCCGGCCCATGGTCGAGGCCATGTACACATGGGCGATCAGGAAGACCAGGAGGGCGAAGGTGGCGATCCCCCAATCTGCAACCATCACACAGCGACCGCCTTTTCCAAGCTCGCCTTCGCGACGGCCGGGCCGCCTACATCGTTGATCGAGCACAAATCTGCGCCGGACGCCAGCACACCGGTACAGCTGCTCGGGTACATGCAGCGGATCTGGCAACGCCACGCCGAGCACACGCCCCAGCAACGTGCGCATCGGTATCGCCACTTACCGCCGATCATCCCCCTAGTGCTCTACAACGGCAGGCCGGACTGGTCCGTGCCACTCTCGTTGCTCGAGTGCATCGACGCCGATGAGGATCTACGTGACCTTCAGCGCAACTTCGGCTACCAGGTCCGCCACTTACGAGCTGATGATCGCAGCGAACCGTACTCCGAGGACCCGGTCATTCGCGGCGTCTTCCGAGCCCTCGCTGCACCCTTCGCCGACAACTAGCCGCCAGCACCAGAACCCGTGACCGACCCAGCCGGCGAACTTACCATCCGTCGGCTCACGTGAGTCCCCAGGAGACCACTCGGTCGTAGAGCGCGCTCCTGCGGATAACCAAGCTCTCTGGCTCTCCCTTCAGCCAGGGTACGTCGCTTTCACCGCCAACCTCCTCGATCAGCCCGAAAGGCATGGCGAAGCGCAGTACGGTGCGGACCGACCAGCAGTTGTGCACAATCCGCTCGGGACAGTCGCCCGGAAACAGTACCTCTTCCTCGTTAACCTGCCGAAGGGCTGCCGGGAAGGCCTGCGAGAAGCATCGCTGGTAGAACGAGACCGGCCGCGGCTCGTCTCCGAAGCGGTGGAGGAGATACAGGAAGAAGGCGAACGAATCCTGCACGATCCTCAGATCGGGCCACCCATCGGCATAGGCCCAGTTGAACTGACGGCAGTAGGCCTGGAGCAGCGCGTGGTAGATCGCCGCCCACTCGCCCTTGCGAAAGCGCTTCTGCGTTGCGCGGGTCGCCTTGAGCCGGCCGCGCTCCTTGCGCATGAACCGCGCCAGACCGGCCGTGACCTTAATGAGGTGGAGCTCGAGGAAGTCGTCTTCGTTGCGGATCACCCCGGGGAGCCACTCCCGCTTGAGCCCTTCCGCCTTCAGCGCCTCCTTGGCCTCGAAGACCACAGCACGCGGCAGGTTTCCCTTAGCCGTCAGCTTGATTCCTTCCTCGCCGGCCGCATCGACAATGACCTCCAGAAGCCGGAACGCCGTCGCAGCGGGGCGCGCCTCGATGCCCTCGGCGAAGCGCACCAGATCCGGGGCGTCGAACGGCGCATGGAGAAGCCGGTGCATCTGCTCTCGGGAGAGCCCCTGAAAATCGGTCACCGGCGACTGATTGAGCTCCGCCACCTTCTGCGCCACGGCATCCTGAAGCTCCTGCTCGGAGGAAAACGACTGATCGCCGAGTGCGCGCTCGAGCTCCGAGCGGATGGCGGCGATGGACGAGGACTGTTCGTCGTTGGAAGGCGAGTGGCCATTACCCATTCAATGCTCCTCGTTCGCTCGCGTGCCGCACCGGGGCGGCTCGTACTGCGGAGACGGCGCTGCCCAGCGCACCATGAGCCCGGTCAAGCTCCGGGACACCGTCCCTCAAACATTGTTAGACCCAAGGTACGCCATTCTCACCGCCGGCAGCGATCCGTACCCGCCCGTGCCAGCTCCGCGGGCTCATGCCCCTGCCAGACGAGCTCCAGGATCTTCTGCCGGTACTCCGACGGGGGACGGTCCTGGCTCATGGTGGATACCTCCTCTGGTCAAACGGTCAGGTATCCACTGCAGCGGGTCAAGCCCAATCGCGGAGTACGTCCCTGAACAGTCCACTCCCGCGAAGGACCCAGAACAAGGTGGTGATCAGTCCTAGAGCTCCTATGGTGAAGGCCCGCGTCACCCCGGGCCCGAGTCGGGCACAATTCGGGCACGAGATGGGCACAAGCAGCTTGATGGACCAACACATCAGAGCGCTGATATGTTTTCCCGCAGTGAAGACGCCTCTGCCCGCGAAACACGAAAGCGGCGGAGGCACTGACAAAACAAGGCGTTACAATCAGGGGTTGACTCCACGCCGCACACGATTAGAATGCGCAGCACATCGACAGGCGCGTAGCTCAGCTGGTTAGAGCGCCACCTTGACATGGTGGAGGTCGGTGGTTCGAGTCCACTCGCGCCTACCAGATACGCTGCACTGCGCCCGGTCGCGACCCCTGACTGTAGGGATATCGCGCCGGGCGCAGTCATTCATGCACGTGGCCCCTCGTATCGGTCACCACTGTGGAGGCTCAGCCATGCCCGCCATCACCCTCCCCGACGGCTCCGTCAAGCAGTTCGATCACCCCGTCACCACCCGTGAGATCGCCGAGTCCATCGGCCGCAAGCTGGCCAAGGACGCCATCGTCGGCCGCATCGACGGTGAACTGATCGATCTCGACCGCCCCATCGAGCACGATGCGCGCGTGGAGATCGTCACCGCCAACGACCCGGACGGGCTCGACGTGATCCGCCACTCCACCGCCCACCTGATGGCCCAGGCGGTGAAGCAGATCCACCCCGAGATGCAGGTGACCATCGGGCCGACGGTGGACAACGGCTTCTACTACGACTTCGCCGGTGAGCACTCCCTCTCGGAAGACGAGCTGGAAGCGATCGAACAGCGCATGAGCGAGCTGGCCGAGGCCGACCAGCCCGTGGAGCGCGAGGTCTGGGACCGGGCGGCTGCCCGGCAGTTCTTCCTTGAGCAGGGCGAGACCTACAAGGCGCAGATCATCGACGACCTGCCCGAGAGCGAGACCATCACGGTCTATCGCCAGGGCGATTTCGCCGATCTGTGCCGCGGCCCCCACGTGCCGAGCACCGGCCGGCTGAAGGCGTTCAAGCTGACCAAGGTGGCCGGCGCCTACTGGCGCGGCGACCAGAACAACGAGATGCTCCAGCGCGTTTACGGCACCGCCTGGCCGGACCGCAAGCAGCTCAAGGCCTACCTGGACCGCCTGGCCGAGGCCGAGCGGCGCGACCACCGGCGGCTGGGCCGGACCCAGGATCTCTTCCACGTCCAGGAGGAGTCGCCGGGGATGGTGTTCTGGCACCCGCGCGGCTGGCGCCTCTACTTGGAGGTCCAAGAGTACATCCGCCAGCTGATGCGCGAGAACGGCTACCAGGAGATCCACACCCCGATGCTGGTGGACCGCAGCCTGTGGGAGCGCTCCGGCCACTGGGCGATGTTCGCCGACAACATGTTCGTCACCGAGTCCGAATCGCGGCACTACGCGGTCAAGCCGATGAACTGCCCGTGCCACGTGGAGGTCTTCAAGCAGGGCCTGAAGAGCTACCGGGACCTGCCGCTGCGCCTGGCGGAGTTCGGCTCCTGCCACCGCAACGAGCCCTCGGGCACGCTGCACGGGCTCATGCGGGTACGCGGCTTCGTCCAGGACGATGCCCACATCTTCTGCACCGAGAACCAGATCCAGGAGGAGGTCCGCACCTTCATCGATCTGGTCTACCGCGCCTACCGGGACTTCGGTTTCGACGATGTGCTCATCGCCCTCTCCACCCGCCCGGACGAGCGGGTCGGCGACGATGCGCTCTGGGACAAGGCCGAGTCGGCGCTGGCCACGGCGCTGGAAACGCACGGGCTCGACTATACCCTGCAGCCCGGCGAAGGGGCCTTCTACGGGCCGAAGATCGAGTTCTCGCTGCGCGACTGCCTGGAGCGCGTCTGGCAACTGGGCACCATCCAGGTGGACTTCTCCATGCCGGGCCGGCTGGGGGCACAGTTCGTCGATGACGACGGCGAGCGGCGTACGCCGGTGATGCTCCACCGGGCCATCCTCGGCTCCCTGGAGCGGTTCATCGGCATCCTCATCGAGCACTATGGGGGCGCCCTACCCACCTGGCTGGCTCCAGTCCAGGCGGTGGTGCTCAACATCACCGACCGCCAGGGCGATTACGCCCGCGAGGTGGAGAGACGGCTGCTCGAAGCCGGTTTCCGCGCCGAGGCCGACTTGAGGAACGAGAAGATCGGCTATAAAATCCGCGAGCATACGTTGCAGAAGGTTCCCTACATGCTGGTTCTTGGGGACCGGGAGCTGGAAAGCGGTACGGTGGCCGTCCGCCACCGCGACGGCACCGACCTCGGCTCCATGGAACTGGAAGAGCTCGTATCGCGGCTTGGTAACGATATCGCGGGTCACGGGCGCGAACAGGAGGATTAGAGGATCGCAACGAGACCGAAACGCGGGCGTGGCGGCGGCGGCGACAACCGCCGGATCAACGAGCAGATCACGGTACCGCAGGTGCGGTTGATCGGTTCGGACGGCGAACAGGTCGGCGTGCTGCCCACCGAAGACGCCCTTGCGCAAGCCGAAAACGAGGGACTCGATCTTGTGGAAATCGATGGCAACGCGGACCCGCCGGTCTGCCGTGCCATGGACTACGGCAAGTTCAAGTTCGAGCAGAGTAAGAAGCAGCAGGCGGCGCGCAAGAAGCAAAAGCAGATTCAGGTCAAGGAGGTCAAGTTCCGTCCGGGCACGGACGAGGGCGACTTCCAGGTCAAGCTTCGCAACCTGCGCCGGTTCCTCGAGGAAGGCGACAAGGCGAAGGTGACGATCCGCTTCCGCGGCCGGGAGATGGCGCACCAAGAGCTCGGCAAGCGCCTGCTGGACCGGCTCGAGGAAGAGCTCAGCGATGTCGGTACCGTGGACCAGCGGCCGCGAATGGAAGGGCGGCTGATGGTCATGATGATGAGCCCGCGCAAGGGCAAGTAAGGTGTCGAACCACGCTGCGGGCGCGTACCGCTAGTCAGGCGGCGCGCTCGCTTCTTTTTGTGATGAGGGGGAGGCAGTCATGCCCAAGCTCAAGACCAACCGTGGCGCAGCGAAGCGCTTCAAGGTGAAGGCCTCCGGCCGGATCACCCGCGCGCGCTCCAACCACAGCCACATCCTGACCAAGAAGGACCCGAAGCGGAAGCGCCGTCTGCGCGAGCTGACTGAGGTCCACGCGAGCGATGCGCCGATGGTCCGGCGCATGGTCGCCAAGTAAACACGGGAGCGTTCTTCCATGTCACGAGTCAAGCGGGGCGTCACCAACCGCGCCAAGCACAAGAAGGTTCTCAAGGCTGCCAAGGGCTACTACGGCATGCGGGGCAGCGCCTTCCGCATCGCCCGCCAGCAGGTGATCAAGTCCGGGCAGTACGCGTACGCCCACCGCCGCCTGCGCAAGCGCGAGTTCCGCAGCCTGTGGATCCAGCGCATCAATGCGGCAGCGCGTCAGCACGGCCTGTCCTACAGCCGCCTGATGAACGGCCTGCAGCAGGCCGGCATCGAGGTCGACCGCAAGCAGCTGGCTGACCTGGCCGTCCACGAGCCGCAGTCCTTCGCGGCGCTGGCCGAGCGTGCCCAGGGCGCCCTCAGCAACTGAGGGCGGCTCGCCAGGGCATGGGTGCCGACTACCAGGACGAACTCAACGCGCTGACCCGGGAGGCAGAGGACGCCGTAGACGGCGCCTCTGACCTGGCGGGTCTGGATCAGGTCCGGGTCGCCTATCTCGGCAAGAAAGGCAGGCTGACCGCCCTGCTCAAGGGTCTCGGTCAACTGCCCGCTGAGCAGCGGCCCGAGGCCGGTGCGGCCATCAATGCCGCCAAGGAGCGCGTCAGTCAGCGTATCGAGGCCCGGCGCGCCGAACTTGAGCGAGCCGCTCTCGAGCAGCGTCTGGCCGCCGAGCGGATCGATGTCACCCTACCCGGCCGCGGCACCGAGCGCGGCGGCTTCCATCCGGTCACCCGCACCCTCGAGCGTATCTCCGCGATCTTCGCCGGTGCCGGTTTCCACGCCGCCGACGGGCCGGAGGTCGAGGACGACCGGCACAACTTCGAGGCGCTGAACATCCCCGCTCACCATCCGGCGCGGGCGATGCATGACACGTTCTACTTCGACGCCACACGGCTGCTGCGCACGCACACCTCCCCGGTGCAGATTCGCGTGATGGAGCGCGACGGCGTGCCCATCCGCGTCGTAGCCCCGGGACGGGTCTACCGCTGCGACTCCGATCTCACCCACACCCCGATGTTCCACCAGGTCGAGGGGCTGCTGGTCGATCGCGATGTCAGCCTGGCGGATCTCAAGGGCGTCCTCCACGAGTTCCTCAACGCCTTCTTCGAGCGCCCGGTCGCCGTGCGCTTTCGGCCATCGTACTTCCCGTTCACCGAACCCTCGGCCGAGGTCGACGTCGAGTGCGTGATCTGCGGCGGCGATGGCTGCCGGGTGTGCAAGCACTCCGGCTGGCTGGAGGTGCTCGGCTGCGGCATGGTTCATCCGGCGGTCTTCGAGCACGCCGGCATCGACGCCGAGCAGTGGACCGGGTACGCCTTCGGCATGGGCGTCGAGCGCCTGGCCATGCTCCGCTACGGCGTGGACGATCTGCGCCTGTTCTTCGACAACGATCTGCGCTTCCTCGGGCAATTCCGGTGAACCATGCGTGTAAGTGAGCAGTGGCTGCGCGAGTGGGTGAACCCATCGCTCTCGACCGAGGCGCTGGCCGAGGCACTGACCATGGCCGGCCTCGAGGTGGATGCCATCGAGCCCGCCGCCCCGGCCTTCACTGGTGTGGTGGTCGGCTCGATCGTCGACTGCCGGCCCCACCCCGAGGCCGACCGCCTCCAAGTCTGCGACGTGGACGCCGGCGGCGAGCGCCTGGAGGTCGTCTGCGGTGCCCCGAACGCGCGCCCCGGCCTGAGCGCGCCGCTGGCGCGTGCCGGCGCGGAGCTCCCGGGCGGCCTGCAGGTCCAGGCCGCCGAGGTGCGCGGCGTAGCCTCGGCGGGCATGCTCTGCTCGGCCAGCGAGTTGGGCCTGAGCGACGAGGCCGACGGGCTGCTGGAGCTGCCCGAGAGCCTCGCCCCCGGGAGCGATCTTCGCCAGGCCCTGGCGCTGGATGACACCGTCCTCGAGATCGACCTCACACCGAACCGCGCGGATTGCCTGGGCATGATCGGGATCGCGCGGGACGTGGCGGCACGCACCGGGGCCGAGATGCACACCGCCGAGCCGCAGGCCGTGCCGGCGGCCTGCGACGAGCAACTGCCGATCACCCTGGAGGCCGAGGCGGACTGCCCGCGCTACACCGGCCGGGTGATCCGCGATGTCGATCCGCAGGCGCCCACACCGATCTGGATGCGCGAGCGTCTGCGCCGCGCCGGGATCCGGAGCGTCTCGGCGCTGGTGGATATCACCAACTACGTCATGCTCGAGTACGGTCAGCCGTTGCACGCCTTCGACCTCGACCGCCTGAGCCCGCCGGTGACCGCCCGTCGCGCGCGCGCCGGCGAGACGCTGACGCTGCTCGGCGGCGAGCAGGTGGAGCTCGACGACGGCGTGCTGGTCATCGCCGATGCCTCCGGTCCGGTGGCCTTCGCCGGCGTGATGGGTGGCGAGACCACCGCCGTGGGCGACGCGACCACCAGCATCTTCCTCGAAGCAGCCCATTTCCATCCGGCCACCATCGCCGGTCGGGCCCGACGTTACGGCCTGCACACCGACTCCTCCCACCGGTTCGAGCGCGGCGTGGACTTCGAGACGCCCCGTGCCGCCAGCGAGCGCGCCACGCAGCTGGTGCTGAGCATCTGTGGCGGCCGCCCGGGGCCGATCAACGAGGTCGTGGCCGCCGACGCCCTACCCCGCCGCGCGCCCATCGAACTGCGCCGCGAGCGCCTTGAAGGCCTGCTCGGCTGGTCCATCGAAGAGCAACAGGTCAGCGGCATGCTCCAGCGCCTGGGCACGCGCCCGGAATCCACTGAGGCTGGCTGGCGCGTCCAGCCGCCGAGCTGGCGCTTCGACATGGAGCGCGAGGTGGACCTCATTGAGGAGGTGGCCCGCCTCTACGGCTTCGACAACGTCCCCGAACGCCCCCTGCGCGCGCCGCTGCACGTAGCCGCGGCCCCAGAGCAGCAGCTCGACGACCGGCCCCTGCGCACGACGCTGGTCGAGCGTGGCTACTTCGAGGCCATTAATTACGCCTTCGTCGATCCGCAGCTCCAGCAGCGCCTCGATCCCGAGGCCGAGGGGCTGCCGCTGGCCAACCCGCTGTCGGCAGAGCTGGCGGTGATGCGCACCTCGCTCTGGCCCGGCCTGCTGATGGCTGCGCAGCGCAATCAGCACCGCCAACACGAACGGGTCCGGCTGTTCGAGTGCGGGCGCACCTTCCGCGGCCACCTCGACGACCTGGCCCAGACACCGATGCTCGCCGGCGTGGCCGCCGGCCCCCGTTACGCCGAGCAGTGGGATGCACCGCGGCGGTCGGTGGACTTCTTCGACGTCAAGGCGGACCTCGAGGCACTGATCGCCCAGACCGGCGAGCCCGCCTCGTTCACCTTCGAGCCGGCACAGCACGTGGCCCTGCATCCGGGTCAGTGCGCGCGGATCCTGCGTGACGACAGCCCGGTCGGCTGGCTCGGGACCCTGCACCCGGAGCACGCCGACGCCTTGGAGCTCCACGGCGCCCCCGTGCTCTTCGAGATCACGCTTGAGGCGCTCAGCCGCGCCGCGCTGCCGCGTTTCCAGCCCATCTCGCGGTATCCGTCGATCCGGCGTGACCTGGCGGTACTCGTCGACGATAACGTGCCCGCCGGGGCGTTGCTTCGCACCGCCCGCGATGCGGCCGGGACGTACGCCGTCGGCAGCCGACTGTTCGACGTCTACCGGGGCAAAGGGGTCCCTGAAGGCCAGAAAAGCGTTGCCATGGGCTTGATTTTACAGGATTATTCGCGCACGCTTACGGATCGCGACGTTGATGACGTCATGGCGGGGGTGGTTTCCCGCCTGCAGCAACAGTTCGGAGCGAGCCTGAGAGGGGAGTAAGATGTCGCTGACCAAGGCGGATATGGCCGAGCGGCTCTTCGAAGAGGTCGGCCTGAACAAGCGGGAGGCCAAGGAGCTGGTCGAACTCTTCTTCGAGGAGATCCGCACCGCCCTCGAAAACGGCGAGCCGGTCAAGCTCTCGAGCTTCGGCAACTTCGAGCTGCGCGACAAGAACGAGCGGCCTGGCCGCAACCCCAAGACCGGGGAAGAGATCCCCATTTCCGCCCGGCGCGTGGTGACCTTCCGCCCCGGCCAGAAGCTCAAGAGCCGCGTCGAGAGCTATGCCGGAACCCGAGAAGAGCAGTGATGGCGAACTGCCGCCGATCCCGTCGAAGCGGTACTTCACCATCGGCGAGGTTAGCCAGCTGTGTGCGGTCAAGCCCCACGTCCTGCGCTACTGGGAGCAGGAGTTTCCCCAGCTGAGACCGGTCAAGCGCCGCGGTAACCGGCGCTACTACCAGCGTCACGATGTCATACTGATCCGCCGCATCCGCGCCCTGCTCTACGAGGAGGGTTTCACCATCGGCGGTGCCCGCCAAAAGCTCGAGAGCGGCGAAGAGCGCGAGGACGTGGCCCAGAGCCAGCAGATCATCCGGCAGATGCGCATCGAGCTCGAGGGCGTGCTCAACATCCTCAAGCGCTGATCCCTTGTGCGCCGCGGTCTCGATCCGTATACTTTGCGGCCTGAGTCGGGGCGTGGCGCAGTCTGGTAGCGCACCTGCATGGGGTGCAGGGGGTCGCAGGTTCAAATCCTGCCGCCCCGACCAAACACCGAAAGGGCCGCGGAACGGGGACGTTCCGCGGCCCTTTTTTGTGGGGAGGCGCCGATTGTTCCAGCACCCCCTCACCGGGCTCCGGCCTGCCTAGTTCGCCGGTGTACCCTCCGGCCGATTGCCTTCCCGGGCTTCTTCGGCCCGCTCCCGGCCCTCACGGGCGTCGTCTTGGACCGAACGGCCCTGCTCCCGGGCCTCTTCAGCCTGCTGGCGTGCCTGCTCAGCCTGTTCCCTAGCGGCTTCACGGGCCTCCTCGCCTCGCTCCTGGCCGGCTGCACGGGCTTGCTCCCCGCGCTCCTGTCCCTGACTGCGGGCCTCCTCGGCGCGTTCCTGGCCGAACTCCCGGCCGCCTTCGCGCGCCTCATTGGCCGTCTCCAGGCCTTCGGCCGCACGCTCCCGGGCCCGGTCGGCCGCCTGCTCCGGCAACTCGATCTCCTGCGCCACCTCCTCCTCGGTCGCGTCGTCGTCGAGCCGGCGCATGGTGGCATCCCGTAGCGTCTCGCCCTCGGACACGGTCTCCCCGGCGTCAGCGGCGACCTCATCCTGGGCCTCGACCTCCTCGGCGGCCACCGGCACGCTCAGCGAGGCGATCAACAGCCCCACCGGCACAAGCAAGTAGCCTAACCGGCGACTCGCGTTTCTCGGCTTGGTCCTCATCGTTGCCTCCTCCTTCAGCTCAACTCGTCCAGTCTTGGGTGACGCATTTCAGGACTCGCGCTCATGTGGTTGGACGAGGGTGACCGGCAGGCGCAGCTCCTGGGACCGACCCTCGTGCTCGATGCGGGTCACCAACTCTCCCTGCTCGACCTCGGCCCCCGGTATACCGCGCACCGGCAGCGTCAGACGGTTGGCGCCCGGTTCCAGATCACCTTCCCAGCTGACCCGTCGCTGCGACGGATGGCCTTCCAGCTCGAATCCCTCAGGAACCTCGACCTGGAACCGTACCCCCTCCAGTCTTCGTTCGGCGTCGATCGCCAGCCGGAACTCCTGAACCTCGCCGTTTTCCGGGCCGGTCACCGGCGGATCCGTTTGTGCGGGCCGCCAGTCGTAGAGCGCCAGCCCGCCGCCGACGAGGATCCCCAC
>NZ_JAJNRE010000041.1:0-11024 GCF_022228025.1 Halorhodospira sp. 9622 | reverse complement strand
CGCTTCGACGACTCAGCCAGCGCCCTCGAGCAGGCGGGCGATGCCGTCGGCATCCGGCTGATGGACCACACCGCGCTCGGTGACGATGACATCCACCAGCTCCGCCGGCGTGACATCGAAGACCGGATTCCAGGCGCCGACCCCTTCGGCCTTCGGCGCGACCCGCTGGCCGCCGGCGTACAGGACCTCCCGGGCGTCCCGCGTCTCGATGGGGATCTGCTCACCGGTGGCCGTCTCCGGATCGATGGTCGAGGTGGGAGCCACCACCATGAATCGCACCCCGTGCTGGCGCGCCGCCAGGGCCACGGCGTAGGTGCCGATCTTGTTGGCCACGTCCCCGTTGGCTGCAATGCGATCGGCACCGACGATCGCCCAGTGCACCTGTCCGGTGCGCATCAGGGCAGCCGCGGCGCCGTCGGCCAGCAGCTCCACCGGGATGCCGTCGGCGGCCAACTCCCAGGCGGTCAACCGAGCCCCCTGCAGCCACGGCCGGGTCTCGTCGGCGAAGACGCGCTCGATTCGGCCATCCGCCCAGGCGGTGCGGATCACGCCCAGCGCCGTGCCCAACCCGCCAGTGGCCAGCGAGCCGGTATTGCAGTGGGTGAGCACCCCGCTGCCCGGCTGGATCAGCCCGGCGCCGGAGCGGCCCATGCGCTGGTTGGCTGCAACATCCTCGGCGTGGATGGCGTGGGCCTCGGCAAGCAGGGCCGACGCCGGATCCTCGTCCTCCGACAGCCGCGAGGCGCAGGTCTCCATGCGCGCCAGGGCCCAGGCGAGGTTGACGGCCGTCGGCCGCGAGCGGCGCAGGGTGTCCATATCCTCGGCCATACCAGCCTGCCACCCGGCGCCGTGGGTTCGCCAAGCCGCAGCACCGGCCAGGGCCGCACCATAGCCGGCGGCCACACCGATCGCCGGCGCGCCACGCACCACCATGTCGGTGATCGCCTGGGCGACGGCCGCAGCGTCGGTGCAGCAGACGTACTGTTCCTGACCGGGCAGCAGACGCTGATCGAGCAGATAGAGCCCCTCGTCGCGCCACTCCAGCGCCCGGACCGTGTCGTGGGAGGCGGTATTCAAGTCGTGGTACCCTCGCTGCAGCAAAAACGGAGCGTATTATGGAACGTGTCGACACTCTGATCCACGCCCGCTGGGTCATCCCGGTCGAGCCGAGCGGCAGCGTGCTCGAGGACCACGGGGTCGCCATCCGCGACGGACGTATCGTAGCCGTCGCCGGCAACGACGAGCTGCGCGGGAGCTACCGGGCGGATACCCAGCACGATCTCGGCGAGCACGTCCTCATCCCCGGGCTGATCAACGCCCATACGCACACCGCGATGACCCTGCTGCGCGGCATGGCCGACGACCTGCCGTTGATGACCTGGCTCACCGAGCACATCTGGCCGGCCGAGCAGCGCTGGGTCAGCGAGGCCTTCGTGCGCGACGGCAGCACCCTGGCGATGGGCGAGATGCTCCGCGGCGGGGTGACCTGCTTTAACGACATGTACTTCTACCCCGAGGTGACCGGCGAGGCCGCCCGTCAGGTGGGCATGCGTGCCCAGCTCGGGATGATCGTCATCGGCGTACCCAGCGGCTACGCGCAGAGCCTGGACGAGTACCTGGAAAAGGGCCTGGCGCTGCACGAGCGTTTCCGCGACGAGCCGCTGGTGCGCACCCTGTTCGCGCCCCACTCGCCCTACACCGTGGATGACGGATTCCTGGGGCGGATCGGCGAGCACGCCGAGCGCCTGGATGTTCCCGTACACATCCACGTCCAGGAGACCGCGGACGAGGTCCAGCAGAGCCTGCGCGAAACCGGCAAGCGCCCCCTGCAGCGCCTCGAGGAGGTCGGCCTGGTCTCACCGCGGCTGCTCGCCGTGCACGCCACACAGCTCGAGCAGACCGAGATCGAACGCCTGGCCGCCGCCGGCGCGCACGTGCTGCACTGCCCGGAGGCCAACCTGAAACTGGCCAGCGGCTTCTGCCCGGCAGCCGCACTGACCCGCGCCGGTGTCAACGTCGCCCTGGGCACCGACGGTGTGGCCAGCAACAACGACCTCGACCTCATCGGCGAGATGCGCACCGCCGCCCTGCTGGCCAAGGCGGTCTCCGGCGATGCCGCCGCCCTGCCCGCCGAGCAGGCGCTGGCCATGGTGACCATCAACGCCGCGCGCGCCTTCGGCCTGGAGGAGGAGATCGGCTCCATCGAACCCGGCAAGTCGGCGGACCTGACCGCCATCTCGCTGGCCGATCTCAACCAGCACCCGATCTACAACCCCCTCTCGCAGCTGGTCTACGCCGCCAACCGCCAGCACGTCACCGACGTCTGGGTGGCCGGCGAGCCCCGCGTGCGCGACGGGCAGCTGACCACGCTGGACCCGGCCGAGACCATTGCCCGGGCCGAGCAGTGGCGGGAACGGATCGCAGCGGAGCGGGCTCAGTGAGGGCCAACGGTAACGGAGGGCAGCCCATGAACCAGGCCGACCCGGGCAGCGAGCGCAACGAGGACACCCGCGAAACAGCGCAGTTCGATGCCACCGGCGACTGGTGGGAGCCGGACGGCAGCCAGCGGGCCCTGCACGACATCAACCCGGTGCGCCTGGAGTGGCTGGAGGCACGGCTCGACGGGCTGGCCGGCAAGCGCATCCTCGATGTCGGCGCCGGCGGCGGCCTGCTGGCCGAGGCCATGGCGCGCCGCGGCGCCCAGGTACTCGGCATCGACACAGCCCGCCAGGCACTGCAGACCGCCAAGCTGCACGCGCTGGAGGCGGAGATCACCGGCGTCGACTACCGCCAGTGCACGGTGGAAGAACTGGCCGAGGAGGCGCAGCGCGGGGAGGTCGAACCCTTCGACGCCGTGGTCTGCATGGAGATGATCGAACACACCCCGCGCCCGGAGTCGGTGGTGGCCGCCATCGCCACGCTACTGCGCGACGGCGGCGATGCCTGCTTCTCGACCATCAACCGCACCCTGCGTACCTACGCCCTGGCCATCGTCGGCGCCGAATACATCCTCGGTCTGCTGCCCCGGGGCACGCACCAGCATGAGCGCTTCGTGCGCCCCTCGGAGCTGACCCGCTGGGGGCGCCCCCAAGGGCTGGTACTCCAGGAGGTCACGGGGCTGGGCTACAACCCATTCACCCGCACGGCGTGGCTGAAGCAGGACACCTCGGTGAACTACTTCGCCCACCTGCGCAAGCATTGATGAACACGCGGCGCGGCGTCCTCTTCGATCTCGACGGAACCCTGGTCGACACGGCACCGGATCTGATCGCCTGCGTCCAGGAGCTGCTCGCCGAGGCGGGGCGGCCGCCAGCGCCGACGGGTGCGCTGCAGACCACGGTCTCCCACGGCGCACGGATCATGGTCAGCCACGCCTTCTCGGTACCCCCAAGCGACCCGCACGCGGTGGCCCTCGAGCAGGAGCTGGTCCGGCGCTACCGGGCCCGCATCGCCGATGAGAGCCGGCTCTTCCCGGGCATGGCCGCGGTGCTCGACACCCTCGAGGGGCAGGACATCCCCTGGGGTATCGTGACCAACAAACCGACGCACCTCACCGAACCGCTGCTCGAGCGCCTGGCACTGGACACGCGCGCCGGGGCGGTGGTCTGCGGCGACACGCTGGACCGGGCCAAGCCCCACCCCGACCCGATCCGGCACGCCGCCGCCACGCTGGGCTGCGCCCCCGAGGCGTGCTGGAGCCTGGGCGATGCCCGCCGGGATATCGACGCGGCGGTGGCCGCCGGCGCCCGCGGGCTGGTGGCCCTATTCGGCTATCTGCACGCCGGCGACCGCCCGGCCCTGTGGGGCGCCCACGGGCTGATCCGCCAACCCGCGGAGCTGCTGGGTTGGCTTGAGCCCGAAGCAGGCGCCAGACTCGACCGCTCCGCTGTCTGAAACCGCGCCATGCCCGCACCCGCCATCCCCGACGACCTGTTGGCCCGGACGGCCCCGCCGGGCTCCAGCCTGGACTACGCCCTGCGCCTGGCACCGGAGCAGCAGCGCCGGCCGCTGCAGGCGATTGCGGCGTTCACCAGTGAGATCCGGCGCATCCCGCTGAGCACTCAGGAGCCCGACGTGGCCCGGGCCAAGCTGCATTGGTGGCGCACCGAGCTGGCGCGGATCCTCGAAGGGGGCGGCGAGCACCCACTGGCCGCCCCCCTGGCCGCAGCGGTCCACGATGACCAGCTGCCGGGCGCGGAGCTGCGCGCCGTGCTCGATGAGGCCGACCGCACCCTGGACGGCGACCGGCCCGACACCTTCGCCGAGCAGCGCGAGCTGACCGAGCGCCACGCCGCGGCCCCGCTACGCCTGGCCGCCCGGGTTCTGGTCGGCGACGACTCGGCCACCGGGTACGCGACGGCACTGGGCAGCGCCATCGCATTGACCCGCAGCCTGCGTCTGCAGGGGCTGGCCGCCCGTTACGGCGACAGCGACCTACCCCGGGAGACCCTGCGCGGGGCCGGAGTGCCGGCGGAGGGAGCACTGCTCCAAGCCGATGGGACGGCCCTGCCCTCGCTGCTCCGGGCGCTGGACGCCCAGGCCGGGGCCATCGAGCCGCTGTTCTCGGCCGCGGGCCGGCGGGCGCCGACGGACCGCGCCGCGGCGCGTGCGCTACGCCCGGTGACGGCGTACGCCGCGCTGCATCAGGCCCTGCTCCTGGAGATCCGTCGCCGCGGGCCGGCGGAGCTGATCCGCGGCCGGCTGACGCTGACGCCGCTGCGCAAGGTGTGGGTCGCCTGGCGGGGGCGGCTGTAGCCTAAGGCGGGCCCCCCGCCGTCGCCCCCTGTTTCAGCCCCCCGTCGCTCCCTGTTTCAGGCCCCCGTCGCTCCCTGTTTCAGGCCCCCGGGCCGGATCGGCGGACGCGCCCCTGCGGGGTTCCCTGTGCTGCTCGCCCGCGCAGGGCCGCGCGCAAAGGAACGGCGCTGGCGCGCCGTTCTGCGCTGCGCGCTGACCAACGCGAACCAGGAAAGGTTCGCGCTGGCCCCCTGCTTGGGCTGCGCTGCTCGGCGCGTCCGCAAGGATCCGGCCCGGGGGCCTGACACAGGGGCGACTGCCGGCGTCGACGGCGATAGGAGCAAACAACGCTTAGCTGCCGAGCCCCTCCCGGCTCCTACGCCCTTGCATGGGCAGCAGGTCGTGAAACCGGTAAAGTAGATGCAGCAAACGCGACCCCGTCGGCCACCATAGACCGCGAGAGCAGGCCCATGACCGATTCGCAGCAGCCATCGGCCCGCGACGAGCAACGCCTCTACGAAGCCATCACCCTCGCCATGTACATTCACCGCGATCAACGTCGGCGTTATACCGGCGAGCCTTACTGGAAGCACCTTGCGGAGGTGGCGGCCTTGACCCGGCTCGGTACGGAGGAGACCGACGCACTGATCACAGCCTGGCTTCATGATGCTGTCGAGGACTCCGGCCTAGAGCCCGGAATGCTCTGCGCCCAGTTTGGAGAGCGTGTTCGCTCCGGGGTGATGTGGCTGACCTGCGCCGCGATCGAGGAGGGCGAGCCCCGCGACCAGCGCAAGGCCCGCGCCGTTAAGCAGTTGCGCCAGGCACCGGGCTGGGTTCAGACCATCAAGTGCGCCGACCTGGCCAGCAACCTTGCCTCCATTGCTGATCACGATCTGGCCTTTGCGCGTCATTACGTCCCGGAGTGCCGGGCTCTCTATGAGTCCCTTGGCCAAGCCAGTCCGCCGGTGCGGATGCTTGCCGCCAAGGAGTTGGTGGCTGCCGAGGCGAAGTGCTTCGCAGTGGAGACAGACCCCCGGGGCACGCCTGCCTGAGGAGAGGCGCCGCTGCCTCGGAGGGCTCGATGGACCTCCCCTGTGTCAGCCCCCCGGGCCGGATCCTTGCGGACGCGCCGAGCAGCGCAGCCCAAGCAGGGGGCCAGCGCGAACCTTTCCTGGTTCGCGTTGGTCAGCGCGCAGCGCAGAACGGCGCGCCAGCGCCGTTCCTTTGCGCGAGGCCCTGCGCGGGCGAGCAGCACAGGGAACCCCGCAGGGGCGCGTCCGCCGATCCGGCCCGGGGGCCTGACACAGGGAGCGACGGCGGGGAATACGCCCGAGGCAATGGCTACAGGCAACCCCGCCCGGCCTACCTTGCTCGCTACCGGAGCGCTGGGTAAGGTACGGCGTTTCCCGTCGTTCACCACCATCAGGGGATAACCGTGGCCGAACAAGCGTTGATCTCCGCCGACTACCAGCCCGCCGAAGACGCCTTCGACGGGCGCGTCATCCTGGTCACCGGCGCCACTGGCGGTATCGGCAGCGCCGTCTGCCGCCGGCTCGCCGCCGCCGGCGCCACGGTTGTCATCCTCGACAAGGACCTCAAGGCGCTCGAGAGCCTCTACGACCGCATCGTCGAGGACAACCACCCAGAACCGGCGATCTACCCCATGAACCTCGAGGGCGCCACCTTCGACAACTTCCCCGAGGTCGCGCAGCGTATCCGCGAGGGCCTCGGCCGCCTCGATGGCCTGCTCCACGCCGCGGCCACCATGGGCAAACCGGCGCCCGTCGAACTCTACGACATGGAGACGTGGTACAAGACCCTCCAGGTCAACCTCAACGCCGCCTTCATGCTCACTCAAGCGTGCCTGCCGCTGCTGCGCGAGTCCGACCGGGGCAGCATCGTGTTCACCAGCGATGCCAGCGGCCGGAATGGCCACAAAGCCTACGGAGGCGCCTACGCCGTCTCCAATGCCGGGCTCGAGGGCCTGATGCGGGTGCTCGCCGCGGAGCTGGCCGAGACGACGAGCGTCTGCGTCAACACCCTCGACCCGGGCATTGTCGCCACCGGGCTGAGGCAGAAGGATTTCCCCTTCGAGAACCCCCTCGACCTGACCCAGCCGCAGCAGGTGGCCGGCGCCTTCCTGCGCCTGCTCGGGCCCGACGGGCGCAGCCACCACGGTCAGGCGCTGAGCGTCGAGCCGGCACCGGCGTGAGCGCGCCCTCGCCGCGCCCCCACCCCGGCCTGACCGGTGAGCGGCTACGCTGGCTGCTTGAGCAGCTGGTCGCCCACCACGGTGAACAGCACTGGTGGCCGGCAGAAACCGCCTTCGAGGTACTGGTCGGGGCCGTGCTGACCCAGAACACCGCCTGGAGCAATGTCGAGCGCGCCATGGAGCAGCTCCGTGGCGCGGGGCTGCTCGATCCCGTGGCCCTGATCGAGGCCGAGGGCGACGAGGTGGCCGAGGCGATCCGGCCGGCAGGCTACTTCAACGTCAAAACCCGCCGGCTGCGCAACCTGTGCATCGCCTACCTGCAGGAGGGCTGCATGGAGGGCATGCAGCTACGGCGCACCGAGGCGCTGCGCGAGAAGCTGCTGGCGGTCAACGGCGTCGGCCGCGAGACCGCCGACGACATCCTGCTCTACGCCTTCCACCGCCCGGTGTTCGTCATCGACGCCTACACCCGGCGCATCCTCCAGCGCCTGGGCTGGATTCAGGGCGACGAGGGCTACGAACGGCTACGGGCGGGTGTCGAGGCGGCGCTGGGGCCGGACACCGCAGCCTTCAACGAGCTGCATGCCCAGATCGTGGCGCTGGGCAAGGACACCTGCCGCCCCACGCCGCGCTGTGCCGACTGCCCGCTCAGCGCCGCTTGCGCCCACGCCGCCGGCGGCGCTGGGGCGCCGTCCGCCTGACCGGCTCCGGCGGGGTCAGGCCCACGTGCTCGTAGAGTTCGCGCTTGTTGGCCTCGTCCAGCTCGTGCAGCTGGCCGCGGCGCAGATCCCGGGGCATCACCACGGGCCCGTAGCGCACGCGGATCAGACGGCTGACCGTCACCCCTTGGGACTCCCAGAGCCGGCGGACCTCGCGGCGGCGCCCCTCGGTGACGATAACGTGGAACCACGCGTTAGCGCCCTCCTGCGGCTCGTCCACCGGCATGGCCGACTCCACCACCTCGAAGTGGGCGGGGCCGTCCTCGAGTTCGACCCCACCCACCAAGCGGTGGACCATCTCCTCGGTCACCTCGCCGTGGATCCGGCAGGCGTACTCCCGCTCAACCCCCGTGGAGGGATGCATCAGGGCGTTGGCGAGTTCGCCATCGTTGGTGAACAGCAACAGCCCCTGGCTGTTGATATCCAGCCGCCCGACGGCGATCCACCGCCCGGGCGTGCGCGGCAGCCGCTCGAAGACTGTTGATCGGCCCTCGGGGTCGGAGCGGGTGGTCACTTCGCCCTCGGGCTTGTTATAGAGCAGCACCCGCCGCGGCGGCTCGCGATGGACCCGCTGCACCGTCTGCCCGTCCAGCTCCACGTGGTCACGGGGCTGCGCGCGATCGCCCAGCTTCGCCACGCGTCCCTCGATGCGCACGCGCCCGGCCTGGATGGCCGCCTCCATCTCGCGGCGCGAGCCCAGCCCGGCGCGCGCCAGTACCTTCTGCAGTTTCTCGCCCGCAGGCTGATTCCCACCGTCACTCGTCACGGGTCGCCCCCTGTTCGTCGTCGCTGGTTGCCGGATCGCCCTCGGCCTCGTCGGGCAGGCGCAGATCCAGCTCCAGATGCGCCTGATCCGGATCCTGCAGCGTGGCCAGATCCGGCAGCTGATCCAGCCCGCGCAGGTTGAAGTGCTCAAGAAACCCGCGGGTGGTGGCGTACATCGCCGGGCGCCCCGGCACGTCGCGCCGGCCCACCACGCGGATCCAGCCACGCTCCTCGAGCGTGCGGATGATCGAAGTACTGACGCTGACCCCGCGCACCTGCTCGATCTCCCCGCGGGTGATCGGCTGCCGGTAGGCAATCAGGGCCAGCGTCTCGAGGACGGCCCGCGAATAGCGTGCCGGCTTCTCCTCCCAGAGCCGCGAGACCCACGGGGCCATGTCGGCACCGACCTGGATGCGGTAGCCGCCGGCCACCTCGCGGATCTCGATCCCGCGCCCCTGGTAGTCCGCCGACAGCTCGGCCACGGCCCGGCGGATGTCGTCACGGCTCGGCGCCCGGTCGGCATCGAACAGGCCCTGGATGCGTTCGAAGGTCAGCGCCTCGCCGGCGGCCAGCAGCGCCGCCTCGATGATGTGCTTGAGTGGTGGCATATTCATCGTGCGCGGATGTAGATCGGGGCAAAGGCGTCGGCCTGGACCAGCTCCACCATGGACTCGCGCACCAGCTCGAGCAGCGCCAGGAAGGTCACCACGACCCCGGTCCGCCCCTCCTCCACCCGGAACAGCTCCTGGAAGGGCGTGTAACGCTCCTCGCTGAGCCCGCTCAGGGTCTCGCTCATCCGCTCGCGGATGCTGATCGTCTCGCGCTCGACGTGGTGGCTCTCATTCAGCTGCGCCCGGCGCATGACCTCTGAAAGGGCCAGCAGCAGCTCGCGCAGGCTGACTTCCGGTGCCTGCGCCCGGGGCCGGCACTCCGGTGCGTCGGCGGCGGCCGGGAAGATATCCCGCCCCACGCGGGGGAGTTCGTCGATCTGCTCGGCCACCTTCTTGAAACGCTCGTACTCCTGCAGCCGGCGGATCAGTTCGGCCCGCGGATCGTGGTCCTCGTCCTCCTCGTCGTCGGCCGCCGCGGGCCGCGGCAGCAGCATGCGCGACTTGATCTCGGCGAGCATGGCGGCCATCACCAGGTACTCGGCGGCCAGCTCCAGACGCATCTCGCGCATGAGCTCGACGTACTCCATGTACTGCCGGGTGATCTCGGCGATGGGGATGTCGAGGATGTCGAGATTCTGCCGCCGGATCAGGTAGAGCAGCAGATCCAGCGGCCCCTCGAACGCCTCGAGGAAGACCTCGAGCGCGTCCGGGGGGATGTAGAGATCGTCCGGCAGCCGTCGCAGCGCCTCGTCACCGACGCGGGCCACCGGCTCACCGCCGCCCGCCGGCTCGTCAGCGGACGCCTGCCCGGCGGCGGTCTCCGTCACCGGTACTCCAGGCCCATGGCGCTGCGCACCTCGCCAAGGGTCTCGCGGGCCTCCTCGCGGGCCTGCTCACAGCCGTCAACGATGATCGAGCGCACATGCTCCGGATCTTCCTCGTACTGTCGGGCCCGCTCGCGGATCGGCGACAGCTCGGCCTCAACGGCGTCGATGATGCAGCGCTTGCACTCCAGGCAACCGATCCCGGCGGTGGTGCACCCCTCTTGGACCCACGCGCGGGTCGACTCGTCGGAGTAGACCTGATGGAAGTCCCACACCGGGCACTTCTGCGGATCGCCGGGGTCGTTACGACGCACCCGCGCCGGGTCCGTCGGCATGGTGCGCAGCTTGCGGACGACGTCGTCGGTGGGCTCGCGCAGGCCGATGGTGTTGTCGTAGGACTTGGACATCTTGCGGCCATCGAGGCCGGGCATCTTCGCGGTCGGCGTCAACAGCACCTCGGGCTCGGGCAACAGTTCCCGGGTGGTGCCGTCGAGGTAGCCGAAGAGCCGCTCGCGGTCGGCGACGGTGATGTTCGGCTGCCCCTCCAGCAGGGCGTGCGCCACCTCCAGGGCCTCGCGGTCACCCTCCTGCTGATAGCGACGGCGCAGGTCGTGGTAGAGGCGCGCATTCTTCTTGCCCATCTTGCGCGCCGCCTCCTGGGCCTTCTGCTCGAAATCCGGCTCGACGCCGTAGAGGTGGTTGAAGCGGCGGGCCACCTCGCGGGTAAGTTCCAGGTGGGCCACCTGGTCCTCGCCCACCGGCACCTCGGTGGCCTTGTAGATGAGCACGTCCGCCGACTGCAGCAGCGGATACCCGAGGAAGCCGTAGGTGGACAGGTCCCGGTCGCTCAGCTGCTCCTGCTGGTCGCGGAACGTGGGCACCCGCTCGAGCCAGCCGAGGGGGGTCATCATCGACAGCAGCAGGTGGAGCTCAGCGTGCTCGGGCACCCGGGACTGGATGAACAGCCGCGCCAGCTTGGGGTTGACGCCGCAGGCCAGCCAATCGATCACCATGTCCCAGACATTGTCCCCGACCACCCAGGGGCTCTCGTAGTGGGTGGTCAGGGCGTGCCAGTCGGCCACGAAGAAGAAACACTCGTACTCGTTCTGCAGGCGCACCCAGTTCTTGAGCACGCCGTGGTAATGGCCCAGGTGCAGCC
>NZ_JAJNRE010000040.1:0-12974 GCF_022228025.1 Halorhodospira sp. 9622 | reverse complement strand
CCCATCTAGGCCTCGGAGTGGAGTACGGATCGTTTCAGCTACCCATTGTTATGCGCCTGGAAGGCTCGGTAAAAGGCTACGGCTCTGAGGACTTTTTGGACAACGCGGAGCTTGATTACAGTGATTTCTCTATCGATCTTGGGGTTAGTTACCTGTTCCGTTGATTCGGGCGCAGATCCTAGTGGGGCCTAGGATTGGCCTAAGCCGGAGTTCCCCGTGCTTCGGCTCTACCTATTTCTGTTTGGACCTTTAGCCAACCATGCTTTTATAGCCGAGGTGTCGTAAATTTTGTTGGTCTGGCTCGAGAATGCCATTCTGAGCGCCGCAGAGCTTGTGTGAGCGTTTTTCCCTTTCCTTTCCATGCAACCCCACTAATCAGCGATGGAATCTTCTGAGAAGAGCGTTGTGTGGTTAATAGAGAATCGCCAATACCGGGTCTAAATCCCTCTGCTCCCAAGGAAGTAAAAATGTTCTAAGCGGTTTCAGGTCTTGAAATCCTGAATGTCGCCATCATGAATGCCTTTCACAGCCACACATAGGCGCTGTCAGGGGTTTTCTGTATCTGCTCGGCTCATCGTGTTGCTTCGAATAAAAAGCCTCTCATAGGCGCTCTGCATGCCTAATAAAAGGTGAGGCGGGGTTGGCCAAAATCTCTCTTCCTTGATCCAGCTCAACCCCGGTTCACCCAATCGAATAAAAATACCCGCCAATATGCGTGATTGAAGAAACTCTTACGGTGCCCGAAAAAGATACGCCACAAAGTTGATCAAAAGCAGCAAAGTCAGCTAAGTTTGGTTGGTGAAGCTAAAACGCCAGGGGTTAGAGTCGTAAATGCCTCTATAAGCAACACACAGCCAATCTCAGCGTTTTATATAAAAAATGCACCCATGGACTCGGGTTTCAAGGGAAAGCCTGTGAGAGGCGCTGTGTGGCGCTCTAAAAGGGGGAGCTGGGGGTGGCATATAGGCCCCAATCCTAAATATACCACCCCCGTTTACCCAATCGAGACAAAATGCTGACAACCCATGCGGCCAAAGCCTTTATGGTTTTCTAAAGCGCTGCTCTTTGGTAGACCCGAGAGGTTTCAAAGGTTCGAAGTCCTTGGCCTACTGGCTTCGAATTAGCCTTGCATAGGTAACTGGCGAGGTAGAATAGATGCTGCCAGGCGTGATCATCCTCCCGATGAATGAAGTGCGCACAAAACGTTCTTGTATGCTCGTTTTTCTGAAAGTTGACCAAGTGCCCTAACTGCGCAGTCGATGGCATTCCTAAAGCCGAGAGCCATGAGCGAATAATTCTGTGCGCGAGGGTTGAATCGCTAAACGTTGCATCGTTGCTAGGTGCTGGAGTGCCCAAGGCTCGAATGGAGTTGGCATCGAGGATTAGCAGTACGTGGAAATGAGTCCGTCCTGCTGTGGGCCCACTCTCGCGTGCCCAAGCGTATTCAGGCTTTGGTGGATGAGAAAGCTGGGCATTACGAAACTCCAGTGCCAGGTTGTGCCAGAAGTTTTTGAGAATCGCGCTTCCTTGGTCGATGCCAGTTAGTCCGGGTGCCTCGTTGGGGAGGTAAAGGTCGAAGCGAAGGGCAAGGCTTTTTGCGTTCTGGTCTCTTGTGCGCTGTAGAAGTGTCTGGGTTTGCTCAAGAAAGTTCTCAACGAGCGGTCCATGGTGGTGATGATCGCAGAGTACGGGTTGTCCTTTGTAAAACGGTTCGTAGAAAAGCCGCCAGTTACGATTATTTCGATGATATCTAGGTTGGTGTTTCATTGTAGTCTCCTGTTGCAGTTGCCTAAGTGTGAAAGAAACAGCCGGGGTTTATGTGCGGTGAACCCCGGTTGTTTCGATCGATCACGAGTTTTTGATGAGGTAGGCGAGTGGCTAGTTGATCCCTTTTGGGATCTTGAGCAGCGGGCCCGCTTGTCGATGGTGATTAAGGGATGTCTTTTTGCCACTAAACGACGGAGCTTTCGAGCGGAGTAGGTTCTCGGTGCCGCGGTAGTGCCTTGGTTGGGGCTTGTCTGGGTATCCAGGGCAGCAGGACTGGCTGGATAAATGGTTGGGTTAGCTGGGTATTTAGGTCATTAGGGCTGGCTGGGTATCCAACGCAGCAGGGCTGGCTGAGTATCCAGGGCAGCAGGGCTGGCTGGAGGCCTATTAAATATAGATCTTACCAAAACCTAATGGCAGCAAGGCCTAACAGAACAAAAAACATCCGAAAACGCACGGCTGTCCCCGGAGAATCAGTCTCTAAAGCCAAGCGAAACCAGAAAGAAAATATAAGAAACGTTCATACCATCATGATCAGGCCGTCCGAAATGATTCTCTTGTCCAATCTGTAGGACTTCGTGGCCGGTTTCATCACGACTGGTCGTTCTTTCGATTCGAGCAGATTTGAAACACATATTACCGGAGTGAGCAGAGGCAGGAATGTCTCCTGCTCGCCCGTGTTCAAGCTCGAACGGAGGAAAAAAATGGCTGAATGTCCGCGATGTCAGTCAGCGAACGTGGTGGAGCGACAGCTCGGCAGCCGGGTTGGTGCCGTGGCTGGTGGCAGTGCCGGGGCCGCCTCTGGGGTCGCTGGTGCGTTTCAGGGTGGTAAGACCGGAGCAGCGGCAGGCATCGTCGCCGGGCCACCCGGAGTGGCCATTGGCACGGCCGCTGGCGCCCTGATCGGTGCGGCCATTGGTGCCACTGCGGGTAGTTTGAGTGGGGCAAGACTCGGTGGGCAGCTCGATGGGCCGGTCCTTGATACGCACATCTGCCTGGCCTGTGGATACCGGTTCACGCTGCCGATTCGCTCCAGTGTCGGGGAGGAGGTGCGCCATGACGGTAGCCAGTGAAGGCGTGGTGCGTATTGAGGGCTGTCGCCAGCGTAGCCGAGGACCAGAGCGCTGGGGTCAAGCGCATCGTCTCGTTGAGACCCGCGACTTGGATAGGCAGGCCTGGCTTGCCATCCGACAAGGTGGCATCGGTGGCTCGGACGCAGCAGCGGCGGTCGGTTTGCATCCTTATCGTTCGCCCCTGGAGCTTTGGCTCGATAAGACAGGCCGCCAAGGGGAGACAGGATCCGAGTCAGCGGACCCGAAGAGCCCGGCCTGGTGGGGGCAGCTGTTGGAGCCGACCGTCGCCGATGCCTATGCCCAGGTGACGGGCCGCAAGGTCCGTCGTGTCAATGCGATCCTCCAGCACCCGGAGCACTCGTGGATGATCGCCAACCTTGATCGTGAAGTGGTAGGCGACCCTCAGGTGCAGATCCTCGAGGTGAAGACAACGGGACCGTGGGAGGCCAAGCGATGGCGTGACGGGGTCCCGGAGCACGTTCAGCTGCAGGTCCAGCACCAGCTCGCTGTCACCGGGATGCAGGCGGCCGATGTCGCCGTGTTGATCGGCGGACAGAACCTGGAGATCTATCGCATCGATCGGGATGAAGCTGTCATCGATCGGTTGATCGCCCTGGAGCAGGCGTTCTGGCGCCTGGTCGAGATCGATACACCGCCCCCGCCGGATGGTAGCGACAGTGCCGGGCAGGCCCTGAAGGCGCTCTACCCGGAGAGCCAGTCGGGCCAAACCCTCGACCTCCAGGAGGATGCCGAGCTTGGCCGAAGCTTTGCCGAGTTGCAGCGACTGCGCGAGACCATCGCCGAGCAACGTCGCCGCGAGGAGTCGCTCAAGCAGCGGATCCAGGCGGCGATGGGCGAGGCGGAGAAGGCAGTGTTCCCGACCGGCACCGTTACATGGAAGCGATCCGCTCCAAGTAAGAGGGTCGATACCAAGGCGTTGCAGGCCGATTGCCCCGACCTGGTAGCGGCCTACCAGCAGCAGGTGCCCGGCTCGAGGCGGTTCACCATCCGGGACTGAGTCTCTCCCAGCAATCTCTATTCACCCTCAACCACCATCCACTGGCAAGCCCGTCTTCGGCTCGTGCTCCCCCCGGGGAGCACGGGCTGAGCGGGCTTTCTTATTTTCAGGAGGTCAACATGATCAAAGGACTTGCCATTACACCGCCCGTCCTCGGGCGGATCACCATCGGCCGCGTCGTCGAGCGCGATGGTAAGCGATTACCGCAGATGGATGATCAGTTCACGCTCACCTCGCAGGTCCAGTCGGCCGGGGAGTGGGTGACCCACCCACTCGATGCCCAGCTGCGCGAGCAGCAGGGTGAGTCGAAGCTGCGCCGTTTGCCGGTGCGGATGCTCTTCGGCGAGCCGAACCTCAATCTACGTGCCTCGTACGCACTCTTCGATCGAGATCAGGGTCGCCCCCTTTGCATGGGGGACGGGGAGACCTGTCGTCGACGCACCAACGAGGGGCTCGTCGAGCTGCCTTGCCCCTCGCCCGATGGCTGCGAGCTGGCCGCGGGAGGGCGCTGCAAGCCGCACGGGCGGCTCAATGTGATCATCGGCGATGAGGACCCGCTGGGCACCTTCGTCTTCCGCACTTCAGGCTTCAACTCGATCCGCACGCTCAGTGCCCGGCTCAACTACTTCCAGGCGGTCTCCGGCAAGCGGTTGACCTGTCTGCCCCTGGAACTGCGCATCCGTGGCAAATCCACCCGCCAGTCCTTCGGTCGGCCGGTGATCTACGTCGATCTCACCTTGCGAGAAGGGTGGAGTCTGGAGGAGACCCTCGCTGAAGCCGATCGGCTCCAGCAAGAGCGCGAGGCCATGGGCTTTGATCAGAAGGCGTTGGATCGGGCTGCGAAGCAGGGCCTGGCCAATGGCGCCTTCGAAGAGTCCCCGGAGGAGGGGGGTGCGATCGCCGAGGAGTTCTACCCCGGTCAGACGCATACCCAGCCGACGGCACCCTCCGGGAGTGCTCAAAGCACCACCACCACAAAGCTCTCGGAGCGGCTGGCCACCCGCACTCCGGTGAGTGACTCCGGGCAGGAGGGTTCAGCAACAACGGAGCCGTCCACCTCACCGGGTGCCGGGACCTCGAGGGCTTCAGGCAATGGATCCCAACCACCCTCATCCAGCGCCTAGCGGCCTGTCATCGCCAACGACGCCTTGAGCGTCGTCTGTCTCATCCACTTTCAGCTCTTCTCGCCACCACTGTCCCCGGTGACGGGGGCGGTGGGTGGCGTTTTGTCGATCTCCAGGAGGTAACCATGTCTCATCAAGCTCTCACCCATGACGCTCTGCACCGCCGAGCCCCCGCGATCTTCGCCGAGGCCCCGGATGCCGGTGTCTCCGAGCAATACGGCTTCGTGCCGACCATCAACGTCGTCGAGGCCCTTGAGCAGGAGGGCTGGTACCCGGTCCATGCGCGGCAGACGGTTTGCCGAGACCCGGAGCGCAAGCCTGTGGCACGGCATCTTATCCGCCTTCGCCAGGATCCAGGCCGTCAGGTCCAGGTGGGGGATAGTATCCCCGAACTCGTCCTGACCAACTCCCATGACCGCACCTCGGCCTTCCAGCTCGAGCTCGGGCTGTTCCGGCTCGTCTGTAGCAACGGCATGGTCACCCCGGCCGGAGCCCTTGGCGCCATGCGCGTGCGCCATGGCCGGCATGTGGTTGACTCGATCCACGAACACTCCGTGGAGCTCGTCGGTCATCTGCCGCGTATCGCCGAGCGCGTTGAAGCCTTTCGCACCACACCGATCAGCCGTGGCGAGGAGCAGGATTTCGCCCACCAAGCCCTGGCCCTTCGCTACGGCGACGATTGGGAGCGGCTCAGCCCCGTCGATCCCGACGCAATCCTTGAGGCCCGGCGTGTGGAGGACGCCGAGGGGACCATCTGGTCGGTGTTCAGCCGTGTCCAGGAAAACCTCTTGAAGGGCGGCCTGCGGGGTCGATCCCGAAGGGGGCGGAGGACACGGACGCGGGCGATCCGCAGCGTTGGCGAGGATGTACGGATCAACCGTGGCCTTTGGAACCTGACCGAGCAGCTCGCCGAGCGTCGTGGCGTGCCGCTTGCTGCCTGAAGGAGGAGGACTCGATATGATCCACGCCAAACTCCAGACCGGCGAGCAGGCCGGCACCTACGTCATCCCCGAGGCGGTGACGGAAAGTGAGCTCCTCGATATGGCCCAGCGCCTGGCCCGTCGTCGCCTGGCCAAAGGCCGGATCCTGCGGGGACCAGCGTCGGTGTATCGGGCGCTGCAGACCCGGCTGCTGGACCGAGACCATGAGGTCTTTGGCATCGTCTATCTCGACAACCAGCACCGGATCCTCGGTGTGGAGGAGCTCTTCCGCGGGACCATCGATGGCACAGCGGTCTATCCCCGGGAGGTGGTCAAGGAAGCCCTTCGGCATGGGGCTGCTGCCGTGATCCTCGCGCACAACCACCCCAGCGGGCACCTGGAGCCGTCGGTGGCGGATGAGCGGATCACCGATCGGCTCCGTCAGGCGCTTGAACTCGTCGAGGTCCGGGTCCTTGATCACGTGATCGTCAGCTCTGAGGGCTACACCAGTCTCGCTGAGCTGGGCAAGGTGTAGAGAAGAGAGGCCGACGCCCTGGTGGCCCCCCAAGGGCCACCAGGGGGTGGTCAGCCGGGTCCTTGATTTTTTGTCACGGCGATGCCGGATCCCATGACGAGGAGCAAAGTGGGTGAGCAAAAAGTGATCAGGATGCAGGCTCTGAGTGGGGTGTCGGTGGGTCGGTTAACTGTGTACGAGAATGTCGTTTCACGTGTACGCGGCAGATTAGGGAGTTATCGGCTGGGAGGTCGGTCTGACGAGGAGCACGTGCGGATGCGTTACCCTGTTGCGTCTGAACGTCAGAAAGCAGCGAGGCTAAGGGTGGCCCAGGAAAACGACAACACCTACAAGATGCTCTTCTCCTATCGGCGGATGGTCAGCGACCTACTCACCGGTTTCGTCCGGGAGGACTGGGTCCAGGAGCTGGATCTCTCGACCCTGGAGAAGGTCAACGCCTCCTACGTCGCCGATGAGCTCCGGGAGCGCCACGACGATCTGGTCTGGCGGGTACGCTGGGGCGAGGAGTGGCTCTATGTTTACCTCCTGCTGGAGTTCCAGAGCACCGTCGATCCGTACATGGCCGTGCGGATGCCGGCCTACGTCTCGCTGCTCTATCAGGACCTGACCCGTCAGGGCAAGCTCACCGACAAGGGGTTGCTGCCGCCGGTCCTGCCGGTGGTGCTCTACAACGGCGAGCCGCGATGGTCGGCGGCAACGGACGTTGATGAGCTCATCGAGCGGGTTCCGGGTGGCCTGGAGCGGTATCGGTTGTCGATGCAGTATCTGCTGCTCGATGAGGGTCAAATCCTGGAGCAGGAGACGAGCACGGAGCTCAAGAACCTGGTCCACGCCTTGTTCCGGCTCGAGTATAGTCGTAACGAGCAGGATCTGATCAAGGTGCTTGCGCAGGTCGTCGAGTGGCTGAAGGCACCAGAGCAGCGAGGGCTAAGGAGAGCGTTTCTGACCTGGTTCCGTCGGGTCTATCTGCGGCGCAAGCATGTGCCGGAGCCGGATCGGGAGCTCATCGATCAAGCGCAGGAACTGGAGGAGGTACACGAGATGTTGGCTGAGCGAGTTGATAAGTGGCACGAGCACTGGAGGCAGGAGGGCCGTCAGGAGGGTCGTCAGGAGCATGCGGTCGAGACGCTGCTCCGCCTGATCGAGCGCAAGTTCGGTCCCGAGGCCAAAGAGGCCTCACGGGCTCGGGTTGAGCGTGCTGCGATCGGAGAGCTGGAGATGTGGTTTGACCGAGCTATCGATGCTGAGCGCGTGGAGGATGTCTTCTCCACCGATTAGGATGCCGGCCGGAATGGCGTCCGGCCATCCTGGTGATCAGTGGAGAGGGAGTCGGTAAGCATGACGCAGGACTCGGGGCAGGACGGGGGTGGCAACGCCGACCAGGACTCGCCATGGAAGGAGGCGCTGGAGCACTACCTCGAGCAGGCCATGGCGCTGCTCTTCCCGCATCTCCATGAGCGCATCGACTGGTCGAAGGGCTTTCTCTTCCGTGATGGGGAACTCCAGCAGATCGTCCGTGAGGCTGAGTCGGGGCGGCGCTATACGGACAAGCTCGTTGAGGTCTATGCCGATGATGGCGAGCCGGCCTGGATCCTGCTCCACGTTGAGGTCCAGGGGGAGCCTGAGAGAGCGTTCGCTGAGCGGATGTTCACCTATTACTACCGGCTCTATGACCGTTACCGGCGGGATATCGTCAGCGTGGCGGTGCTCACCGACACGTCGCCGAGCTTCCGGCCTGATACCCACCGCTACGAACGCCTCGGTTGCCGACTGGAATTCGCGTTCCCAGTCGCCAAGCTCCTGGATTGGCGCCAGCGCTGGTCAGAGCTTGAGGCGGATCCTAACCCCTTCGCCTGCGTGGTCATGGCGCAACTGGCGGCCAAGGGTGAGCGGGATCCTCATCGACGCAAGGATGCAAAGCTGAAGTTGACGCGGCTTCTGCTGGAGCGGGGTTACAGCAAGGACGAGACCAGGGCGCTGATCCGGATCATGGACTGGATCATCAACCTGCCGGAACACCTGGATGCAGAGTACGTCGCCGAGGCTCATCGGCTGGAGGAGGAGTACAAGATGCCGTTCGTGACGAGTTTTGAACGAGTCGGAGAACAGCGCGGAGAAAAGCGGGGGCTTCAGAAGGGCCGTCAGGAGGGCCGTCAGGAGGGCCGTCAGGAGCATGCGGTCGAGACCCTGCTTCGCCTGATCGAGCGCAAGTTCGGTCCCGAGGCCAAGAAGGCGTCACGGGCCCGAGTTGAGCGTGCCGCGGTCGGAGAGCTGGAGATGTGGCTTGACCGGATCCTAGATGCCGAGTGCGTGGAGGATGTCTTCTCCACTGATTAGGATGCCGGCCGGAATGGCGTATGCCGTAGCCTGTTCGGGTCGATTCATGACCGATGAGAAGGAAGGCAGATGGCCGAGCATCCGAACAATGCGCACGATGCCCTGTTGAAGGCAACCCTGGAAGCGCCGGAGCGGGCTGCGGTGGTGTTACGGGAGAGTCTTCCTGATCAGGTGCGGGAGCGTCTCACCGATGATCTTCCCAAGCCCCTTCCCGGCAGCTATGTCGACCCGAGTCTGGGGGAGACGCATAGCGATCGCCTCTTCGAGGCGCAGATGCGCGATGGTCGCCCGATCTTTCTCTACGTGCTCATCGAGCACAAGTCTCAGCCGGATGTGGCTACACCGGTGCAGCTGCTTGGCTACCTGCAGCGGATCTGGCAGCGCTATGCGGAACAGAGCACCGAAGGGCGCGCTGGAAGGTATCGGAGCCTGCCGCCGATCATCCCGCTGGTGATCTACAATGGCAAGCCGGCGTGGTCGGTGCCGTTGTCGCTGTTTGATTGCATCGATGCCGACGAGGAGCTCCTGGAGCTTCAGCGGGATTTCGGTTACCAGGTTCGACATCTCAAGCCGGGTGAGCCCCGGGAGTCGTACTCGCAGGATCCGGCGATCCGGGCGGTGTTCCGGGCTTTGGCCTGGGCGTTTGTCGAGAACCTGGATCAAGACGATCTCATCGAGCTATTGCGCGATCTGCCGCCGGGGCATCCGCTGGAGAAGCCGCTGCTGGTGTACATTGCGAGGGTGTATGGTTCCATTCAGGAGAGGGACGTGCGTCGGGCTGTGGAGCAGACGCGGCCGGATCGAGCGGAGGAGTTGGTGATGACGGTAGCTGATGAGTGGATCAAGCAAGGAGAGAAGCGCGGAGAGAAGCGGGGCAGCCAGCAAACGGCTGCCAAGACGCTGCTTCGCCTGATCGAGCGCAAGTTCGGTCCCGAGGCTAAAGAGGCGTCACGGCCCCGGGTTGAGCGTGCTGCGGTCGGAGAGCTGGAGATGTGGTTCGATCGAGCTATCGATGCCGAGTGCGTGGAGGATGTCTTCTCCACCGATTAGGATGCCGGCCGGAAGGGCGTATGCCGCAGCTTGACGGCTTGGCGTTTGCTGCGTTCGCCACGCCGATCGTAGCCGGCGGTGGTCTGGGGGCTGCTATGGCCCATCAGCCGCTGGACGGTGGCCAGATCCGCGCCGGCATCGAGCAGATCGCCGCCAAAGGACCTTCTCAGGTCGTGCGGCGTGAAGGGTGCGACCTTGGCCTCCTTGCGGCGCCGATCGATTGCCCGGTAGAGGCTCGAGTCGGTCAGGGGGCGATGCACGATCCTTCCGCCCCGATACACGCGGCAAATGAGCGGGCCAGGCGCATCCCCGCGATGGCGTAACCACTCCACCAGGGCGGCCTCGCTGCCCTCATCCAGATAGACGGAGCGCTCCTTCCTTCCCTTGCCGCGGACGATCAGTCGAGTCTCACTCGGCTCGAAGTCACCGAGTTCAAGGCTTACGACCTCGGCACGCCGCAGGCCACCGCCATACAAAAGCGCAAAGGCGGCCGCGTCCCTTGCGCCGTTGGCACCGCCATGGTGGCGGCATGCCTCGAGGATGGCAGCGGCCTCACCGACGGTCACCTCCCGCCCCACCGAGACCCGCTCACCGCGGACGGGTTGGATGTCCACGGCCCGGCGATAGCTCTCGGCATCCATCAGGCCAAGTCGCCAGGCTTCCTTCAAGACTCCCCGCAGGGCGGCCAGGATCTTGTTCGCACTGGCTGGGGCATAGCGCTCGGCCAGGCGTGATCGCAGGGCTTGTGCGTGTTCATAGCGCACCTCGTGCCACGGTACTTCCCGGATATCGAGCTCGTAGCCGGTCAGCTCCATGGCGACCACCCGCAGGGCCTGGCGCATGGCTCGCCGGCTTCCTGGGGCCAGGGAGGCCAGGTAAACCGTGGCCGGTGACCGGCTCACCGAGGAGGGTGAGGCCGGAGCCAGTGCCGTACCCGGCTGCCCGTCTGTCTCCCGCAGTTTCATCCCCTATGCCTCCAGCGTCGGCATCGGTGCCGGCTCTCGGACGATCCGCCGAAACGATCGAAGTGGCGCGGGGGTCGCTGGCTCGATCAGATCCAGCCACCCCTCCAGGGCATGCTCGAGCTGCGGGTCGATCAGAGCCCGGAGCACGAGGCCGTGGAGTTGTTCGCGGATTTCGAAGGTGCTCTGATCAGCGAGGCGATCCACCTGGGCCTGGAGCCAGGTGTGCACGGCAACGTAGCCTTCCGGCGTCTCAGGCTCGAAGCCCAGGCGCAGGGCGAGGAGTTCACCGTGGAGTCGGTCGAGGGTGATCCGCAGACGATTCCGCTCGGCGGTGCGCAGCGTAAAGGTATTCATGGACGGGGCTCCTGCTGGTTGGGGGAGGCGCTGGAGATCAGCCGACCGACGTCGTTGCTGGCCTCGAGGAGGCGTTCGTTCGACAGGTGCGCATAGCGTTCCGTGGTCTTGATCTTGGTGTGCCCGAGCAGTTTCTGGACCTCGTAGAGGCTATGGCCGGAATTGACCAGGAATGAAGCGAAGGAGTGGCGCAGGTCATGGAGGCGCACTTCGGGCAGCCCGGCCTCATGACGGGCGCGGTTCCAGCCGTTATAAATCGAGGTAAAGGGACGGCCGGTTCTCGGGTTCGGGAACAGGTAGGCGCTGTGCTGACAGCTCTCCAGGCTTTGGAGCAGTTCGATCATCGCTGACGAGAGCGGCACGTAACGCCGCTCGGTGGCCTTGGGCTGAGGTATGCGCCATGCGCCACGCAGCAGGTCGATATCGGCCCAGCGGGCATGGAGGACTTCACTGCAGCGCGCACCGGTGAGTGCGAGCATGGAGACGATGCCAGCCAAGTGCGGGTTCTGCTTGCCCTCGAGGGCGGCGAGCAGGCGCTGGAGTTCCTCGGCGCTTAGAAACCGCTCGATCTTGTTGTCGGTTTTCAGCTGCGCGATCTGTGAGGTCGGGTTGTCCGTCACGCCCGCTACCTCCCAGCGTCGGGCCAGGTTGTACGCGTAGCGCAGGATGATCAGGTTGCGGTTGACGGTGGCCGGACGGTAGGTCGCGGCCAGATCCTGGACCCACCGTTGGATGTCGTAGCGATCGATCTGATCCATCCGCTGATCGCCAAAGCGCGGGAGGATGTGCCGGCGCAGCAGGATCTCGTCGGTGCGAACGGAGCGCTTGTAGCTGCGCAGGTAGGGCAGCAGCTGATCAGTGGTGAAGGCCTGAAGAGTCGGGGCGGGCTCGCAGGGTGCTGGCACGAACGCCGAGGCCAGGCGCTGACGGGCCAGATCCCGGGCCTGGTTGAGCGAGACCACTCGGGCGTCGGCGAGCTTGCGCTCTCGGGTTTTGCCATCGTCACCGCGCTGCCGGGTGTAATAGCGCTTTCGCCCCGAGGCGAGCACCTTCAGCAGCAAGCCAGGCACTTCCGTGTCGAAGAGGTCAACTTTAGACTTGCCGTCGGCGCTGGCCGTGCTGACGATCCGCGGTGTGAGTTTGCATCGGGGCATGGCCCGGCCTCAGTAAAGTTCTTGTAACGAACTAATAGTGCATACCAAAGTCGTTGAGGCGTCAAGCTCATGAGTGAAAACCCCGTCCGCTTTGCCGTGGCCATGCGCATGGGCCGTGCCGCCCTTGGGTTGAACCAGCAGGAATTCGCCGATCTTCTTGACGTGTCAAAGTCGACGATTGCGCGCACCGAGACGCTAGAGATGGCCATGCGGGCGGATACGTTGATGGCGATGCTGCGCGTGCTGCGCGAGCGCGGTGTCGAGATCGATCTGCTCGGTGATGACGAGCGGATCTCCATTAACGTCAACGCCTCAGCACTTCAGCAGGCGCTTGCACGGCTGGAGGATGAAGAGCAGCGGCGCTCGGATCGGCGCAAGTCCAGATCGCCCTCTAGCAAGAGCTGACACCTTCCCGGGGTCTTTCTCCAGACCCCCGAGCCCCCATCAAACATCCCCCCCTTCAGGGGTGCTGTACGTACGTGTACAGCGCCACGAATTCCTCGTGCCGGTAGAACCGGCGTAGAAAACCCCACCGAGATAAGCCCGCGTCCTGCGGGCTTTTTTACGTCCATAGACAGTCAGAAGCCCAGATAAAGCGTAGAAAGGGCGTAGAAAGCACTAACAGTGGCGGAAAAGCGCCTGTCGATACAGCACTTTAGGTTCCTGCCTCTGATCAC